>DASXBA010000045.1:0-61405 GCA_036406475.1 Thermoleophilaceae bacterium | reverse complement strand
TCCGGAATCGCCATCCGGATGCAGCCGTGGGAGGCGGCGCTGCCCAGGGAGTAGAGCTCGTCGGTGCCGTGGATTCCGGCGCCGTCGAAGATGCCCAGCCAGCGGGCCTTGATCGGGTCGTCGGGGCCGGGCGGGACGGTGGTGCCGGCGAGGGAGCCCGCCCAGGCGCTGTTGGGCACGTGCCAGGACGGGTTCACTTCCTTGTTCTGGATGTGGTAGATGCCGGCCGGGGTCTCGAGGCCCACCTGGCCGACGGCGATCGTGTACGAGTGGATTTGCCTGAGCTTCTTGTAGAGCGTCAGCCGGAAGGCGTCGCGCTGGACCACGATCAGGGTCGGGTACTTGCTCGCGAGCTGGGCGCGGGTGACCTTGGGCTTCTTCACCCGGACCGGGACGGTCGCGCTGCGACCGGCTCCGGGGAGCGTGATCGCCTGCTCGACGCGCTCCTGGAGGCCGGCCTCGTCGACGGTGAGGCCGTCGTGCTCCTTGACCTTGGTCAGCGTCGGGAAGTTGAGCGTGGCGTCCTGGGCCGGGCGATCGAGCGACTTCTTGACGTTGCTGACGAACTTGGAGACCGCCGCGGTCGAGTAGTGGACCTCGGCCGGCACCTGCGCGTCCTCCTCGCCGCCGGTGATGTCGCGGGCGACGCGGCTGATGATGGTGCCGTCGCGGCTCCGCTGGAGCGCCTCGTTGGCCATCCCGTCGACGTCCGCGCGCAGCTCGGCTCGCTTCGCGGTCAGCTTGAAGTGGCGCTTGCGGAAGTCGATGGTGACCGGCTTCTGGAGCGAGCCCGCCAGCTCGTGGTTGAGCTTGGCCTTGGCCTCGCCGACGCTCATGCCGCCTACGTCGACTCCGGCCACGGTCACGCCCTTGGCGATCGTGTCGTCGCGTGACGAGTCGTAGGCGTAAGCCGCTACCGCGCCCACGATCAGGATCGCCACGGTGACGGCGACAAGAATGAACGATCTCTGCCGCATTGGGGCCCCGCGTCAGTGTAGAAGGCAGGACGTACGGACCGGAAAATGCCTGCAATCAGGCGTGCGGGGCGGGTGAGCGCGCGAGCACCGAGTCGATCGCGCCCAGCACGCTCTCGCGAGAGGAATTGGCCTCCTCGTAGGCGCGCAGCACGGCGAGGTCGGCCGCATCGAGCGAGCCGAGCAGGGAGATGACCTCCTCCGCGGCAAGCCCGTCGTACTGCTCCACCGGGGAGGCAGGGGGCTCGGGCTCGGGCCGCGGCTCCGGGGGCGGCTCCGGCTCCGGCTCGGGCTCCGGGCCGGGCACCTCGGAGCGGGTCTCGTCGAGGCGCGCGGTGTCGGCGTAGGCGTCGAGCAGGCGCCGGAGCTCGGCGAGCTGGTCGCGGCCGAGCGGCGACTGCTTGGCCCCGGCGCCGCGCACGTGCGGGCTCCAGCGGAGGAACTCCTCCACCTCGCGCTCGTAGCGGTAGGGCTCCTGCGCCCCGCGGACGATCGGGTGCAGCCGCATGTGCTCCCCCAGCTTCAAGACCGCCTCGCGGCTCGTGTAGCGGTAGCGGAAGCCCGTGGCCTTGTAGCGGCGGTTGTCGACACCGCGGCCGAAGCGGAGCTGGTTGAGCATCTCCGGCGAGATCCGGATGCCGGCGCGGCGTAGGACCGCCGCGGCGAGCCCCGTACCCCAGGGCGGCAGGACCGGCGCGTAGGGCTTGCCGAGAAGCCCGGCGACCTCGCTCAGCGCGAGCACGCCGTCGCCGGCGATGTTGAAGAGTCCCGGCCGCGTGCCCTTGACGGCGTGCTCGAGCGTGTGGACCACGTCGTCCTCGTGGACGAACTGGTAGCGCGGGTCGAAGCCCAGGATCATCGGCACGGCCGGCAGCGAGAGGAGGCGGATGTGCGACGTGCGCACGTCCGGCCCGAGCACGTTCGAGAAGCGCAGGATCGTGACCGACGCGCCGGGCTGCTTCTCGGCGAACTCGTTGACCGACGCCTCCGCCTCGACGATGTCGCGCTCGATCGGCGTCCGGGGCGGGTGCGGGCGGCCCATTGTCTCGTCGAAGAAGGCGGGATCGTCCTGCTCGGCCCCGTAGTAGTGGGCCGACGACTTGAAGATGAACTTCCGCACGGGCGTGTCCGGGCCGCTGCAGGCGGCCAGGATGTTCATCGTCCCGATGACGTTGTTCTCGTGGGCCTTGGCCGGGCTCGTGGTGGCCGAGTCCACCACGAGCCGGGTGTCGACCACCGTGTCGATCTCCGCGGCCTCGACAACCCGCCTGAGCAGCGCGTGCTGGGCGCCGACCTTGACGTACTCCGTCCGCTCGAGCTCGACGACCGGCTCCTCGTTGTCGACGCCGATGATCGCCTCGACCTCCGGCTCGGCCTCGAGCGCCTGCGCCAGCCGCCCGCCCCAGTAGGTGGACAGCCCGGTGACCAGGATCCGCCGCGAGGGCATCAGCCGAACCACACCGACTTGCGCTTGCGGAGCATGTCCCAGAGGTTCTCCTGGATCCGGGAGCGGATCTCGTGGGCCATCGTCTGAACGAGCGCCTTGTCCTCGAACAGGCCCGGCTCGTCGAAGCGGATGGGCTCGAGGAAGCGAATCTTGAACTTCGCCGGCAGGTAGCCGAGCATCCCGAGGAGCCCGAGGTGCGGGAACGTCGGCGTGATCGGGAAGTAGAGCAGCCCGGTCATCCGCTTGAGCAGACCGAGCTGGGCGAACACGGGAGCGGCCTCCTCGGCCCCAACCACGCAGACCGGGACGATCGGCGCCTGGGCGCGCATGGCGGCCTCCACGAAGCCGCCGCGGCCGAAGCGGCGCAGCCGGTAGCGGTCCTTGTAGAGCTTCTCGGTGCCCTTGCGCCCCTCGGGGAAGACGAGCACGAGCTCCTCCTCGTCGTAGAGCAGCCGGTGCACGTTGGCGGGGTGTGCCGCCACGCAGCCGATCTTGGGGATCAGCATCGAGAATCCGGGATAGCCCTTGAAGAAGTGCTCGACGGTGATGTTCAGCGGCCGCCCGTGCGGGTGCTCCTCGCGGATCGCCTTGGTGATCATCGCGGCGTCCGGCGGAAGCGCCCCCGAGTGGTTCGAGACGAGCAGCGCGCCGCCGTTCGAGGGCACGTTCTCGATCCCCTCGACCTCGGCGCGGAACCAGTAGCGGTAGAAGAACTCGACGAGCGTCTGGTCGAAGAAGCCCTCGACGCGCTCGGAGCGGCCCCAGTCGGTGAGCTGGCGCTCGTGCTCGACGCCCGGCAGGTAGGCGCGCAGGTCGTCGTCGCGCAGTGCCGGGAGGACCGTCGTGGACGCCTCCTCCTCGCGCACGCTGAGCCTGGTGCGAGTTGCCTCCGCCATCCCGCTCGATTCTGGCAGGATGGATCGCCGTGCGCTCGAAGGACGTGGTCAGGCGGGATGTATGGCGATCGATGGATCGCGAGGGCGTCTCGCGCTTTCCGGGCGCGGAGGGGCGGATCCCCAACTTCGCGGGCGCCAAGGCAGCCGCCGAGCGGCTCGCCCGTCACTCCGCCTGGCAGAACGCCGAGACGATCAAGGCCAACCCCGACTCGCCCCAGACCCACGCGCGCCGGCTGGCGCTCGACCAGGGAAAGACGCTCGTCATGGCGGTGCCGCGCCTCCGCGACCAGCACCCGTTCCGCCTGCTCGACCCGCGCAAGCTGAGCGACGAGGAGGTCCGCGAGGCGGCCACGATCAAGGGCGCGCTCAAGCACGGCAAGGTGATCGACCTGGACGAGGTCCCGGAGCTCGACCTGGTGCTCACCGGCTCCGTCGGCGTGAACCTCAAGGGCGCGCGGCTGGGCAAGGGCGGCGGCTTCTCCGACCTCGAGTACGGCCTGCTGTCGGAGGCGGGCAGGATCGATCGGCGGACGCTCGTCGCCACCACCGTCCACCCGATCCAGATCCTGCGCGAGAACCTGCTGATGACCGGCCACGACATCCCGGTCAACCTCGTGGCCACGCCGCGCGCCGTGATCGAGGTGGACGGGGCATACCGGCGGCCCGATGGGATCTTGTGGGATCACCTGCAGCCGCCGCAGATCCACGAGATCCCGCTGCTCGAGCGCTTCGGGTACGCCGCCTAACCCTCAACGGCGTTTCAGCCGATAACGAAGGTGTTGTGATGGAGCGGGTCCTTCGAGCCCGTCTTGGCTCGATTCTCCTGATGGTGGCGGCGAGCGCGGCGCTCCCGGTCGCGATCCTGCATTCGCTCGCCGGGACGGGCAGGGCGCCGATCGGCTACACGGCCCATTTCGTCGCCGTCGTCGCCATCTCGACCCTCGCCGGCTGGGCCGCGATCGCCGTCACCGTGGTCGGCGCCCGGCGAGCGGACGGCCGCGCAGTCCTGGTCGGCACGGCATTCGCGGCCATGTCCGGGCTTCTCGCCGTGCACGGCATCGCCACCGAGGACGTGTTCGTCGGCGAGAACGACGCGCTGAGCGCCCTGGCGGGAGCGGCCTCCCTTCCGGTCGGCGCGATCATCCTCACGATGGCGGCCGTGGCGCCTCTGCGCCGGCCGGACCACGTCCGCGCCCTGCTCTGGTTCGAGGCCGCCGTTCTGTCGGCAATCGCAGTTCTCGGCGCCCTGGGGATGAGCGCAGTGCAGAACGTCCCCGAGCTTCCGGAACCGGGCGGGCCGCTGGCCATAGCCACCCTCGTCGTCTGCCTCGCGCTCTTCGCGAGCCTCGCCGTTCGTGCCGTGAGGACCTGGATCCTCACGCGGAGGTTCGCGGACCTCCTGATCGTGATCGGGACGGTCTGGCTCGGGGTCGCGCTCATCCCCCAGCTGCTCGATCAGCCGTGGGTGTGGGCATGGTGGGCCGGGCACGGCGTGGAGGTCGCGGGAGTCCTGCTCGTGGGAGGGCCCGTGGCGCTCGACCTGCACCGCGGCGCCCAGTCGCGCCCGCTTACGGGCGACCTGCGCGCCGCCGACCTCGTCGCCCGCGAGGAGGCGTTCCTCGGCACCCGCGTGCGCGCCCTGATGGTCCGGCTCGCCGAGAAGGACGAGTACACCGAGGGGCACACCCGCCGGGTGGCGACGCTCGCCGTGCTGATGGGCGAGCGGATGGGCCTCTCCCCCGGCCGCCTCCGCGATCTGGCGATCGGCGGCCTGCTGCACGACATCGGCAAGCTCTCGACCCCCGACGCGATTCTGAAGAAGCCGGGACCGCTGACCGACGAGGAGCGCGACGTGATCGCGCTTCATCCCGAGCGCGGCGAGCAGCTGGTCGTCGAGCTGGGCGGATTCTCGGACCAGGTGCGGCGGTTGGTGCTCGACCATCACGAGCGGTTGGATGGGAGCGGCTATCCCCGCGGCCGTAACGGCGAGGAGCTCGACCGCGAGACGCGCATGCTCGCCGTGTGCGACGTCTTCGACGCCCTCGTGTCCGACCGCGTCTACCGGCCGGCGTGGACCGAGACCCAGGCCTTCGAGCTGCTCGCCAGAGAGTCCGGAACCGCGTTCGACGCGCGCTGCGTCGAGGCGCTGGCGTTCGTGCTCGCCGAGCGCCGGGCCGCGTTCAGTCCGGAGGCCTCAGTCCGGAGGCCTCAGGAACGGGTCCAGGTTCTCGCGTAGCTCGGTCCAGTCGCGACCGCCTATCACGCCGTCGTTGGCCACGAGGCCCTCGTTCCAGGGGTGGATGATCGTGGCGGGAGTTATTCCCCGGGCGCGGGCGCGGCCGATGTTGATCGGGCTGTCGTCGATCAACACGTCGATGCCGAGCTCGGCGCAGCGGCTCACCTTGTCGAAAGAGCAGTAGAGGTCGTCGTAGGGCAGGTCGATCGCCTCGAGCCAGCGGGCCGTGGCCTCGGCGGTGCTGGTGCGGCGGTGGCTCGTGATGTGGATCCAGTGACCGGCCTCGTGCCAGGCGCGGACCGTCTCGACCGCGGCCGGATAGGGCACGCCCGCCTCGATGTTCTCGTCCGAGTGGGTCTCCTCCACGCAGTGGACCAGCGCGTCGCGCTCGAGCGCCGTGATCCCCCAGTCGCGCTGCTCCTCGTAGGGCAGGTCGACCCCGTAGCGCTCGCGGGCCACCCGCTGGAGCAGGTCCCAGTAGTGGTGGAGGGTGGAATCGATGTCTATCGCTATGCGTGCCATGTAGGTTTACGCGCGATGGCCAGGGTATTCGCCTCCGGGGCGCGTCCGACGACGCCGTGGCAGGCGCGACATGCGGACAGCGAGTACGGCGTTACGGCGGAGCCGAGCTGGCGCGAGGTCGACTGGCCGGCGCATCTGCGCAAGGCCGAGATCCACGGCTCGATGGTCAACTACGTGGACATCGGCGAGGGCGACGCCGAGCCGATCGTGTTCGTGCACGGGCTGGGCGGCCAGTGGCAGAACTGGCTCGAGAACATCCCGCGGGCGGCGCAGGAGCGGCGCGTGATCGCGCTCGACCTGCCGGGGTTCGGCCTCTCGGAGATGCCCCGCGCCGAGATCTCGATCTCGAACTACGCCCGCTGCGTCGAGGCCCTCTGCCAGCACCTGGACCTCGGCCCCGCCGTCGTGGTCGGCAACTCGATGGGCGGCTTCATCTCCTCGGAGGTGGCGATCCGCTACCCCGAGCGGGTGGAACGGCTCGTGCTCGTCTCCGCCGCGGGAATCAGCAGCGCGAACGTCTACCGGGCGCCCGCGCTGTTGACGGGCCGTATCGCGGCCGTGATCGTCGCCTACACCGCGGCGCGCCAGCGCCAGATCGCGCGCCGGCCCGGCACCCGGCACGGGGCGCTTCTCCTCGTCGCGCGACACCCGGGCCGGCTCGCCGCTGACCTGGCCTGGGAGGGCTTGATGAAGGGCGCCGGCAAGCCCGGCTTCCAGGCTGCCCTCCGCGCGAACCTCGTCTATGACTTCCGCGACCGCCTGCAGGAGATCGACGCTCCGACGCTGATCGTCTGGGGCGAGAACGACTCGGTGATCTCGGTGCACGACGCGAACGAGTACGAGCGCCTCATCTCCGACAGTCGCAAGGTCGTGATGAAGGACACCGGCCACGTGCCGATGGCCGAGCGCCCGCGCGCGTTCAACGACCTGCTGATGGAGTTCGTCGCCGAGAAGGGCCCGGCGGAGGACAAGGAGCCGGTCGAGGGCGAGAGCCAGGCGGCCTAAGCGGCCGTCTTCCTGCGTTCGACGACGCTCGGGAGGCCGTCGAGCAGCTCCCGCAGCCAGCGGTTGAACGTGAGCTGGAGGATCGGTCGGGCCACGCGCCAGCGCGCGTTCGGCGGGAGCATCCCCACCTCTGCCTCGACGAAGGTCTCGTCCTGGGCGGGCGTCAGCGCAAAGCGCGCGTAGGCGCCGGAGATCGTGCAGCGGAAGTGGGCCTCCTTCAGATGGTCCATCCGCTCGACGACCCAGGCGCCGTCGACCTGGTCGAGGAACCCGAAGCGGCGCTCGGTCCGCATGTACTCGTCCCCCTCCCCCACGTCGCCGTCCGCGCGCACCGCGGTCACCTCCGGCCACCAGTCGGGATGCGTCTTCGGGTCGCTGACGACGTCCCAGACGTCCTCGATCGGCGCCTCGATCAGCGCATGGCGCCGGTGCATGTCTGCCATGGACCGATCTTACGCCGGTCTCAGGAATATCTCAGCTGTTCGTCCCAGTCCGGAGGCCGTCCCTCCGGTGTGAGGTCGAGCATGTTCCACACGGGCTCGAGCGTGGCCACGTGGCGGGGGTCCTGGCCCGCCTCGGTGGGCGCGTAGAAGAGCTCCGACCCCCAGAAGTGCCGGATTCCGTCCTCGTCGCGATGGAAGACGTTGAGCATCGGCCGCTGGTGGCCCTCTGCCGTCTCGGCGAGGTAGTCGCGGTTGTAGCTGTTACCGCCCGAGGACAGGAGCCGCAGCCGGCGCCAGCCGCGCTCGCGGGCGAAGGCGCCCACCCGCTCGTAGGGCGCCTTGGCGACTACGTAGAAGTTGAGCAACGGCGCGGCGTGCTCCGCGGTGCCGTCGAGCTGGTCGAGCAGTGCAACGCATGAAGGGCAGGCGCCGTCGCGCTCGCCGGGGCGGTCGTCACCGGGGTCGCGCGGGAACATGAAGCTGTAGATCACGAGGGAGTCCTTGCCGGGCGCGAACAGCTCCGACATCCGCACCTCGCCGTGCGGCCCCTCGAAGACGTAGTCCTCGGGGATCGGCCCTCCCGGCGGCAGGGCGCGCCTGGCCTCCGCAAGCTCCTCCATCTGGCGGCGAAGCTCGACCTCCCGCTCGAGCAGGCGGTTGCGCGCCTCGCGGTACTCCGGGCTCTCGCCCGGATAGGCGAGGCTCACGTGGTGATCGCGCCCTCGGCAGCCGAGCTGACGTGGTGCGCGTACTTGCCGAGGACGCCGTTCGCGTACTTGGCCGGCCGTGGCTCGTAGGCCTCGAGCCGCCGCTCGAGCTCGTCCTCGGGGATCTCCAGCCGCAGCTCGCGGCTCGCGACGTCGAAGGTGATCGTGTCGCCGTCCCGCACGGCCGCGATCGGGCCCCTCTTGGGCGCCTCGGGCGCGACGTGGCCGGCCATGAAGCCGTGGGTGGCGCCGGAGAAGCGGCCGTCGGTGAGGAGGGCCACCGAATCGCTCAGTCCCTCCCCCACCAGCGCGGCCGTGACGCCGAGCATCTCGCGCATGCCGGGGCCGCCGACCGGCCCCTCGTTGCGGATCACGATCACCTCGCCGGCCTCGATCGATTTCGCCTTAACGGCGGCGAACGCGTCCTCCTCGGATTCGAAGACGCGCGCCGGGCCGCTGTGCTCCGTGCGCTCGTGGCCGGCCAGCTTGACGACGCAGCCCTCGGGCGCGAGGTTGCCGCGCAGGATCGCGAAGCCGCCGTTGGGCTTGAGCGCCCTGTCGAGCGATCGAACCACCTCCTGCCCCTCGGTCTCCTCGGCCGCGTCCGCAACCTCGCCGATCGTCTGCCCCGTGACCGTCAGCGCGTCCTCGTTCAGGTGCCCGGCCTCCTTGAGCCGCTTGATCACGACGGGGACGCCGCCGGCCTCATAGAGGTCGACGGCCACGAAGCGCCCGCCCGGCTTGAGGTCGGCGAGCAGCGGCGTCTCCCAGGCGATCCGGTCGAAGTCGTCGATGGAGAGCGGCACACCGGCCTCGCGGGCCACGGCCAGGAGGTGCAGCACGACGTTGGTCGACCCGCCCGACATCGCCGCCGCCGCGATCGCGTTCTCGAGCGACTCCTTGGTGATGATCTCGCTGGGCGTGCGCTCGGCCTCGAGCAGCTCCATCGCCAGCCGGCCCACCTCCTCCGCGACGTCGCCCTTCCTGCCGTTCTCCGCCGGCACCATCGCGCTGCCCATCGGAGAGATGCCGAGCACCTCGAAGGCCATGGCCATCGTGTTGGCCGTGTACTGGCCGCCGCAGGCCCCGGCGCCGGGTGAGGCGTGGTTCTCGAGGTCGGTGAGCTCGTCGTCGCTCAGGTCGCCCGCGGCGTGGGCGCCGACTCCCTCGAAGACGTCCTGGATCGTCACGTCCTTGCCGCGCCAGCGGCCGGGTGCGATCGAGCCGCCGTAGAGCATCACGCTCGGCACGTCGAGCCGGGCGAGAGCCATCACGCAGCCGGGGATGGTCTTGTCGCAGCCGCTCAGCGCGACCACCGCGTCGAACATGTGCCCGCGCGCGACGAGCTCGATCGAGTCGGCGATCAGCTCGCGGCTCACGAGCGAGGTCTTCATGCCCTCCGTGCCCATGGTGATCCCGTCCGAGATGGCGACGGTGTTGAACTCCATCGGCGTCCCGCCCGCCGCTCTGACGCCGTCCTTGATCCGCGCGGCCAGGGCGCGCAGGTGGAAGTTGCAGGGCATCGTCTCGGTCCAGGTGTTGGCGACACCGACGATCGGCTTGCTGAGCGCCTCCTCGTCGAAGCCGATGCCCTTCAGGTAGGCGCGCGCCGGGGCGCGGTCCGGGCCGTCGAGGATGACCCGGCTGCGACCGCGTGGGTCGCTGCTCACTGGTGGCCGGCGGCGGTCTGGGGATGCTGACCGCGGCGGCGTTCCCACTCGGCGAGCCGCCAGAGGTCGCGCCGCACCCGGGCGGGGTCGAGCTGGCGGCCGACCAGGTGCATGTTCGCCCGGCGGATCACCCGGCGCTCGTCGGAGGTGAGAGCCATCCACTTGGCGAGCACGTCGTCCGACGCGGGCAGCCGCGAGCGGCCGCCGTCGCCGGTCATGTCCGGGAACTCGACGCAGTACTCGCTGAGGAGGCGGCCGCTCTCCGGCACGAACGCGACGATCGGCTTGTGCGGGTAGACCAGGTAGGCGTATGCGGGGCCGCGCTCCGAGTCGGCGCCGCGGCGGGAGTGCTTGCCGCGAACCCGGATGAAGCCCAGGTCGCGGTACATCCCCCACTCCTCGTCGTTCACGCACGAGCGCAGCAGCTCGCGGGCGCGCTGCTCGGCGCGGCGCTCGCGGCCCGGGTCGTAGAGCGGGATGTCGAGCGGACCGCTGCGGGCGGCGCGACGTGCCTCGTGCGCCTTGCGCCAGCGCCCCGCCTGCCGCGACAGGAGCGGCAGCGCCAGAACGAGACCAATCAGGGCCAGCGAGAGCAGGGCGGGCAGCATCGTTTGAGGCTCAGCCGCCCGAGGCCCGCGGGAAGAAGATCACCCGCTCCGCCTCGACCGGGATGTCCGCGTAATCCTTGACCATCAGGGCCTCGCGGCGGCCGCTCCCGGCACGAGTCGTGGGCACCGCGGCCCACATCCCCTCGTCGAGCTGGCGCCGGAACTCCTCCACGAGCCGCTCCTCGTCCTCGGCGACCCGCGGGTCGCCCTCGGCCACGAGCATCTCGCCGTGCCCCGGCTTCATGCGGAGGAACCTCATCGGCAACCGATTATGCCACGCGTTTGTGCTCGGCCCCTTCGGGTAGGCACGCCCAATGCCGACCGAGCCGCCAGTGCCGACGCTGTTCGACGTCGTCCACCGCGCCGTCACGGCCTGTGACCCCGAAGGGGCCAACGAGGGGCTGGCTCAGTTCCTCTCCCGATTCGAGGACAGCGACGAGCCGGTCACGGCCGAGGAGCACGTCGAGGAGACGATCGCCGAGAACAAGGGCGCGATCGACCCGCAGGACGAGGACCCCGCCGTGGTGATGGCCGCGGCGGTGGCCACCTACCTTGCATTCCGCCGCGACGAGCTGCCCGAGGGGCGGGAGGAACTGCTGCGCCTGGCGGCCCGCGCCGAGTTCCACGGCAGGCCGCCGGAGCCGGTGGCCGGCTGGCTCGCGGCCGAGGGCGCGCCGCTCTAGCGCTCCGCGAGCACGTCGACCGGACCCGCCCCGCTGCCGAGCCCGCGCAGCCCGTTGCGGACCGCCTCCGAGGCGATCTGCTTGGCGCGCCTGGCCGCCTCGACCGGCTCGTAGCCGAGCGCCAGGTGGGCCGCGAGCGCCGACGAGTGCGTGCAGCCCGAGCCGTGCGCCGCGCCGAGCTCGTGGCGCGGCCCCGGGATCTCCTCGAGCCGGTCGCCGTCGAAGAAGACGTCTGCCGCCGGCTCCCGGTGCCCGCCGGTGACGACGACGGCGGCCGAACCGAGCTCGCGCACCGCTCGCGCGAGCCGCTCCGGGTCCGTGCCCTCGGGGAGCCGCGCCAGGACCGCCGCCTCGGCGAGGTTCGGCGTGACCACGGCCGCGCGCGGCAACAGCGCGCGCAGCGCCTGCTCGGCGTCCTCCTCGAGCAGGCGGGCGCCGCTCTCGGCGACCATCACCGGGTCGACCACCAGCGGCGCCTCCGCCACCAGGTCGAGCGCCCGCTCCACCACAGCGATCGTGGCAGCATCGCCCAGCATTCCGGTCTTTACGGCGTCGACGCCGATGTCGTCGGCCACCGCTCTCACTTGTTCGACGATCGCCTCCGGCGGGAGCGGATAGACGCCGGTCACCGCCGCGGTGTTCTGCGCGGTGACCGCGGTGATCGCGGTCATCCCGTGCACACCGCAGCGGGCGAACGCCTTGAGGTCCGCCTGGATGCCGGCGCCGCCGCCCGAGTCCGAGCCGGCGATCGAGAGCACGCGTGGCGGGAGGGCTCCGTTCACGGCCGCTGAGCATAGGCGCCCTCACAGCACCCGCCGCTCATATCCGCCGAGCGCATCCCGGGCGATCCAGCCCTCGGCCTCGAGCCGCCCGAGGGCGGAGCGCGCCTCCGCTGCGTCGAGGCCCGCGCGAGCGGCGATCTCGGCCGGGTCGGTGACCTCCTCGACCGCCGTAAGCACCGCCCGCAGCCCCTCGTCGTCTGGGAGTCGCGGCTCGGGCCGCGGCCTCGCCCCCACTCCGTAGATCTGGTCGAGCACGTCCTCGGGGCCGGTGATCACGGCGGCCCCGTCCTGGAGCAGCCGGTTGGAGCCCGCGGCCATCCGGTTCGTGACCCGGCCCGGCACCGCGCCCACGGTTCGCCCTAGCTCGCGCGCGAACTCGGCCGTGATCAGCGATCCCGACGGCTCGGCCGCCTCGACCACGATCGTGGTGCCCGCCAGCCCGGCCATGATCCGGTTGCGGGCCGGGAAGCTCCAGCGGAACGCCCGCTGCCCGGGCGGAAACTCCGACAGGATCGCGCCGCGCGAGCGGACCTGCTCGTACAGCCAGCGGTGGCGGCTCGGATAGGGGATGTCGGGACCGCCGGCGAGGACGGCGATCGGGAGGCCGTCCGCGTCCACGCAGCCGCGGTGGGCGTCTCCGTCGATGCCGAGCGCCAGGCCGCTCACCACGACTACGCCCGCCACTCCCAGCGCGCGCCCGAAGGCGTGAGCCATCTCGGAGCCGTACGGAGAGGGCCGACGAGTTCCGACGATCGTCACCGCCGGCGTCTCCGCCAGCTGCTCGAGGGCCTCCTGCCGGCCACGTCCGAACAGCACCGCCGGCGGATCGGTGAGCTGACCGAGGCCGGCCGGGTAGCCGGACGCGTGAGGGCACAGCGCCCAGCTGTCGGCCTCGCGCACGGCAGCCCGCGCCGCGACGGCGTCGAAGGCCTCGAGCCACGCCAGGACACCGGGCTCGGGGTGTCCGAGCACCGCGGCGATCAGCTGGGCGTCGGGCAGGGCGAGGAGGCTCGTGCCAGGCGGACGCGGTCCCTGCAGGGCGCCCGCGATCCGCGGCGCGAGCCGCGCGATCAGATGGGCCCGGCGCAGGCAGTTGCCGCAGGCGGAGGTCACGCCGCCGCCGCGACCGCGCCCAGGCGATACGCCAGCGCCTCGTCGAGGTCGCGCTCGCCCACCTCCTCGCGCTCGTCGAGGTCCGCGATCGTCCGCGCCACGCGCAGCACGCGGTCGTGCCCGCGCCCGCTCAGGAGGCCGGGGTCCGGTAGCGAGGCGAGCCGCGCACGCAGCCTGCGACCGAGTCGGACGGTCCGTCTCGTGAGGCGACCGTCCATGTCGCCGTTGCATAGAGCGCCGGACCCCTCGAGCCGGCGCTGCTGGCGCTCGCGCGCGGCCAGAACGCGCCGGCGCACTCTGCGCGACGTCCCGTCGCCCTCGACCTCACGCACGAGCTCGAGCGGAGCGACCGGCCCGAGCCGGCAGACGAGGTCGATGCGGTCGAGCAGAGGCCCGCTGAGCCGGCGCGCGTAGCGGCCGAGCAGCACGGCGTCGCAGCTGCAGGCGTCCGCGGGGCGGCCGCACGGACAGGGATTGGTGGCCGCCACCACCATCGCCCGCGCCGGGAAGACGATCGTCCGCTGCCCGCGCATGATCTCGACCCGGCCCTCCTCGAGCGGCTGTCTCAGCGCGTCGAGCGCCGGCCGCGAGAACTCGGCAAGCTCGTCGAGGAAAAGCACGCCGCGGTGCGCGAGCGTGACCTCCCCCGGCCGCGGCGTCAGCCCGCCGCCGGTCAACCCCTGCGGCGAGATCGTGTGGTGCGGCGCGCGGAACGGTCTCTCGCTGACCAGCTCGCCGCCGCCGATCCCGGCGACACTGCCGATGCGCGTGATCTCGAGCGCCTCCTCGAAGCTCGGCGGGGGCAGGATGCCGGGCAGCCGCCGCGCCAGCATCGTCTTGCCGGCGCCCGGCGGCCCGACCATCAGCATGTTGTGACTGCCCGCCGCGGCGATCTCGAGCGCCCGCTTGGCGTCCTCCTGGCCGCGCACGTCGGCGAGGTCGAGCCGTGCCTCGGGGCCGCGCCGGCGCGGCGGACGCGGGCTCGCCCTCTCGGCCGGACGCTCGCCCCTGAGCAGCCGGGCGATGTCCTCGAGGCTTTCGACCGGGATGACCTCGACCTCCGATACGAGCGCCGCCTCGCCGGCGTCGCCGGGAGCGGCCGCGAGTCGCGCGTAGCCGGCGTCGCGGGCCCCCAACGCCACCGCCAGGGCTCCTCGGCCGCGCCGGAGCTCGCCGCTGAGCGACAGCTCCCCGTAGAGGGCGCACGACTCGAGCGGCTGCTTCGGGACCTGGCCGGTGGCCGCCATCACGCCCACGGCGATGGCCAGGTCGAATCCCGGGCCCGCCTTGCGCACGTGCGCGGGCGCGAGGTTGACCGTGAGCCGCTGCTGCGGAAAGTCGAGGCCGGAGTTGAGCAACGCCGCCCGGACGCGCTCCCGCGCCTCGCGGACCGCCCGGTCCGGCAGGCCGACCAGCGTGAACGTGGGCAGCCCGCGGCGAACGTCGACCTCGACGCTTACCTCACGGCTTGCGATCCCTTCGATGGCGAATGTGGCAACGCTGGCGAGCACGACCCGCAAGCTAGGAGCGCCGGGGTCACGGGAAAAGGCTCGTCTGTAACGACCTTGTTACTCCTGTCGCCCACGGGTGCGCCGACGCGTCCTAGCGTCGCCGGTCATGACGAACGACCCGCGCAGAGGCGTCGGCGCCCGCGGCGAACAGCTCGCCGCCGACCACCTGGCCGCGCGCGGCTACGAGCTCCTCGAACGCAACTACCGGACGCGCTACGGCGAGCTCGACATAGTTGCGCGCGACGGGCGCGTGCTGGTCTTCTGCGAGGTGAAGGCGCGACTCGGAGCCGGCCCGATCGGCCCGCTGGCAGCCGTCGGCCCGCGCAAGCGCTCCCAGCTACGGCGGATGGCGGGCCAGTGGCTCCACGAGCGCGGGCCCGTGCGCGGCACGCGGGACGTGCGCTTCGACGTTGTCGGGATCAACCTCGACGCCGGCGGCCGCGTGCAGGCCCTCGACCACATGGAGGGCGCCTTTTGAGGCCGCCGGTGGATTGCTCCGCCGTGCGGGCCGGCGCAGCGCTGCTGCGCGCGCGACGTCGACCGAGGCCGCTAGCCCTCGAGCGCCAGCTGGTTGTAGGCGATCGACTGGAAGGAGAGCCGGTGGATCGGCGACACGCCGTGCTGGCGGATCGCCGCGCGGTGCTCGGGCGTCGAGTAGCCGACGTTGCTCTCGAACTCCCAGTCGGGGTGGCGGTCGGCGACCCGGTGCATGTAGCGGTCCCTCGTGACCTTGGCGAGCACCGAGGCGGCCGCGATCGCCGCGCTGCGGCAGTCGCCGTCGACCACAGCACGCTGCTCGAAGCCGAACTCCGGCACCCGGAAGCCGTCGACGAGGCAGATACAGCTGTCGCAGGCCACGTTCAGCAGCGCCGAACGGAGCGCGTCGAGGTTCGTGACGTGCAGCCCGCGGCAGTCGATGCCGCGGACGCAGCGGGTGACGATCGTCGAGCGGGCGGCCGCGCGGAGCACACGCGGGTAGAGCTCCTCGCGGCCCTCGGCGGAGTGCTGCTTCGAGTCGTTCAGCTTCGAGAGGGCGCGCCGGTCGGACAGCGTGAGGCGCTCAAGGTCGAACAGCACCGCCGCAGCCACGAGCGGTCCGGCGAGGGAACCCCGGCCGGCCTCGTCGGCGCCCGCCACGAAGCGGCTCCCCAGCCCGCGGTCGAAGGCGAAGAGCCGCCTGCCGGTGCGCGTGGGTTTCGCCACTCTGCGGCCGATCATAGGCCGACGCGCGGCGGAAGCGCGCACCGCTTTTTCGCTTAGAGCGTGCCTACTCGGCCCGGCGGCCAGTACGTCAGGAAGGCTCTCCCGATCATCCACTTCTTCGGGATTGGCCCCCACTCGCGGCTGTCCGCGCTCTCGCCGCGGTTGTCACCCATCATGAAGTAGTAGCCCTTGGGGATCTTGATCGGCTTCTCCAGCTGGCAGATACCGCAATCCGCGCTCGGGCGAATGAAGGGCTCCTTCTGGAGCTTCCCGTTGATGTAGACACGGCCGCGCTTGACCGACAGGCTGTCCCCGCCCGTGGCGACGATCCGCTTGATGAAGTTCGTGTTCGAGCGCGCCTTGGTGGGACGCGGGCAGGCCTCGTGCTGCTCCTCGGGGTTGAACCCGGGGACGCCGCAGGCGTTCTCGTCGGCGCCCTTCGGCGGCTTGAAGACCATGATGTCGCCCTTCTGCGGGCTGCTGTAGCGCAGACCGAGCCGCCACACCAGCACGCGCTGCCCCACGTCGAGCGTCGGCTCCATCGACTCACTCGGGATCCGGAAGGGCTTGACGAAGAAGGCCTGGATGCCGAGCGCCAGGCCGAGCGCCACGGCAACGATGGTGACGAGCTCGACCAGTGAGCCGCGGGCGCTCTGCTTGCCGGTGCGAGCCACTGTGGGAGCCGGAACGGGCCGCCGCCCGGGCTAGGACTCGGGCTCGGGGTCGCCGTCCTCGGAGGGCGCGTCCTCGGCCGGGGCCTCCTCCGGCTCGGCCGGGGCCTCCTCCTCCGGGGCGGCCTCGCCCTCGGCAGAGGGCTCGGCGGCGACCTCCTCCTGCTCCTCCTGCTCCTGCTCCTGCTGCTCAGCGACCTCCTCGGCAAGCGCCTCCTCGCCGGGACGGACCGCCTCGTCCTCTGCCGGCATCGCGCCCGTCTCGAAGACCTCTTCCTCCTCGCCGGCCACCCAGCGGCGCTCGCGGACCCGTGCCCCGCGGCCGACGCGCTCGCGGAGGTAGTAGAGCTTGGCCCGCCTCACCTCGCCGCGGCTGGCGATCTCCACGCGCTCGACCTTCGGCGAATGCAGGGGAAACGTTCGCTCGACCCCCACTCCGAAGGACTGCTTGCGGACCGTGAACGTCTCACGGGCGCCGTGCCCCTGGCGCTTGAGCACCACGCCCTCGAACACCTGGGTGCGGCGGCGCTGGCCCTCGACGACCTGGAAGTGCACGCGCACGCGGTCGCCCGCCTGGAAGGAGGGCACGCGGCGCAGCTGAGCGCGCTCGAGGCTGTCGATGACGCCGGACATTGGTGAAGACGGGCCCGCGCGGGGCGAAAGAAAGCGCGAGCCGTGCCGGCCGCGCGGTCGCGAATGGTAGCGATCGGGCCGCCTTCTCCCGGGGCTAGCGCCGCGCCCGGCTCTGTTCGAACCGCCACTCGCGGATCCTCGCGTGGTCGCCCGAGAGCAGGATCTCGGGGACGGCGTGCCCGCGCCAGTCCGCCGGCCGCGTGTAGTGCGGGTACTCCGGGGCGCCCTCCAGCGCCACGCTGAAGGACTCCTCCACGGCGCTGCTCCCGTGACCGAGGGCGCCCGGCAGCTTGCGGATCACGGCGTCGCAGACCACCATCGCCGCCGGCTCGCCGCCCGAGAGCACGTAGGGCCCGATCGAGATCACGTCGCTCGCCAGGTGCTCGTGGACGCGCTCGTCGAAGCCCTCGTAGCGGCCGCAGAGCAGCGTCAGCTCGGGCTCCTCGGCGAGCTCGGAGGCGAGCGCGTCGTCGAAGCGGCGGCCACCCGCCGCCAGGGCGATGACGCGGCGCCGCCGCGGGAGCTCGACCGGGTCCATCCCGTAGCGGCCCTGCAGCGCGGCCTCCACCACGTCCACCCGCAGGACCATCCCGGCGCCGCCGCCGTAGGGCGTGTCGTCGACCTGCCCGGCGCCGAGCGGGGTGGTGGCCCGGAGGTCGACGGTCTCGAAGGAGCTGCCGCCCTCGAGGACATTCGTCACGTGGCGCTGGCCCACGAACCAGTCGAACCAGCCGGGGAAGAGCGTGAAGACGTCGATGTTCACAGCGCGAGGAACTCCCGGTCGACCTCGATCACCTCGCCGACGCTGCGGATCGCGTCCTCGATGAACGGGACGAGCGTGCCGTCGTCGAGCTCGAGCACGTCGCAGGAGGGGCCCTCGAGCACCCGCGCGACCCTGCCAAGGCCCTCCACCTCGCGCCCCACCAGGTCGGTTGCGAGCCACTCGCCCTGGTCGAGCTCGGCGGCGAGCAGGATCGACTCGCCGTGGACCGCCACGGCTGCCTCGCGCGACTCGATCCCCGATACGCGCACCAGCGGGCGCCGGTCTGTGCCCGAGCGGCGGACGACGTGGCACTCACGACCCGCGAGCTCGACGGCGGTCTCCGCCGGCAGCGGGTGCTCCGCGCCCTCCACGTAGAAGCTGCCGTCGACCCCATGCGCGCGGCCGACGCGCCCGGCGCTGACGAGGGTCAATCGACCACGTCGACGAGCACCCGCCGGCCGTCGCGGGCCGATGCGGCCTTCATGACCGTGCGCAGGGCCGCGACGGTGCGGCCGCCGCGGCCGATCACCTTGCCGGTGTCGTCCTCGGCCACGTGCAGCTCCAGGACCAGGGTGCCGTCGTCCTCCTCGAACGACTCGACCGAGACCTCGTCGGGCGCGTCCACCATCGAGCGCGCCAGGTACTCGAGGAGCGCCTCCACGCCCGAGCCTCAGGCGGAGGCGGTCTCCGGCTCGGCCTCGGGGGCCGGGGCGGCCTCGGGCTCGGGAGCCGGTGCGCTCTGGCGGGCCTTCATCAGCTTCTTGACCGTGTTGGTGGGCTGCGCCCCGCGAGAGAGCCAGTGCTGGAGGCGGTCGTCGTCGATCACGATCGTCGAGGGGTCGGTCTGCGGGTTGTAGTGCCCGATCGCCTCGATGATGCGGCCGTCGCGCGGGGAGCGCTGGTCGGCCACGACGACGCGCCAGTGCGGGTTCTTCTTGCTGCCCACTCGCGTGAGCCGGACTCGTACGGACATAAGTGGCGTGAGGATAGCCAGTGCGGGCATCCGGCCGGCACCTCGATGGGATTGGCGCCTTCCAGGCGCCTACCTAACGGCCGCCCACCAACTGCTGCAACGAGGGCATCTTCCCCTGCGAGAGCTGACGCATGACCTTCTTCATCTGGCCGAACTGCTTGACGAGCTGCCCCACGGCCTGCACCGAGGTGCCCGACCCGTGCGCGATCCGGCGCCGGCGCGAGCCGTCGATGATCGTCGGGTCGCGCCGCTCCTCGAGCGTCATCGACAGGATCATCGCCTCGAGCCGGTCGAGCTCGCGGTCGTCGACCTGGAGGGCTCCGAGCTCCTTGCCGACCCCGGGCATCATCTTCAGCAGGCTCGAGATCGGCCCCATCTTGCGGACCTGCTTGAGCTGATCGAGGAAGTCGTCGAGGGTGAACTCCTGCTTGCGGATCTTGCGCTCGAGCTCCTGCGCGTGTCGCTCGTCGATCTGGCGCTCGGCCTTCTCGACCAGCGTCATCACATCGCCCATCCCGAGGATCCGCTGGGCCATCCGGTCCGGGTGGAAGCGCTCGAAGTCGCCCAGCTTCTCGCCGGTTGAGGCATAGAAGATCGGCTTGCCGGTAACGGCCTTGACAGAGAGCGCCGCGCCGCCCCGGGCGTCGCCGTCGAGCTTGGTCATGACGACCCCGTCGAAGTTGGCGGTCTCCGCGAACTGCTCGGCGACGTTCACGGCGTCCTGACCGGTCATCGCGTCGACGACCAGCAGCACGTCGTGCGGCTTGACCCGCTTCTTGACCTGGGCCAGCTCCTTCATGAGCTCCTCGTCGATGTGGAGGCGCCCGCTCGTATCGACGATCAGCGCGTCGCGACGGTCCTGCTTGGCCTGGTCGAGCGCCCACTCGGCGATGTCCACGGGGTCCCGGGAGGTCCCCTGCTCGTAGACGGCCGCGCCGGCCTGCCCGCCGACCTTGACGAGCTGGTCGACCGCCGCCGGGCGATACACGTCGCAGGCAGCCAGCGCCACGTCCATGCCGTGCTCCTCGCGCAGGTGGCGGGCGAGCTTGCCGCAGGCCGTTGTCTTGCCGGAGCCCTGGAGGCCGGCCATCAGGATCACGGTCGGGCCCGGCTTGGCGAAGACGAGGTCGCGCCCCGCGCCACCCATCAGCTCCGTGAGCTCGTCGGAGACGATCTTGACCACCTGCTGGCCGGGGTTGAGCGAATCGAGCACGTCCTGACCCGTCGCGCGCTCCTTGACGGCCGCCGTGAACTCCTTGACCACCTTGAAGTTGACGTCCGCCTCGAGCAGCGCCAGCCGCACCTGGCGCATCGCCTTGGAGACGTCGTCCTCGGTCAGCTTGCCGCGCGAGCGGACGTCGCCGAGGGCGGCCTGGAGCCGGTCTGAGAGCGTGTCGAACACTGGACCCAGCGTACTCTGCGCGCGTGGACAAGCGCCGCGCCTCGACCTTTGCGAGCAAACGCCTGCTGAACCCGGTCCTGAAGGCCGCGGCGAACGCCGGGATACCACTGCCGCTGGTGGTGATCCTCGAGACCACGGGCCGCAAGAGCGGCCTGCCCCGGCGCAATCCGGTCGGGAAGTCGATCGTGGGCGACACGCTCTGGATCGTGGCCGAGCACGGCCGACGCGCGGGTTACGTACGCAACATCTCGGTAAATCCTCGAGTCCGGGTGAAGGTCGGGCGCCGCTGGCGCAGCGGCACCGCCCACCTGCTGCCCGACGACGACCCGCGCGAGCGCCAGCGCCGGATACCGAACAAGATCAACTCGGCCAGCGTCCGGGCGATGGGCACCGACCTGCTCACGCTGCGCGTCGACCTCGACACGTAGACCGGCTGCAGCGAACGTCCCACGCTGCCGGCCATAGCCGGCACTGCGGGACGTTCAGCGGGCCGGGCCGGGCGGCGGAGGCGGAGGCGGCGGCGTCTTCCCGTCCCCCTTCGGCAGCGCCTCGCTGATCGTCCCCAGCGCCTGGGTGAACTCGCTCGGGATGATCCAGATCTTGTTCGACTGCCCCTGCGCGATCTGCGGCAGCATCTGGAGGTACTGGTAGGCGAGCAGCTTGGGGTCGGCGTCGCCGGCGTGGATCGCCGCGAACACGGTCTCGATCGCCTTGGACTGACCCTCGGCCGAGAGGATCTGCGACTGGCGCTGGCCCTCCGCGCGCAGGATCGACGACTGCTTCTCGCCCTCTGCGGTGAGGATCTGGGACTGCTTGACGCCCTCCGCGGTCAGGATCGCGGCGCGGCGGTCGCGCTCGGCGCGCATCTGCTTCTCCATCGCCTCCTGGATCGAGGGCGGTGGGTCCACCGCCTTGAGCTCGACGCGGTTGACCCGGATGCCCCACTTGCCGGTGGCCTCGTCGAGCACTGTCCGCAGCTCGGCGTTGATGGTGTCGCGCGAGGTCAACGTGTCCTCGAGCGTCATCCCGCCCGCCACGTTCCGCAGCGTCGTGACCGTCAGCTGCTCGATACCGGAGATGTAGTTGTTGATCTCGTAGGTCGCGGCCTTGGGGTCGGTGACCTGGTAGTAGATGACCGTGTCGATGTTCACCGTGAGGTTGTCCTCGGTGATCACCGGCTGCGGCGGGAACGACACGACCTGCTCGCGAAGGTCGAGTAGCGGCTTGACGCGGTCGACGTAGGGAACGATCAGCGCCAGCCCGGCGTCGAGCGTCCGGCTGTACCGCCCGAGCCGCTCCACGATGCCGGCCTTTGCCTGCGGGACTATTCGAATTCCCTGCGCCAGCGTGATCAACACGACGGCCGCGATGACGATGAGCACGATCAGGGTGGCCAAGCCAGCCTCCTATTCATTCCGAGACGAGCGCGGTCGCGCCGTCGATCTTCATCACATGGGCGCGGGCGCCCTTTTCAAGCACCTCGTCCTCATCGTAGGCCCGCGCAGTCCAGACCTCGCCGCCGATCTTCACCTGGCCGCCGTCGGCGTCGACGCGCTCCAGCACGACGGCGCGCGTGCCCACCAGGGCAGCCGTGCCGGTGCGCAGGCGCCCCGGCATCTTGATGTGGCGCTTTGCGATCGGCCGCAGGATGCCGAGCGAGGCGATCGAGCCGATGATGAACACGATCAGCTGCGCCGTGAGGCCCCCGCCGGCCACCGCCACCACCGCCGCGGCCAGCGTGGCGAGCGCGACCGGGCCCATGAAGAACGCGCCGGGCGTGAGGATCTCGCCTACGGCGAGGAACCCCGTGGCGATCATCCACCAGACCCAGTCCTCCATGTCCAGCCGATCCTACGCCAGCGCCTGCTCCACGTCGGCGAGGAGGTCGTCGGTCGCCTCGCATCCTGCGCTCAGGCGTATGAACCCCTCGGGCACGTCGTCGCCCCCCCAGCGCACGCGGCGCTCCGCCATCGTGATCACGCCCCCGAAGCTGGTCGCGTCGGTCACCAGCTCGGCCGTCGACAGGAACTGCTCCGCGCGCTCGCGGCTGCCGAGGTCGAAGCAGAGAACGGTGCCGAAGCGGGTCATCTGACGCTTGGCCAGCTCGTGAGCGGGATCCGACGGCAGCCCCGGATAGCGCACGCCCTCGACGCGGTCCGCGAGCATCTCGGCTAGCGCCCGCGCGTTGGCCTCGCCGCGTTCGAGGCGGACGTCGAGCGTCGCCAGCGAGCGGTGCGCGAGCCAGGTCTCGAACGGGCCCGCGATCGAGCCGGTCATGGTGCGCCAGGCACGGAGCTCGTCCGCCCGCGCCCGATCCCGAGCCGCCACGTAGCCCAGCAGCAGGTCGCTGTGGCCGGATAGGTGCTTCGTGGCGCTCGTCACCGACAGGTCGGCCCCCAGCTCGAGCGCCCGTTGCCCGAGCGGGGTCGGCAGGGTGTTGTCGACCGCGACGACCGCGCCCCGCTCGTGGCCGGCGGCCGCGAGCGCCCGAATGTCGCACAGCTCGAGCCCGGGGTTGGAGGGGGTCTCGAGCCAAAGCAGGTCGACCTTCTCCGGAAGGGCCTCCGGGGTGAGCTCGGCGGTAGGCAGGAAGTTCACCTCGACCCCCCGCTCCTCGAGGTAGTCGCTGCCCAGCTCGCGGACGTGCATGTAGCAGTCGGACGGCAGCGTCAGCGTGCCGCCAGGCCTCAATGCGGTGAGAAGGACGGCCGTGCACGCTGCCATTCCCGAGCCGAACAACACCGCCTCGCCGCCCTCGAGCTCCCCGAGCGCGCTCTCGTAGGCCTCCCACGTGGGGTGCTCCTCGCGGCCGTAGCCGTAGGCGGCGTCCGCCGGGTCGCCGCTCACGTGGAAGGGAGCGGCAAACACCGGCCCCGGCAGGAACGGGGCGCCCTGCTCCGGCTGGGGCAGTCCCGCGCGGATCAAGCGGGTCGCGTCCTTCATTCGAGTATCGCCCGCGCGAAGTCGTCCGGGTCGAACGGCCTCAGGTCCTCGAGCGCCTCCCCGGTGCCGATCAGCTTGACGGGCACGCCGAGCTCCTCCGCGATCGCCAGCGCGATCCCGCCCTTGGCCGTGCCGTCGAGCTTGGTGAGGACGATCCCGTTCACCTCGACCGCCTCGCGGAAGAGCAACGCCTGCCGGAGGCCGTTCTGGCCCGTGGTGGCGTCGATCGTGAGGAGCGTCTCGTGCGGCGCACCCTCCTGCCGGCGGGCGATCACGTTGCGGACCTTGCGCAGCTCCTCCATCAGGTGCTGCTGCGTGTGCAGGCGGCCGGCGGTGTCCACGATCACCACGTCGTGGCCGCGCGCGTTGGCGGCCTCGACCGCGTCGTAGGCCACCGCCCCGGGGTCCGAGCCCGGCTCGCCGCGCACGAGCTCGCAGCCGGCGCGCTCCGCCCAGGCCTCGAGCTGCTCCGCTGCGGCGGCGCGGAACGTGTCGCCGGCGGCCATCAGCACCGACAGTCCCAGCTCCTGCTGGAGGTGCCAGGCGATCTTGCCGATCGTGGTCGTCTTGCCGCTGCCGTTCACGCCCACCATCAGGAGGACGGTGGGCTTGTGGGTGAGGTCGATCGTGTCGCCCTCGACGCGTGAGGTATCGGCGAGCAGCTCGCACAGGCGGCGCGTGAGGTCCTCGCCGCCGCCGAGGTCGCCGGCGCCTGCCTCGTGCTCGAGCCGCTCGACGATCCGCGCCGTCGTCGGCGCCCCGACGTCGGCGTAGATCAGGGTCTCCTCGAGCCGCTCGAAGGCCTCGTCGTCGAGCGTCTCGAAGACCGTCGCCTGGAGCTCCGCGCCCAGGGCATCGCGCGTCTTCGACATGTTGTCGCGCAGGCGGCGGAAGAAGCCGCGGCGCTCCGGCTCGTCGGCCGGCTCCCCGTCGTCGGGAGCCGGCTCGCCCGTCAGGAACAGCTCTCTCCAGCTACGCGCCACGCGGCGGCAGCTTACGCCGCCGCCGCGCAGGCGTCGGGCCTACGAATCGACGTCCACGACCTTGACTCGCCTGACGTTGACGTCCCCGTAGCGCTCCTCACGCGTCTTGCCCGGGGCGCACTTCTTCTTCGTGTACTCGATGTGGCCCACCAGCCGGACCTTGTCCCCGGCCTTGGGCGTCTCGCCCGTCTCGTAGCCGGAGAGCTTCACCTTGAAGCCGTTCTTGTCGGTCGCGGCGCTGTAGGTCACCTCATCGCCCTTGTGGACGCCGGAGCGGCGCGCGTGCTTGTTCGCGCCGGTCACGGTGAGGGTCAGCGTGGGGTCGGCCCCGCCCGTGAAGCTCACGAGCGTGCCCTTCACCACGAAGCCCGGGTGGGTCGTGCAGTGCCTGTGCGCCTTGTGGTGGCCCTTGTGCTTGCCGTGGTTCGGGTGATGAGCGTCAGAGACGGCGGGCGCGACGGCGAGCGCGAGCAGTGCGAGGAAGAAAGCGAATGGTCGAATCATGTTGATCACAACGCACGCCCCGCCCCGAGGTTCGGGAGTCAGGCCGCGGCTTCGTCGGCCGCGGGCTTGCCCGAGAGCTTGCGCGAGACCACGCGTGAGACGCCGTCGTCGCCCATGCTCACGCCGTAGAGCGTGTCGGCGGCGTCCATCGTCCGCTTCTGGTGGGTGACCACGATGAACTGGGCGCGGTCGGAGTAGCGGCGGACGAGCTGGAGGAAGCGGTCGATGTTGAGGTCGTCGAGAGCCGCCTCGACCTCGTCGAGGATGTAGAACGGGCACGGCCGGGCCAGGAAGACGGCGAACATGAAGGCGAGCGCGACGAGGGACTTCTCGCCGCCTGAGAGGAGCGACAGTCGCTTGGTGGCCTTGCCGGCCGGGGTGACCTCGACCTCGACGCCGGCCTCGGGCTGCTCCTCCGGCTCCTCGGGCGCCGCCTCGGTCTCGGCGTCGGCCTCGGCGGCCTCGCCGCCCACGACCGGGCGCGGGCCCATCTCCGCCTGCACCAGCCGCAGCCGGCCGCGGCCGCCGGGGAAGAGGTGCTCGACGACCTCCTCGAAGTTGCGGGCGGCCGCCTCGAAGGTCTGCTCGAAGCTCTCGCGGATCTGGCGGTCGGCCTCCTTGATCAGGCCCTCGAGCTCGGCCAGCGCCGACTCGAGGTCCTTGCGCTGTGTCTCGAGCTCCTCGACGTGGGCCACGGCCTCCTCGTACTCCTTGGCGGCGAGCGGGTTGACCGGCCCGAGCTGCTCGCGCCGGCGCTGGAGCCGCTCCACGCGGGCGTTCAGGGCCTCCCGCTCCTCGTCGGCCAGCGGCTCCTCCGCGGGCTCGGGCTCGAGCCCCAGGCGCCCTGCGAGCTCGGTCAGCTCGCGCTCCGCCTCGGCCGCGAGGTCGCGCACCTGCTGGGCAGCGACCTCGGCGGACGTGACGGCCTCGCTGGCCTCGCGCAGCCGGCCCTGGAGGCCCGCCTCCTCGTGCGCGCAGGCGCGCAGCTCGGCGCCCGTCTGGTCGCCGGCGGCGGCCCCCGCGTCGAGCTCTGCCTCGAGCGCCTGGCGGCGCGCGTCCACGGCCCCTCGCGCCCCGTCGAGCGCCGCGGCGGCGCGCTGGGCGGCCTCCTGCAGCCGCTCGTCGCCCGAGATCCCGACCTTCAGGGCCTGGACTGTGCGCTCGCGCTCCTGGCGCTCGCGCTCGGCGCGCTCCGCGAGCCGGCGCTCGGCGCGGAGGTCCGCCTGGAGCTCGGCGCGCCGGACCGCCTCGGGTCCCTCGTCCGGCGCCTCGCGCCGGCGCTCGATCAGCCATTCGAGCCGCGACGCCTCCTCGGCGGCCTCGGTGGCCGCGCGCTGCGCGCGGCGGAAGGCGGCCTCGGCCTCGTCGCGGGCGGCGTCGGCCGGCGCTACCGCCGCCGCGGCGGCCTCGCTCCCGCTCCGCGCCTCGCCCTCCCGCGCGGTGGCGCGCTCGGCGTCCGCCGCGAGCTTGTCGCGGCGGCCGCGCTCCGCGAGCAGCCGCTCGGCGCCTCCGGAGGGCGCCTGGGTGAGCTCGCCGCGGGAAGCGTCGAGCACGCGCCCGCCGCGGGTGACGGCCACGCCGTCGAAGTACTCGGAGACCGCCTCGAGGGAGTCGACGATCCAGACGTCGGCCAGCAGCCGCTCGGCGAGGCGGCTCAGCTCGGGCTCCGGCTTGACGTGTGCGAGGAGGCGCTGGGCGCCCGGCGAAGGGGCGCGGCCGGCCGCGCGTCCGCGCGCCCGCGAGCGGACGAGCGCGGTGGCGCCGGAGTCGCCCGCATCGTCGAGCAGCCGCTGGCCGGACGGAACGTCATCGACGATCCCGGCCGCGAGGCGCGGGCCCAGGACGGCCGCCAGGGCGGTCTCGTAGCCGTTCTCCACGTCGACGCCGTGCGCCAGGGCCTGGACGCCCTCGGGCACCGGCGCCGCCGCGCGAAGCATCCGCTCGACGTCGGCGAGGGCGGCGGCGGCCTTGGCAGCGGCCGCACGCGCGTCCTCCAGCGCCCGCTCGGCCTCGCGGCGGGCCTTGCGGGCCGCCTCGGAGGCACGCTCGGCGGCGTCGAGCTCCTCGCGGCTTGCGGCGGCGGCTGCGGCCAGGTCCTCCCGATGCCGTTCCGCCTCCTGGCGCTGCGCGTCGAGCTCGGCGAGCTGTTCGCCGAGCCGCCGCTCGCGCGCCTCCTCGAGACCCGCAAGCTCCTCCTCGAGCTCGGCGATGCGACCGGCGGGATCGGCGGGCCGGTCGCTCGAGCGCAGCTGCTCCTCGAGCAGGGCGAGCTGGGCGCTGCGCCGCTCGCGGCGCTCCGCTGCCGAGTGGGCCTGGTCGCGCGCCCGCTCCAGCCTGATGCCGATCCGCTCGGCGGCCGAGCGCGCCGCGAACAGGCGCCCCTGAAGCTCCTCGCGCAGCCGCGACTGGGCCGCGAACGCCTCCTCGGCCGCCTCGCGGCGCCGCGCGACCTCCGCCAGCAGGCGCTCGGCCTCGTCGCGCTCGGAGCGGGCGGCGGTGGACCTGCCCTCGGCCTCCGCCAGCTCGGTGCGCGCGCCGCGCACGTCGTCGCGGGCCAGCTGGAGCCGCGCTTCGAGCGACTGACGCTCGATCCGCTCGTGCAGCTCGGCGGCCTCCGCCTGGCGCTTGAGCGGTCGCAGATGGGAGCGCGCCTCGCGCTCCACGTCGAGCGCGCGCGACAGGTTCTCCTCGGTCCGCTCGAGCTTGAGCTGGGCGCGCCGGCGGCGCTTGCGGTGCTTGCCGAGCCCCGCGGCCTCCTCGATCAGGAGCCGGCGCTCGCGCGGGCGCGAGAGCACGATCGCCTCGACCTTGCCCTGCGAGACCACCGAGTGCATCTCCTTGCCGAGGCCGGAGTCGCTCAGCACCTCGAGCACGTCGACCAGCCGGCAGCGGGCGCCGTTCAAGCGGTACTCGCCCTCGCCGTCCCGCGAGAGCTTGCGGACGATCGAGATCTCGGAGAAGTCGGTGTCCAGGACGTGATCGCCGTTGTCGATCACGACCTCGACCTCGGCCGCGGTCGAGCCCTTGATGCCGTGGCCGCCGGCGAAGATCACGTCCTTCATCGTCTGGCCGCGCACCGCGAGCGGGCTCTGCTCGCCCAGCGCCCAGAGCACGCCGTCGGTGATGTTCGACTTGCCGGAGCCGTTGGGGCCGACCACGACCGCGACGCCCGGCGCGAACTCCAGCTTGGTCCGGTGCGGGAAGGACTTGAAGCCCTTCATGCTGATCGAACGTAAATGCATTGGCTACCTCCGCGGGGCATCCGGCCCCGCGTCCTGATCGCGTGCTTCGGCATCACGCCTCAGATCCGACATAGCGTCGAGCGCCTGCAGGGCGGCCTCCTGCTCGGCGCGCTTCTTGGTCTTTCCCTCCCCGCGGCCCACCTCCTGCCCGCTCACCTCGGCCACCGCGACGAAGCTGCGGTTGTGCGGCGGGCCCTCCTCGGCGTCGATCCGATAGGCCACCACCTCGGCCCGGCGCGCCAGGCGCTCCTGGAGGACCGACTTGTAGTCGACCGGGTGCTCGAGGGCGTCGTCGATCTCCTCGGCGAACGAGGCCACGACCGCGGGGCCGGTGCTCTCCATGCCGAAGTGGAGATAGGCCGCGCCTATCAGCGCCTCGCAGACCGAGGCGAGCACGCGCTCCGACTCCACCAGCATCTCGACGCTTCGGCCGGTGCTCCTGGGCGCCGCCTCGCGCAGCCGCTCGGGGACGTCGAGGTCGCGGGCCACGCGCGCGCAGGAGGGCCCGCTCACCGCCTGGGCGCGGACCTTGGTGAGCCTGCCGGCTCCGTAGCGCTCGAAGCGCGGGAAGAGGTGATCCGAGACCGCGAGGCTCAGCACGACGTCACCGAGAAAGGCGAGTCGCTCGTATGACTCGGAACGGTGATCGACCCACGACGCGTGGGTGAAAGCCTGCCGCCGCAGGTCCTCGGGCAGCTCGTCGACAAGCTCGCCCAGGCCCTCAGGTCGCTTCAATCTCCGCGGCATGACCGGCGACGAAGTCCGCGGCCTGACCGACCGTGAGGATCTTGGCCGCCTCGTCATCGGGGATGCGGATCCCGTAGCTGTCCTCCAGCTCGACCACGAGCTCCACCAGGTCGAGCGAGTCGGCTTCCAGGTCCTCCTTGAATCTCGTCCCGTCCTCGATGCGGCCGCGGTCGATCTCGAGCTCGGTCGAGAGGTGATCGCGGATGCGCTCGAGTACCTCGTCCCGGGTCATCGAGAATCGACGCTAGCAGTGGGCGCGGATCTCAAGGCCCCGGCAGCCTCCAGCGCCTGCCGCGTCCGCTCGACCATGCGCTCGTCAACCGCACGGCGGGCCAGCCGGATGGCGCTGGCGATGCCCTTGGGCCCAAAGCTGCCGTGGGCCACCACCACCGGCTTGCGCAGCCCGAGCAGGATGGCGCCGCCCACCTCCTCCGGGTCGAGCTCCTCCCGCAAGCGCTCCACCTTGCCCCTGATCAGGAGGCCGCCGAGCGTGGAGACGGGTCCGGAGCGGATCCGCTCGCGGATCGCGTCGCGGACCACCTTCGAGGTGCCCTCGAGCACCTTGAGCGCGACGTTGCCCGTGAAGCCGTCGCTCACGATCACGTTCGCTCCGGCGCCCGGGAGGTCGAACCCCTCGACGTTGCCCACGTAGTCGAGGTCGCTCGCCTCGAGCCGCTCGCCCGCCTCGAGCACGTCCGGCGTGCCCTTGCCCTGCTCCTCGCCGACCGAGAGGAGCCCGACGCTCGGCCGCTCGACGCCATGGACCGCCTCGAGGAAGCCGGCCCCCATGAAGGCGAACTGCACCAGGTGCTCGGGCCGCACCTCGACGTTGGCGCCGCAGTCGAGGAAGAGAACGGGGCTGCCGGGGATCGGCACCAGCACGGCGAGCGCCGGGCGATGCACGCCCCTGATCCGCTTGATGTTGAGGGTGGCCGCCGCCAGCGTCGGCCCGGTGCTGCCGGCGGAGACGAGCGCGTCGGCGCGGCCGTCGGCCACCGCGCTCGCCGCCTGCACGATCGATGCGTCGGGCTGCTCGCGGACTGCGCGGACGGGCTCGGGGCCGGAGTCGATCGCCTCGGGCGCGTCGACCACCTCCACCCCGTTGCCGAGCTCGCCGGCCGGGCCGAACAGCAGCACCTCGATCCCGGACAGGCGCGCGCCCTCGGCGACGGCCGCGGGGCCCTGGTCCGCTCCGTTCGCGTCGACCGCGATCACGGAGCGCGCTTACTCGTCGTCGGAAGCCGGCCGCTCTACGACGACTTCGCGCCCGGCGTAGGTGCCGCACTCGGGGCAGACCCGGTGCGGCCGCTTGGGCGAATGGCAGCGCGGGCACTCATGCAGCGCCGGCGCAGCGGCCTTGTGCTGCGAGCGGCGCTTGTTCGTGCGCGAATGGGCTTGTCTCTGCTTCGGAACCGCCATCTCGAAGCAGGTCAGTCTAGCTTGAGCTCGCGGAGCGCCGCCCAGCGTGGGTCGGGCTCACGCTCGTGCTCATGCTCCGGCCCGGCTGTGTTGAGGTTCTCGCCGCAGATCGCGCAGAGCCCCTTGCAGTCGTCCCGACAGACGATCTGGGCAGGCAGCGCCAGCGCGAGCGCGTCCCGGGCCCAAGCCTTGAGGTCGAGATGCTCCTCCTCGAGGTAGGGCGAGTCGAGCTCGTCCCCGCCGCCCGGCTGGTCGACCTCCCGCGCGTCCACCGCGATCGTCCGGGCGGCGGGCTCGAGGCAGCGCATGCAGGGGCCGCTCAGCCCCGCCTCGAAGCGGAGCCGGAGCGAGTAGCCGGCCGTGGTGTGAGCGACGTCCAGGGTGGCCGGCACGCGCCTTCCCTCGACGGAGTACTCCTGGCCGCCGAAGTCGAACGGCTCGACCCTCACGTCGACGTCGAGTCGCCGCCCCTCCCCGGAGCTCAGACCAAGCCGGCCGATGTCGAAGACGTCGGTGGGCTGACCCATGCTTCGAGGGTAGCGCCGGGCGAGCCCCTGAAAAAAAGGGCCCCGTCCCCTTTTTTTCAGGCTGAGCCGTCGATCAGCTCGACGCGGTAGCCGTCCGGGTCGCGCACGAACGCGATCTCCGCGCCCTCGGTGCGGCCGCCCGGGCGGTAGGGCGGCTTCTCCGGCTCGATGCCGTCCTCGGCGAGGCCGGCGAGCGTGCCGTGGAGGTCGTCCACGAGCAGGGCGATGTGGTTGTAGCCGGTCCCGAGCTCGTAGGAGTCGACCCCGTGGTTGTACGTCAGCTCGAGGCGCGGATCCTCGCCGGGGAGGCCCATGAAGACGTTGATCGCCTCGTCGCCGATGTTCATCCGGCCGCGCTCCTCGAAGCCGAGCCGCTCGTAGAAGGAAACCGAGCTGTCGATGTCGCCGATCCGGTAGCAGGTATGGAGGTACTGGGCCATCGGGGGCAGGCTAGCGCTCGTGCCGCAACGACGGCGGGCCGCGGCGCGCTCGCCTACGAGCGGAGGCTCTGAGATGGTTGCGCCGTGAGCGCGCCCTCTGACGACCTACGCGCCCGCCGCACCGCCGTCGTGCAGGCCCACCTCGACGCGGAGAACCGCCACGACCCGGAGGGCATCCTCGCGACCTTCGAGGAGCCGCGCTACGACGTCGTCATGCTCGAGAACGCCGCGGACGTGAGCGGCACGGACGCCGTGCGCGACATGTGGGAGGACCTCCTGTCCGGCTTCCCCGACATCCACCTGGAGGCCGGCCCCCTGCACCACGCCGACGACGGCGTGTTCGTCGACGTGGTGATGACCGGGACCAACACCGGCCCCTGGAGTGGCGTTCAGCCCACCGGCCTGCCCGTGAGGGTGCGCATGGGGTGCTTCTTCGAGTTCGACGGCGAGGTGCTCGTCTGCGAGCACATGTACATGGACCTCGGCACGCTGCTCGGCCAGCTGGGCCTCGTTGCCGACGCGGATGTCGGAGGGACGCGGTCGACGGCCGAGCGGATCCCCGATCTCACACTGCCCCACGTCAACGGCGGGGACGTGCCGCTCAGCCAGTACGCGGACCGCCCGTTCATCATGACCTTCGCCGGCCAGGGGACATCCGGCCAGGTGGAGCAGATCGTCGAGGCGATCCGCTCTCAGCGCTCGTCCGCGGAGCTACCGATCGTCCAGATCAGCCCCCTCAAGGGGGTCCCGCGCCTGGTCCGCGGGCTCGCGAGGCGAGACCTCCGCGGGGCCTACTCGAGGCAGGCCGAGCGCGAGGCCGCTCGCCGTCGCGCATCCGGCCAGGCCGTACCGGACGACCTCTCGGACACCGTCGTCATCCTGATGGACTGGGAGAACGAGGCGGTCGCGCTCGCCGGCGCCGAGGACCTGGACCATGCCGCGGTCGCCGTGCTGGTCGACGGAAAGGGAACGGTGGTGGCGCGCGGGGCCGGCGAGGACGCCGCTCAGCAGGTCATGCGCGAGATCGCCTGAGCAGGCCGGCTCAGCCGACCTCGGCCTCTTCCCGGCCCTGGAGCCGGTCGCGGCCGCGCTGCACCGCCGCGATGAACTTCGTGAGGTTGACCTCGAGGGTGTTGAGGATGTCGTCGGCGTAGTCCTCGGCACCGAGCCGGATCTCGCGCTCGCGGGCGCGGGCGTCCTCGACGATGTCCTCGGCCTGGCGCTCCGCCTGCTTGACGACCTCTTCCTCGCCGATCAGCCGGGTCTGCTCGTCGCGGGCCTCCTTGACGACCCTCTCGGCCTCGCGCTTGGCCTCGGCGAGCATCTCCTGGCGCTCCTTGACGATCCAACGCGCCTGCTTGATCTCCTCGGGGATCGTCGCCCGCATCTGGTCGAGGATGTCGTAGATCTCTTCCTTGTCCACGCGCACCTGGTCCGTCAGGGGGACGGGCTTGGCGTTGTGAATCGTGTCGTCGAGCTTGTCAATGAGGACGAGGACGTCCATGGCTGAACCTCAGTTCGCTAACGCTTTAGCTCTTCCTCCAACCGAGCCGCTACGCGATCGGGTACGAGTCCGTTGATGTCACCGCCGAACATGGCGAGCTCCTTGATGCCGCTCGAGCTCAGGAAGCTGAACTGCGGCGCAGCCATCAGATAGATGCTCTCTATCTCCGGTGCCATCTTGCGGTTGAGCTGGTTCATCTCGAACTCGTACTCGAAGTCCGAGATCGCCCGCAACCCCTTGACGATGGCCGTTGCGGCGTGCTCACGGGCGAAATCGACGAGGAGCGTATCAAAGGGTTTTACCTGCACATTGCCGAGTTCCGAGACCTCAGCCTCGATCAAAGCGACCCTCTCCTCGGCGTCGAACAACGTCTTCTGCTTGCGCACCGGCTGGTTCACGACGCCGACGATCAGGTTGTCGAACACCCGCGCCGCGCGCGTGATGATGTCGATGTGGCCGAACGTGACCGGGTCGTAGGAGCCCGGGCAGACGCCGGTTCCCCCGTTCTTCTCAGGCACGGTGGATCGCGATGCGGGTGTCGCCGTAGAAGCGCTCGGTCTCGAGCTCGAGCGACAGCTCGAGCGGGGCGCGCTTGTCTGATTCGGTCACGATTCGTGCCTCTTCGCTGAGGACCGCCGGCAGCCGCTCGGACAGCGGCTCGGCCACGCGGAACGCGGAATCATATGGCGGGTCGAGGAATACGAGGTCGAACGTGGCCCGGGCGGCCTCCAGAAAGCGAAGGGCGTCCTGGCGCCTGACCTCCGCTTCGACGCCCACGGCAGCCAGGTTGCGGCGCAGGGCGACCAGTGCGGCGGGGGCGCGCTCGACGAAGACGGCGGACGCCGCTCCCCGCGAGAGAGCCTCTATGCCGAGGGCGCCCGAGCCGGCGTAGAGGTCGAGCACGCGGACCCCGGAGACGTCGCCGAGCATCGAGAAGAGGGCCTCGCGCACGCGGTCGGCCGTGGGCCGCGTGCCGCCCCCTCGCGGGGCCTGCAGCCGGCGGCCCTTGAAGGCGCCGGCGACCACCCTCATCCGGGCTTGTGGCAGACCGCCTCGACATTGTTGCCGTCCGGGTCCAGCACGAAGGCGCCGTAGTAGTTCGGGTGGTAGATCTCGCGCACGCCCGGCCCGCCGTTGTCGCTTCCGCCCGCGGCGAGCGCCGCGGCGTGGAAGGCGGCGACCATCTCGCGGTCCCTTGCCGTGAAAGCCACGTGGACACCGGTCTGGGGACCCAGGCCGCGCTGACCGATCCAGAAGAAGGGAAAGTCGCCGCCGAAGCCGCATAGCCCGACCTCGTGCTCCAGGAGCAGCTTGATCCCGAGCGGCGCCAGCGCCTGCTCGTAGAAGGCCTTGCTCCGCTCGTAGTCGGCCACGTCCAGCGCCATGTGATCGATGCGCACGGGCGGATCCTACGGTCGGTTGTGGTTCACGACCTCGATGTTGTTCCCGTCCGGGTCGAGGATGTAGGACGCGTAGTAGCCGGGGTGGTAGCGGGGCCGCTCGCCGGGCGGTCCGTGATCGCGATAGCCGGCCTCGATCGCCGTGCGGTGGAAGCTGTCGACATCGCCGTCGGCGTTCGCCGGGAAGGCCATGTGGAGGTTCTCGGTCGGCGTCCCGGCCAGGAGCGAGAAGGAGCCGTCCTCGCCGCCGAAGCGCACCCGCTCCGACGACTCGTAGCCGAGGCCGAAGCCGGCGGCCGTGCCGATCGTCTCGTAGAAGCGCCTGGCCGCAGCGAGGTCCGCGACCCTGATCCAGATGTGGTCGATCGCCCCGCCCTCGCGCAGGCCGTCGAGGTGAACCGCCTCGGCGCTGTTGCCGTCCGGGTCGAGCAGGAAGCCGCCGTAGTAGTCGTCCGAGTACTCCGGCCTCGGCCCCGGCCGGCCGTCGTCCCGGTAGCCGGCGTCGACGCCGGCCCGCCAGAAGTCGTCGACCTGCTCGCGGCTCGGCGCGACGAAGCCGATGTGCAGACGCTGCGTCAGCGGGTTCGCTCCGTTCGCACCGGCGAGCTGGAAGTCCTGCCACTCCGAGAACTCGCGCGTGCGGTACGTCCGGTCGATCCCGAGCGTCGCGAGCACGGCGTCGTAGAAGCGCTCGGAGGCCTTACGGTCGGAGACGCGGATGGTGACGTGATCGAACAAGACCGTCCGCGAGTGTAGGTACGGCGCATGAGCACCGTACCTCCGGCCGGTCTAGGCCGGGATCGGCTCGAGCTCGGAGCCGAAGAGGGCGTCAACGGCGTCACGCAGCAGCCGGTCGTCGAGATCCACGAGCTCGTCCGCGCGGGCGCGGGCGAGCTCGAGCAGGTCGGCGTCGTCGGGCAGCCGGGCCACGCGGAACTCCGGCAACCCGTGCTGGCGGGTGCCGAGGATTTCCCCCGCTCCGCGCAGCTCCAAATCGACCTCGGCCAGGCGGAAGCCGTCGCGCTCGCCCGCGATCGCCTCGAGCCGCGGCAGCTTGGGGTCGCCGAAGAGGATGCAGATCGACTGGTGCGGGCCGCGGCCGACCCGGCCCCGGAGCTGGTGCAGCTGCGACAGCCCGTAGCGCTCGGCCGCCTCGATCAGCATCACGGAGGCGTTGGGCACGTCGATCCCCACCTCGATCACGCTGGTCGCGACGAGCACGTCGGCCTCGCCGGCCGCGAACGACTCCATCGCCTTCTGCTTGTCGGCGTGCGAGAGCTGTCCGTGGATGAGGGCGACCCGCTGGTCGCGGAACTCGGTCTCGCGCAGGCGCTCGAACTCGGCGGTGGCAGCCCTGGCCTGGAGCGCCTCCGACTCCTCCACGAGGGGGCAGACCACGAAGCACTGCCGCCCGGCGGCGATCTCCTCGCGGATGCGCTCGTAGGCGCGGTCGCGCGCCCTGGCGCCGTCCACCACGTGCGTCTCGACCGGGTGCCGCCCCGCGGGCAGCTCGCGCAGCACCGTGGCGTCGAGGTCGCCGTAGGCGGTGAGCGCGAGCGTGCGCGGGATGGGCGTGGCGGTCATGTGCAGCGCGTGCGGCGCCAGGCCTGCGGGCGCCTTGGCGTCCAGCGCCGAACGCTGGCGGACACCGAAGCGGTGCTGCTCGTCCACCACGCAGAGCGCCAGGTCGCGGAACTCCACGGCGTCCTCGATCAGCGCGTGGGTGCCGACCACGAACGGGAGCTCGCCGCTCGCGAGGCGCGCCAGCAGCTCGCGCCGGCGTGCGGCCGGCGTGGAGCCGGTGAGGAGCTCTATCGGGACGAGACCGCCGAGCAGCCGGTCGAGCGTGGCCAGGTGCTGCTCGGCGAGCGTCTCAGTGGGCGCCATCAGCGCCGCCTGGCGGTCGTTCTCCGCCGCGCGCAGCATCGCCGCGAGAGCCACGACGGTCTTGCCGGACCCCACCTCCCCCATCAGAAGACGCTGCATCGGCCGGCTCAGCTCCAGGTCGCGGTCGACCTGACCCAGGGCGGCGCGCTGGTCCCCGGTGAGCTCGAACGGCAGGGACCTCAGCCACGGATCCACCAGCTCACCCGCCGGCTCCAGCGGGGCGGCGCCGCGTCCCTCGCGCCGCGCCCGCCGCCGGCCGGACAGCGCGAGCTGGAGCAGGAACAGCTCCTCGAAGGCGAGGCGCTGGCGGGCCGCGTGGTCCTCGGACTCGTCGTCCGGGAAATGGATCGCCGCGACCGCAGCGGAGCGATCGGCGAAGCCCTCCCGGACGCCGGCGGGCAGCGGCTCGACCACGTGGCGGATCCGCCCGTAGGCGCGCCACACGAGCTGACGCAGGTCAGCGGCCTTGATGCCCTCGGTGGCCGGATACAGCGGCACACGGCTGCCGCCGGACGCCGGCGCCCGCGATCCCGACAGCAGCTCGTGCTCCTTGACCCAGAACTGGTTTCGCTCCTTCCGCTGCCCGTACAGGAGCAGCGGCGTGCCGGGCCCCAGCTGCTTCGCGAGCCAAGGCTGGTTGAACCAGACCGCGACCATCGGGCCGCTCTCGTCGGCCACCCGGGCCTCGATGCGCTTCTGGCGCCGATTGCGCATCGGCCGCACGGAAACGCTCCGCACCTCAACCGCGACCGTCGCCTCCTCGCCCGGCGCAAGTCCCGCGACGGGCCGAATCTCCCCCTCGCGGTGCTCGCGCGGAAAGTGCTCGAGCAGATCGGCGTAGGTCTCGATCCCGAGCGCCTCGAGCGCCTTGCCCTGCTTTCCCTTCAGCTCCACCGGCTCGGCGAGCCGGCTCGGCCGCGGGATCGAGCGCAGCGGCGCCTCGCGGAGCTGGTCCGCGCTCAGCTCGTCGGCGCTGGCGAAGAGGGTTGCGATAGGGCGGTGATAGACGGCAGGCCGGACAAAAGCGTCCGGCGCAGCCCGGACGCGGTCGTGTGGGCCGGATGCCCCCACAAGCTATTCAGCAGCGAAAAGCCACCACCAGGCCGGCTGGCCCCCGTCGTGGAAGTCGAGCTCCACGCCATCCGGCACGGCACGCTCGATCGACTCGCGCGACTCGGGCGCGTCGGCTCCGGCGATGCAGGTGAGCAGCTCGGCGCCGCCCGCGACCTCGGCGATCGTCGCGCCGACTGTCTCTCCCACGTCGCCGCAGGCCACGAGCTCCCCGCCCGCGTAGCCCACCGCCTCCCCGGCCTTGAAGCGTCCCTTGGCGTCGTCGCGGGCGGCGGGCGCCACCCCGCCGAGCCGCAGCTGGCCGGCGGCCTCGGCCACCGCGTCGGCGTTGGATGCCGCGGGCTGCGCCTGGTCGAACGCCAGCAGCGCCGCGAGGCCCTCCTGCGGCGCGGTGGTCGGGACCACGCGCGCCGGGCGCTCTGACAGGTCGGCGGCGCGCTCGGCCGCGAGGATCACGTTGGGGCTGTTGGGAAGCACGATCACCTCGGCCGCGTGGACCGCGTGGATCCCGGCCAGCAGCTCATAGGTGGACGGATTCATGGTGGAGCCGCCGTCGACGACCCAGGCGTCGAGCTCCTCGTACAGCTCGCGCATGCCGTCGCCGCTCGCCACGGCCACGATGCCGCAGGTCGCCCCGGCCGCGCGCTCGCTCTCCTCCGCCAGCCGGCCGGCGCGGTCGGCCACCTGCTCGTGCATGTCGGCGATGTCGAGCCGCGAGACCTCGTTCGCCGGCTCGAACAGGGCCAGCGCCTCCTCGGGCTGGTCGGTGTGCACGTGTACGCGCAGGGTCTGCTGGTCGCCGACGACGAGCACCGAGTCGCCGATGTGCTCGAGCTGCGGCACGTACGAGCTCGCCTCGAGGTCCTGCCCGGTGACCGCGAAGTTGGTGCAGTAGCGGTAGCTGGACGACTCGTGCTCGGGAAGGTGGAGCGGCCTCGCCTGGTGCTCGAGCTCGGGACGCTCCTTGCCGCGCAGGGCGGCCACGCACCCGGCGAGGATCACGGTGAGGCCGTAGGCGCCGGCGTCGACGACGCCCGCCTCGCGCAGCACCGCCAGCTGCTCGGGGCCGCGCTCGACCGCCTCCTTGGCCGCCTCGAGCGCGTTCTCGAGAACCTGGGCGAGGAGCTCGTCCTGCTCGGCGTCCTCGGCGTCGGGGCCCAGCCGCTGCGTGTCCATATGGGCGAGGTCGTGGGCGACTCGACGCGCCATGGCGCGGATCGCGGTGAGCATCGTGCCCTCGGCCGGGTCGCGCACCGAGTCGTAGGCCACGTCCGCCGCTCGGGCGAACGCGGCCGATACCAGCACCGGGTCGACGAGCTCGCCGCGCCGGGAGGCGAGCTCCTCGGCCGCGCCGCGAACGATCTGCGACAGGATCACGCCGCTGTTGCCGCGCGCCCCGAGCAGAGCCGAGCGCGCAACCGCCGCGACCAGCTCGTCGCGGCCCATGTCGTCGAGCGGCTGCCCGTTCATGCGGTCGAGCTCGTCCAGCACGGCGCGCATGGTCATCGCCATGTTGTCGCCCGTGTCGCCGTCCGCGACAGGGAACACGTTGAGGTCGTTCACCTCGGAGCGGCGGCGCTCCAGCTCGTCCAGGGCTACGGCGACGACCCTGCGAAAGCGAACCAGGCTCTCGTCTGGCACAGCGTGTCTTACACCTTTGTCGGGACCCGGTTGCGCTCTGCCCTAGGCGGCCTTGAGCACCTTGCCGCTCTTGAGGCAGCGGGTGCACACGTACTCGCGGCGCGGAGCGCCGTCCACCTCGATGCGGACCTTCTGAAGGTTCGGGTTGAAGCGTCGCTTGGTTGCGACCATCGAGTGGCTGCGGCTGTGACCGAACGCCGGGCCCTTGCCGCACACGTAACAGACCTTTGCCATGAGGCCGGAAAGGCTAGCGGAGCACCTGTTGGAAGGCCGCGAGCGCGCGCTCGATGCCGTCGCGGCCGACATCCAGGTGGGTGACGCAGCGAATCCGGTCGGCGCCCGGCGCCTGGAGCTGGACGCCCGCGTCCATGAGCTCGCCGAGCCGCGCCCGCCCGTCCGGGACCCGCACCATGACGATGTTGGTCTCGAACGGCTCCACCTCGAGCCCGAGGTCGCGCAGGCCGTCCGCCAGCACCCGCGCGTTCTCGTGATCCTCGGCGAGCCGCTCCACGTGGTTGTCGAGCGCGTACAGGCAAGCGGCGGCCAGCACGCCGGCCTGGCGCAGGGACCCGCCGAGCATCTGCTTCCAGCGCCAGGCCTCGTCGATCAGCTCGCGCGAGCCGCAGAGAACCGCGCCCACGGGCGCGCCCAGGCCCTTCGTGAAGTCGACCCAAGCGGTGTCGAAGCCGGAGGCCCAGTCGGCAGCCGGCACCCCGCTGGCCACCACGGCGTTCATCAAGCGCGCCCCGTCGAGGTGTGCGCGCAGGCCGTGGCTGCGGGCCACCTCGAGCACGCCACGCACCCGCTCGATCGGCCAGACGCGACCGCCGCCCATGTTGGTGGTCTGCTCGACGGACACGAGCCGGCTGCGCGGGCCGTAGCGGTCGCCGGGCGGCCGGACGGCCTCCTCGACCTCCTCGGGCGTGAACATGCCGCCCTCGCCGTGGAGCTGGCGCGTCATCGCGTGGGAGATCGCGCCCGGGCTGCCCGCCTCGAAGTTCACGGGATGCGAGCTGGTGTGCAGGATCACCTCGTCGCCGGCAGGGCCGAGGTGCAGCCGGAAGCCGATGAGGTTGCACATCGTGCCGCTCGGCAGGAAGAGGGCGGCCTCGTGCCCGAGCAGGTCGGCAACACGCTCCTGTAGCTCGTTGACGGTGGGGTCGAGGAAGCGCTGCTCGTCGCCCACGTCGGCCTCGGCCATCGCCCGCCGCATCTCGGGCGTCGGCCTCGTCTGCGTGTCGCTGTAGAGGTTGACCGGCTCCACGGGCCGCTCATACTTGCACCGTGGCCGACTACGAGCAGATGGTGCGCGCGAGGGATACTTGAGCGATGGCCACCACCGACGGCGACGTCGTGCGCGAACTGGTGGAGCACTGGAAGCGCGGTGAGTTCGCGCCCTCGCAGGCCCACCTGGATCGCGACGTCGTGATCGTCAACCAGATCTCCGGGCGGTCGTTCGAGGGGCATGGCGGGATCCGCTGGCTGATCAGCGACATCGACGACGCGTTCGCCGAGTGGAAGCTCGACGTCGAGGAGGTGCTCGACGTCTCGGACGACCGTCAGCTGGTGGTCGGGCGCGCCGTGGCGACGGGCAGGAAGACGGGCACGGAGCTCGACCGTCCGCTCGCGTTCCTGTTCACGCTCGAGGACGGCCTCATCGCGCGCATAGACGCCTTTCCGAACCGGCTCGACGAGGCTTACGCGGCGGCCGGCCTAGAGCGACCTGCGTAGCTCGGCCATTCGCAGGACCGCCCGGGCGGCGTCCTCGCCCTGGTGGCGCTTCTCGCCGAGGCGGGCGAGCGCCTGCTCCATGGTGTTCACGGTGAGCACGCCGAACGCGCAGGGCACGCCGGTGTCGAGCTGCACGCGCGCGATCCCGCGGGCGGCCTCGCCGCAGACGTAGTCGTAGTGATCGGTCTCGCCGCGGATCACCGCGCCGACGCAGGCCACGCCCTCGTAGCGCCCCGAGTCGGCGCAGTACTTGGCCGCGAGCGGCAGCTCGAAGGCACCCGGCACGGGATGGACCTCAACTACGGCCCCGGCGTCCTCGAAGACGCGTGTGGCACCCTCGACGAGCCTGTCGGCCAGCTCCTCGTAGAAGCGGGCCACAGCGACTGCGTAGACGTCACTCACCCGGACGCTTCGGGGCCGGGCCCTCGCCGTAGATGTCGGCCTCGGCGGCGCGGCGCTCGCGATCGCCGCGGCGCTCCTCGTGGATCATCTCCTCGTCGAGCGCCAGGCCCTGGTGGTGCAGCTTGTGGCCCATCCGCTCGCGCTTGGCGCGCAGGTACTCGACGTTGTGCTCCGTCGGCGCCTGCACGATCGGCAGCTGGTCGGTGACGCGCAGGCCGTAGCCCTCGAGGCCCACGATCTTCTTGGGGTTGTTGGTGAGCAGGCGAATCGAGCTCAGGCCGAGATCGACCAGGATCTGCGCGCCGATGCCGTAGTCGCGCAGGTCGGCCGGGAGGCCGAGCTCGAGGTTGGCGTCGACGGTGTCGAGGCCGCCCTCCTGGAGCTTGTAGGCGCGCAGCTTGTTGAGCAGGCCGATGCCGCGGCCCTCCTGGGCGAGATAGAGCAGCACGCCCGTGCCCTCCTGCTCGATCCGCAGGAGCGCGTCCTCGAGCTGCTGGCCGCAGTCGCAGCGCAGCGAGTGAAAGACGTCGCCGGTGAGGCACTCCGAATGGACGCGGACGAGCACGTCCTCCTCGCCGTCGATGTCGCCCTTGACCATCGCCACGTGGTGCTTCTCGTCCACGAGCGAGCGAAAGCCGTAGACGCGGAAGTCGCCGAACTTCGTGGGCATGCTCGCCTCGACCACGCGCTCGACCAGCTTGTCGTGCCGGCGGCGGTAGGCGATCAGGTCGGCCACGGTGATCATCTTCAGGCCGTGGCGCTCGCAGTACGGGACGAGGTCCGGGACCCGGGCCATCGTGCCGTCGTCGTTCATGATCTCGCAGATCACGCCGGCGGGATTGAGGCCCGCCAGCCGTGCGAGGTCGACCGCCGCCTCGGTCTGGCCGGTGCGCTCGAGCACGCCTCCGCGCTTGGCCTTGAGCGGGAAGATGTGACCCGGCTGGACGACGTCCTGCGGCCGGGTGCCCGGGTCGATCGCCACCTGGATCGTGTGTGCCCGGTCGTGGGCCGAGATCCCGGTGGTAACCCCCTCGCGGGCCTCGATCGACACCGTGAACGCGGTCTGGAAGGCCGACTCGTTCTTTGCCGCCATCAGGTCGAGGCCGAGCTCGTCGCAGCGGTCGCCGGTGAGGGCGAGGCAGATGAGGCCGCGCGCGTGGGTGGCCATGAAGTTGATCGCGTCAGGGGTGGCGAACTGGGCCGCCAGGGTGAGGTCGCCCTCGTTCTCGCGGTCCTCGGCGTCGCAGACCACGACCATCTTGCCGTCGCGGATGTCCTCGAGGGCCTCCTCGATGGTGCTGAAGCGGGAATCCGTCATGCGGGCACCAGTTTCTCGACATATTTGGCCAGCACGTCGACCTCCAGGTTGACGGAACGGCCCGGAGCGGCGTCCCCGAGCGTCGTCCGCTCGAGGGTCTCCGGGATCAGTGACACGCTGAAGCCCGCGTCGTCCACCTCCGCGACGGTCAGCGAAACGCCGTCGACGGCGATCGAGCCCTTCTCCACCACGTAGCGGAGGAGCTCTCGTGGCGCGGCGATCCGCACCACGCGGGCGAAGCTCTCGTCCCCGACCGACTTGACCTTGCCGAGGCCGTCGACGTGCCCCTGTACCACGTGACCGCCCAGGCGGTCTCCCGCGCGCAGCGGCAGCTCGACGTTCACGGTGTCGCCCTCGGCGAGCGAGCCGAGCGATGTGCGACGCAGGGTCTCCGGCATCACGTCCGCCTCGAAGCCCACGTCGCTTACGGCGGAGGCGGTGAGGCAGACGCCGTTTATCGCCACGGAGTCGCCCGCGGCCAGCTCGACGCTTGCCTCGACGGCGAGGCGCTCGCCCGGGGCCGCAACGATGCCAGTGGTCTCAACGAGTCCGGTGAACACGGCTCACCACTCCTCGAACCTCGCCAGGATCAGCACGTCGTCGTCGATTCGCTCGACCTGGGCGTCCTCCGCGCGCAGCGCCCCGGCGATCTCCTCGATCCCCTGGCCCTCGAGCGCCGTGCGCGCCTCGCGGCCGCCCGCGAGCAGAGGAGCGACGAAGATCCGCGCCTCGTCGATCTCGCCGGCCTCGAGGAAGGCGCCCGCCAGGTGCGGGCCGCCCTCGAGGAGGATCGACTGGACGTCGCGCGCGCCGAGCTCGTCGAGCGCCTTGACCACCCGGGCGGCCTCGTTCTCGCCGGTCGAGACGATCACGTCGACGCGCGCGGCCTCGAGCGCCTGCACGGCGGTCCGGCTGGCAGCGCGGCCGCAGACGAGAACCACCGGCACTTCCGAGGCGCTCCGGACCAGCGCGCTGTCGAGGGGCAGCCGCGCCTCGGAGTCGAACACCACCCGCCGCGGCTGCTTCGGGATCCCCTCGATCCGAGCCGTGAGCTGGGGGTCGTCCGCCAGCGCCGTGCCGATGCCCACGGCCACGGCGTCGGCCTCGGCGCGCCAGCGGTGCGCGCGGGCGCGGCTCATCTCGCCGGAGATCCAGTGCGAGTCGCCGGTGCGGGTCGCGACCTTGCCGTCGAGCGTCATCGCCGACTTGAAGACCACGAGCGGCCGCCCCGTGCGGGCGTGCTTGCGGAAGGGCTGGTTGAGCATTCGCGCAGCTCGCGCGATCTCGCCGTCGACCATCTGGACGTCGACGCCCTCGTCGCGCAGCACGCCCAGCCCGCGGCCGGACGCCTTGGCGGTCGGGTCGTCGGAGGCGATCACCACGCGGGCGATCCCCGCCTCGAGGATCGCGTCGGTGCACGGCGGCGTGCGGCCGTGGTGGGCGCACGGCTCGAGCGAGACGTACATGGTGGCTCCCGCGGCGCTCTCGGCGCAGTCGGCGAGCGCCTCGCGCTCGGCGTGCGGGAGGCCGGCACCGGCGTGGAACCCCTCGCCGATCACGCGCCCGCCCTTCACCACCACGGCACCCACCAGCGGGTTCGGGCTCGTGTGGCCACGGCCCCGCTCTGCCAGCTCCAGCGTCCTGTTCAGGTGGCGCAGATCGCGCTCGGTGGCTGTGGTCGCCATGGATTGACTCGCGAGTCAACGATACCAGCGGCCGGGCCGCCCCCAGGCCGCTTGTCACTACCCTGCCGCGCGTGCTTCGGCGCCTCCTTCTTGCCCTGATCGTCGTCGCCGGCTTCGCCCTCCGGGTCTGGCACAACGACTACGGCCTGCCCTTCATCTGGGGCATCGACGAGGGCTTCCACTTCACGAGCCGCGCCGTGTCGATGTTCCGCGAGGGCCTCGACCCGGGCTACTACCAGAACCCCACGGGCTACACGTATCTGGTCTACGCGCTGCTGCGCGTGATGTACGGCCCGCTCGGATTCATCTTCGACCTGCCCTGGGGCAACGTCACCCAGCAGTTCAACAAGGACCCGACCCAGATATGGATCGCCGCCCGCACCCTGTCGGCCGCACTCGGGGCCGGCGGCGTCGTGGCCACATACGCCGCCGCGCGCCGGATCTGGGGCGACCGTGAGGCGCTGACCTCCGCCGCGCTCCTCTCGTTCGCGTTCCTGCCGATCGCCTACTCGCGCGTGGCGGTCACCGACGTCGGCTCGCTGATCGGCGTGGCGCTCGCCCTCTGGGGCTCCGTGCGCGCCTACGAGGACGGCCGCATGCGCTGGTACCTGCTCGCCGGCGGGGCGGCCGGCCTGGCGCTCGCCTTCAAGTACACCGGCGGGCTGGCGCTGCTGCCCCTCGCGATCGCCGCGGCGCTGCGGCTGCGGCCCGACGGCGCGCGCGTCGCGCTCCGCCTGGCCGCCGGCGCCGGGCTGGCGGCGGCGGTGTTCGTCGTCCTCGACCCCTACGTGTTCGGCTCGATCGGGCAGTGGTGGTCGGACCTGCGCGGCCAGGCCAAGGTCACCGCCAACGAGCGCAAGCCCGGCCAGGAGTCCGGCGGCTTCTCCTACTACTTCGACAGCCTCACGTGGGGGCTCGGCTGGGCGGCGTCGCTGGCCGCCCTGGCGGGAGCCGCGATCGAGCTCCGCCGCGACTGGCGCCGCGGCCTGCTGATCGTGGCGATGCCCGTCGCACTGTTCCTCTACCTGAGCATCCAGTCGCGCTACTTCGGCCGCTGGCTCCTGCCCGCCTACCCGGTGCTGGCGATGCTGGGCGGTGTCGCGCTCACGCGGCTGGCCGACCTCGTGCCCCGTGGCGCGGGCGTCCGCGCGGCCGTGCTCGCCGCGATCACCGCCCTCGTCCTGATCCAGCCCCTGGCCGCCGACGTGCGGACCGCCCAGGTACTCGGCCGCCAGGACACGCGCGAGCAGGTACGCGCCTACCTCGCGCACCGCTACCCGCCAGAGCTGCGGGTGGCGATCGAGCCGGCCGTCCCCGGCCGCTACTACCGGAACAACCCGGACGGGCGGCTGCCGCCCTGGCTCCACCGCTGCCCCAAGCACGACGACTGGCCGCTGCCCGGCTGGTCCTACCCCGCCCCCGGCGGCAAGCGGGTCTGCCGCCGCTTCCGGCCCGGACAGTTCACGCGGCCGAGCGGCGGCGTGCGCGCCTCGGCCTACCAGCTCGTGGTCGACCGCCACGTGATCGACCAGTACCGCCACTACGGCTACTGCCTGATCGTGACCTTCGGGGTCGTGCGCGAGCGCGCCCTGGAGGCGGGCGGAGCGGCGGTGCGCGGCTACTACGACCGGCTAGAGCGCGAGTCCGACGTGGTCAGGCGCTTCAGCCCCTACGACAAGGGCGCCAAGCCCGTTCCCTTCCACTTCGACCTGTCGTTCAACTACTACCCGACCGCCTACTACCGGCCGGGCCCGACCGCAACGATCTACCGCCTGCGCAACTGCCGCCAGCGCTACGGCCCGCCGGCGGAGCGGATTCCCAAGGCGCGCGAGCTGCCGGGGCACATCCCGTCGGACGAGGTCGGCTAGCCCCCAGAACGACTGCGGACTAGCGGCCCTGCGACGCTATCCCGACGCGCTCAGGTACAGCGATTCCCGCAGTACCCGAGCTGGCGGGCGGAGTAGCGAGCGAACAAGCCGTTACGCGTACCTTGCGGGGGCCGCAGCCATTCAGTGGCGTACGAGGCGTACATCAGGGCGCGCGCCGGCCAGAACGTTCCCACCGGGAGCGGACCGCCGTTGCAGGCTCCGGCCGAGTAGCCGGGCCGGCCGATCCAGAGGAAGGCGTCCACCTTGCTGTAGTGCGTCGTGGTGGTCGGCATCGGCCCGAGGCCGCGCCTCAGCGGATGGCACCAGACGTTCACCGTCCGCCAGATGTGGCGGCTGTGGCTGATCCACTTGCGGAAGTGGACCGGGCCGCGGCCGTTGAAGGCGGTGGAGATGACGAAGTGCTTGCCGCCCGTCAGCCGCGAGATCTGCATCCCGTGGCGGATGTTGTTGGAGGTCCAGTCGTAGTGGGTCACATTGAGCATGAAGCCCCGGACCCGGCGGATACCGATGATCCGCAGCTGCCGGGCCGTGCGCCTGGCCGACTCCCAGTCGGAGGCGCCGCCCTCGAGGTAGACCGTCGCGTTCGGCAGCTTCGCGAGCTGCTTTACGCCGTAGGCGAGCAGCTTGAGGCGGGCCATGCGGCGGCTCTTCTTCTGGCAATCGAGCGTCCCCAGCGAGTCCGGCTCGAAGAGGAGCACGACCCGGTGGGTGCCGACCGCGTCGGCGAACTGGCGGTACCACTTGCGGGTAGCCGCGTCCTCGCGCCGGCCGCCGCCGGTGTACTTCTTCGGGTTGCACTTCTTGGCCTGAGCCCGCAGCACGGTCATGATCGGCACCGAGCCGGGCTGGACCGCCTGCACGCACTTGAAGTACTCGCGGATCTTCTTCTTCATGTGCGGGCGCGTGAACTTGCCGAACCAGCGGGCGCGCGGGGTGCTCGCGATCTTCCACATCAGGTCGGCGTCGTGGCGCATGCCACGGTGCTTGAAGCTCTTGTACTTGAGCCAGGCGGGCTCGGTGGGATCGACGAAGAAGGTCAGGCTCTCCAGCGGGTTGGTCGAATGCGGGTCGACTCCGCGGGGGTCGACCCCGGGCATGCCGTAGCTCGAGGTCTGGGCCTGCGGCTTGCAGTCGCGGAGGGCCCAGCTATGGGCGAGCTTGGAGGTGTCGGGCAGGGTCGGGACCGGGGGGGCCGACGGCTGCTGCTGCGGGGGCTGCTGCGGAGGCGGCTGCTGCTGGCCGGTCCCGGGCAGGTCGATGGGCGGAAGCTGGGCGTGGGCGGACTGCCGGCCGGACACCATTCCGCCGGTGAGCACCGCTGCGACGAGGGTGGCGACCGCGAGCAGGGCGCGGAATCGATTGTGGAGGGCCATGGCGGCTGCATCGGGGACACAGCCGCCCTGGATTAGTCACGTCTCCGCTGCCTGGACGGGCGTCCAGGCGAGCGGCCGTCAGCCGCGGTGAGGGCTTACCCAGTTGGTGGCGTACTTGGCGAACATCAGCGCCCGCGCGCTCCAGAAGGCGCCCACCTTCCGCGGTCCGCCGTTGCAGCCGCCCGCCGAGTAGCCCGGCCTGCCGATCCACATGTAGCCGTCCACGCGGGAGTGGCCCGTGTCCGCGGTCGGCGCCGGTCCGAGCCCCCTCCGCGGCGGGTGGCACCAGACGTTGATCACACGGCCGTTGTGGGCCCGGTAGTGGAGCGGGCCGCGGCCGTTGAACGCCGTGGAGACGATGAAGGGCTTGCCGCCGGTGAGGCGCGAGATCTTCATGCCATGGCGGATGTTCTTGCTCGTCCAGTCGTAGTGGGTGGCGTTGAGCATGAAGCCGCGCACCCGGCGGATCCCGATGATCCGCAGCTGCTTGGCCGTGCGCCCGGCCGACTCCCAGTCGGAGGCGCCGCCCTCGAGGTAGATCGTCGCGTTCGGCAGCTTCGACAGCACCCGCACGCCGTACGCCAGCAGCTTGAGACGGGCGCGGCGACGGCTCGTGGTCTGGCAGTCGAGCGTGCCCAGCGAGTCCGGCTCGAAGCCGATCACCACGCGCGCGCGGCCCACCGCCTTCGCGAAGCCGCGATACCACTTGCGGGTGGCCTTGTCCTCACGCGACCCGCCGCCGTCGTAGCCGCCATGGCAACTCTTCGCCTGAGCTCGCATGACCACCATCAGCGGCACCGAGCCCGGCTGGGCGGCCTGCACGCAGCGCAGGTACTCGCGCACCTTCCGGCCCATCCGCGGCCGGGTGAACTTGCCGAACCAGCGGAAGCGCGGCTGGCTCGCGATCTTCCACATGAGCCCGGCGTCGCCGCGCTTCCCGCGGTGGCGGAGACTGCCCCACTTCATCCAGGCGGGCTCGGTGGGATCGACGAAGAAGGTCAGGCCCTGGAGCGGGTTGGCCGAGCCCGGATCCGCCCCGCGCGGGTCGACGCCCGGCTGGTTGGCCGAGGCGGACGCCGGCGCAGAGCAGCCGCGCATGGCCCCGTGGACCGGCAGCGCGGACGGGTCGGGAAGCCTCGGTACGTCAGCCGAGGCGGGTGCCGCGAGAAGGCAGGCAGCAACGACGGCTGTGCATCCAGCCCCCCGAAGCACGGCGAGAAGTCGATCGAGAGAGACCACCGATCGGGGTGGCCATACCCAAATGGACCCGGTCAATCACGCGGCCAACCTAAAGATTCGGAAATGCGCAGGTTTGGGTCGGAGGGGCGACCCGTCAGTGGTGCAGCGGCTGCTTCTGAGCCTCGGTCTCCGGCGCCTCGATGTATGGCTGCTGCTCGTCCTGCTGCTCTTCCTCGTGGTAGACGGACTCCGCGTTGACGGCCCAGATGTCGTGGTCCGTCCCCTTCACCAGGTTGTCGACCGCCCGCATGGCGGTGAGCATCGAGTGGTCGGAGTTGTTGTAGCGGTGCAGGCCGTTGCGGCCGACCTGGACGAAGTTGTCGAGGCCGTCCAGCCAGGTCCGGATCATCGAGACGCGCTCCGCGTACTCGGCGTCGTACATCGGGTAGGCCTTCGGGACGCGGGTCACGAAGCCGAACTCGAACTGCTCCTTCTTGGCGAGGCCGAGCTGCTCGAGCTCGCGCATGCCGAGCTTGATCAGCTTGTCGTCCTCCATCTCCCAGAGGTCGTCGCCCTGGAAGCAGAAGAACTCGAGGCCGACGCAGGCCTTGGAGGGGTCGGGCACCATCCACGGCGACCAGGAGCGGAAGTTCTGGATCCGGCCCACGGTGACCTTTGGGTCGTGGATGTAGATCCAGTTGTCCGGGAACAGGTCCTCGCCGTCGAGAACGACCGAGACCGTGAGGAAATCGCGGTAGCGGACGCCCTTGGCGGCCGCGAGCACCTCGGGCCGCGGGTGCGGCTGGGCCATGCCCACCACGTTCCGGAGCGGCAGTGACGAGATCACGGCCGACGGCTCCCAGGTCTTGTCACCGGCCTCGATGCGCACGCAGCGGTCGCCGTCGAACTCGATCTTGTCGACCTTGGTCTCGAGCAGCACCTCACCGCCGAGGCGGCGGATGTCGTCGGTCATCGTCTCCCACATCTGGCCCGGTCCGTAGCGGGGGTAGTTGAACTTCTCGATCAGGCTGGTGACCTTGTTGTCCTTGTTGCCGAAGAAAGCCGACCAGGCCGCGCGGAAGAAGGACAGGTTCTTGATCCGCTGCGCCGCCCACTCGGAGCGGATCTCGGAGGTCGGCACACCCCAGACCTTCTCCGTGTAGGACTTGAAGAACTGGCTGAAGAGCCACTTCCCGAAGCGGTTCGACACCCACTGCTCGAAGGTCTCCTCCTTGCCCTTGGGCTTGATCGCGGCCCACAGGTACGAGAACAGCGCCTTGGTGAGGTCGAGCGGCCCCAGCTTCTTCATCACGTCCGGGCCGCGCAGCGGGTAGTCGAGGAACTTGCCCTGACCGCGGGGGTCGCGCCAGTAGATGCGCGACATACGCGGGCGCTCGAGGAACTCCTCGCGCATGATCTCGTGCCAGAGGTCGTCGACCTCCTTGACCTTGGTGAAGAAGCGGTGGCCGCCGAGATCGAAGCGGTAGCCGTCGCGGACCGCGGTCTTGGCGATGCCGCCGACCTGGTCCTCGGCCTCGAGCACCACGACCGGGAGGCCCATCTTGGTGAGGAGGTAGCCGGCGGTCAGGCCCGCGGGGCCGGCGCCGATCACGACGGTCGGCTTCTCGCGCATCTCCGGGCGCGCGAGCTCCTGCGTCACCTCTGGCTTGTCGTTGTTGCCTGTGCTCATCGAATGCGTTGATAGACGACGCCGCGTACGCCGATGCGCGTCGCCCGCCGGTAGTTCGACGGAACGGCCGCGACCTGCTTGAAGCGCCGATCGGTGGCCACCGCGTAGGCCCACTGGGCCGAGCGACGCCTCACCAGCTGCGTCCAAGGAGCGTCCCAGTCGTCCACCCGCTCGGTGACGGGCTCGACCAGGAGGACGCGTCCGGAGCGGGGCAGCTTAGCAAGCAGGGGCTCCAACTTCGTGGCGACTGTCGCTTTCTTCAGCCGATCCTGGGAATCGGTCCAGTCCATCACCTCGGGGTTGTGGACGGCGCCCAGCGGCGTGGCGTACTCGAGGCCCTTGACTCCGGCGAGATTGCGCAGGTGGTACTCGAGGAGCGGAGTCTGCTCCGGTTGCATGGAGATCACGAGGTCGCCCTTGTGGAGCAGCGGGGCGGCGGCGCGGCGCAGGTCGGAGGCGTTGCTCTTGTTGCGCAGGTCGTAGGTCTTGGGGATCGCCCAGACGCCGAGGACGATCACCAGGGCGACGAGGCCGAGGTTGCCCGCGCGCGCAAGGCCGAGCGAGGCCAGCAGGAGGATCGGGCCGAGGGCCACGCCCAGGTAGCGCGTGGTCCAGGCCGGCGAGACCTGCGAGAACAGCCAGGCCACCGCCAGCGTCCCGATGCAGAGCACCGCGCCGGCGTAGATCGCCTTCCGCTCGCGGTCGCTCGTGCGGCCCTGGATTACCGCGGCGAGTCCCGAGCCGCCGGCGAGGATCAGCGACACGGTGACCATCCCGCCGCCGAGGAGCGACTTGGAGATCTGCACCGGCGCGCCGAGCCGCGGCTTGTTGAGCCATGGCGCACCTGTGTGCTGGACCTGGTGGATGAGCGTCGGCACCCAGGGCAGGTAGAGGAGGCCCGCGCCGCCGAAGCCGAGCAGGGCGTCGCGGATCAGGTCATGGCGGTCCTCCTCCAGGAACACGACGAACGCGACCGCGATCAGCGCCCCGGCGGTGACGAAGAGGCCCCAGTTGTGTGTGTAGAGCATCGCCGCAAGGAAGACCGCGAAGGCCGGCAGGTAGCGGCGGTTGCGGTAGACGAAGACGTGCAGGAACGCGGCCGTGACGAGCAGGCTGAGCACGATCATCAGCGCGTACATGCGGGTCTCCTGCGCGTACGACGTCAGGAAGCCGTTGAACGCGAACAGCGCGGCGCAGATGTATCCGGCGCGCCGCCCGAAGAGGCTCCAGCCGGCCCAGAGGCCGCCGGGGACGGCGAGCAGCGAGATCGCGACGGAGAGGCCCTGCGTCTCCGCCGGACCGTCGCCCACGACGCGCGTCCAGATGCCGAGCAGCATGTAGTAGAGCGGCGGCGAGCCGTCGACGCGGAGCGTGTGCGGGATGTCGAGCAGCGGCTGCGACGCGATCCCGATCGACAGGCCCTCGTCCATCCACAGCGACTGGCCGAGCGCGCGCGTGTGGTGGTAGAGCGCGAAGGCCGTGAGCCCCAGCAGGATGAGGACCGGGACGGCCACGCCCTCGGGGAACGACCGGGCCCGGGGCAGTGCACGAGGACGCGAGGCTACGGATGCCATGGGGGTCAGCGGACTCTAGCCGGGGGCGCGGTGGGCGCGGCCGGGCTGGCCTCGGGACACGCGCTCTTGCCGGTGGGCGGAACCGTCAGGAGACGCCACTTGCCGTAACGGTCGATGAGGCGGTAGCGGTCGTCGGTGGGCTTCGTCACGAGCGGGCCGTCGGGCACCGTGCGGGTGCGGAAGACCACCCCCGGCGGCGGAGTGGTCCGCCAGCCGATCTGGATGCCGTGGATGCCCAGCTCGTAGGCCACCATCTGGGTCTGGAAGGGGCCGCTGAATACGCCGCCGCAGGCGAGCAGGTCGTGGCGGCCGCCGTTGCGCTTGAGGAGCACCTTGAGGTCGTGCCAGAGCTCGGCCTCGTGCTCCAGCCCGCCCGAGACGCGCCCGATGTTGTTGACCTTCTGGTTGATGAAGGGGGTCGAGCCGACGAGCGCGACGAGGAACGCGACCGTCGCCGTCCTCGCGCCGGCGCGCTCGCTGCCGAAGGCTCGCCGGCCCAGCCAGCCGACGCCCTGGAGGACGCGCGCCGCGCCGATGCCTCCGAGCACCGCCACGGCCACGGTCGAGAGGATCAGATAGCGCTGGTTGCCGGCGAAGCCGGCCTGGGTCATCCCGGCGACGAGCAGGAACCAGGCGACGCCGAAGACAGCGACCACGAGCGTGAGCCCCTCGCGCCGGTTGCGGATCCACTGGTACAGCGCCCAGCCGATGGCGATCACCACGCCCGCCTTGACCGGGGCGATCACCACCTTGCGGAAGCGGCGCACCAGCTCCATGAACGGGTCCTGCGCGAACGCCGCGCTGCCCGGGTTGGGATTGTTGGCGCGCGAGCCGGCCCGGAAGGGGTTGCCGGAGCCCCACCACTCGGGCAGGAACCACAGCGCCGGGATCAGCGCGCCGAGCACGATCAGCCGCACGCGCAGCCGCGGCTCCTTGAACCAGAGCCAGATGCCGTAGATCCCGAGGAACGGCCAGACCTCCGGCCGCAGCAGGGCGCCCGCGAACCCGAGGTAGAGCGCGTGGTCGCGGCGGCCGTCGAGGTGCCGCTCGAAGGCCCAGAGGGCCAGCCCCGCCAGCATCGCCTCGGAGTTGCCGAGCGCGGCGTCGCGGACGAACTTGAAGCTCGAGAAGAGCGCCAGCGCCCCGCAGATGCCCGCGAGCAGCCCGTACCAGTTCGGTCCCACGATGCGTCTCGCCAGGCGGTAGGTGAGGACGCAGGCCAGGAGACCGCCCGCGCGGGCCACGCACACCCAGAGATACGGGGCCGTGTGCAGCCCGAAGACGGAGAACGGGATCGTGAACAGGATCGGCAGCGGCTTCCACGACGGCCCGCCCGTGGTCACGAGATCGAAGTGGGTGATCTCGCGTCCCCACAGGATCCAGCCCCAGGGGTCGTAGGTCGGCGTTGTCGGCAGTATCAGCGTGACCGCGGCCACGGCGAGGCAGCCGGCCACCACGTAGGCCATCGGCGCCGCCTTCGGCGAGTGCACCGCCGCACTGATGCGGGAGAAGAGCCGCGTGCCTCCGGCCTCGGGCGCGGGCGCCTCCCTCTGGCGGAGGAGGCGGGGCTGTGCTGCAGGGACCCGCATGGCGGGTCGCCTAGGCGCGGGCCTCGGCTCGCGCCGCGGCGCGGAAGCGCGACCAGCCGCCGTAGCGCGCGACGAGCAGCAAGAGCCCAACGACGGTGATCGGCAGGAAGAGCACGAAGCGCAGGAGCAGGAGATAGGAGAAGGCGGCCGCGCCCGTTCCGCCGATGGCCTTGACGCTGAAGATCACGGCGGCGTCGAACGTGCCGACGTAGCCCGGGGCGGCGGGCAGCATCGCGAACAGGTTGGTGAGCGCCACGACGTACAGCGCGCCCATGCCGCTGATCGCGAGACCGACCGAGCGCGCCACCGACATGTAGACGCTCGCCTCGACGGCCCAGATCACGAACGAGCCGGCGAGCAGGAGCAGGCCCTGGCGGCTGAGGAGGGCCCGCGAAGCTCCGGCGAGCGGCCGGAGAAAGTCGTGCATGCGCTCGAGCGCCCCGCGCCTGCGCAGCACGCCGAAGGCCACGAACCCCACGCCCGCCAGCACCACCAGGCCGGCTGCGACGAGGAGCGGCCGGTCGCTCGGCAGTGTTGTCTTGCGCAGGATCCCGTAGACCACGACGACGAAGATCGAGCCGAGCGCGATCGCGTCGAGGATGCGCTCCGCCACCACGGTCCCGAGCAGCGCCCGCTTGCCGCCGCCCGTGCGCCGGTCGAGGAAGACGACGCGGAGCATCTCCCCCGCGCGGGCGGGGAGCACGTTGTTCCCCATGTAGCCCACGGTGGTGAGGGCGTAGCTGTCGACCCGCTCCGCGTCGACCTCGGTCAGGTGGAGGACGCGGTGCCAGCGCTCGCCGCGGAGGAGCGTGGCCACGGCGTAGAGCAGAGCGGCTCCGGCCAGCCATGTGAGGGCATGGCTCGAGCTCGGCAGCTCAGGGGCGTCCTGGTGGGATGCCCACCAGACGACTGCCGCCAGGGCAACCAGCGAGAAGAGGGCTTGTATTACCGCGAAGCGTCGGTTCATGGCTCGGTGCCGGAATCGGCGCACCGCCGGAGGGTGCTCGTCGGCGCGGACGTTCCGGCCATCCCAGAAGTGCAGCGCCGCTCGCGGGAAGGCCGGACCGAGCGCTTCACGGTAGCAGGGATACCTGAGGCCGTAGGCAGCTCCTGCTACGTGTACCCTGAACCGCTCTCAGCTTGCGCTGCCTCTCGCTGGCTTGCCCCGACTCGTAACGACACTCGCCATCGCGGCGCTGGCCGCGATCGCCGGACCAGCCGCCGCCCAGACGGGAGGCAGCGGCGGTGCGCCGACCAACACGACGCCGACGCCGCCTCCCCCGCCCACGCCGAAGCTCAAGGTCGAGCGCCCGAGCAAGAAGCTCTACATCCGCGAGGGCCAGCCGAACCGCCTGCGGCTGGGCGGGACCTGGTACTTCCGCCAGGACAACGAGCTCCAGGGCGTCCAGGGGCGCTACTTCGCCCAGCGCTCGCTCGTCGGCTGGAGCAAGGTGAGCGTCCCCAACACCTGGAACGGATCGGACACCAAGCTGGACGCTCAGGGGGTGGGCTGGTACCGCAAGGAGTTCAAGCTGCCGCGCGCGCCGCATGGGCGCCGCTGGCAGTGGCGGGTCCGCTTCGAGTCGGTCAACAACCGCGCCACGGTGTGGCTCAACGGCAAGCAGATCGGCGCCGGCGGTCCCAGCTTCATGCCCTTCGAGCTCGACCTGAAGGGGCTCAAGAAGGGCCGCAACCGGCTCGTCGTCCGCGCGTCGAATCGCCGCAGCCACACCGACCTGACGCACTGGCGGCCGTACGGCGGCGGCGGCTGGTGGAACTTCGGGGGGATCTCGCGGGAGGTCTACGTGCGGCCCATGGACACGGTCGACATGGAGGACCTCGCCGTGATCCCACGGCTTCCCAAGTTGCACGGCGCGGCGCGCGTCCAGGTGACCGTCTCGATGCGCAACCTGTCGCGAAAGAAGCGGCGGATACAGCTCGCGCTGCTGCTGCGCGGCAAGGGCAGGTCCTCGCAGCGGATCGACCTCTCGCCGCGGAACATGGACCCGATGTCGCGGCGCGAGATCAAGACGAGCTTCCTGATCCAAAAGCCGCGGCTGTGGCAGCCGGGCCACCCCAACCTCTACCGGCTCACCGCCTCGGCGGCGGTGGCGGGCAAGCGCGTGACCAGCTACGTCCGCTACTTCGGAGTCCGCCAGATCAAGAAGAAGCGGAACGGGCAGGTCTACCTGAACGGCCACAAGCTCCAGCTCAGGGGCGCGAGCATCCACGAGGACGAGCCGAACACCGGCGCCGCGCTCACGCCCAAGCAGCGCTCGAACCTCGTCAGCAACCTGCGGAAGATCCACGCGACGTTCGTGCGCGCCCACTACCCGCTCCACCCGGCCTTCCTGGAGGCGTTCGACCGCGCCGGGATCGTCGTCTGGAGCGAGGCGCCCGTCTACCAGCTGCCAAACAACTACCTCAACATCTCGAACGTTCGGAATGCCGCGGTGTCGGTGGTGCGGCGGATGGTGGAGCGCGACCGCAGCCACCCGTCGATCCTGGCCTGGTCGATCGGCAACGAGCTGGCCGGCGGGGAATCGGAGCACGGTGCGGTCGGCCCCGGGTTCGCCCGCTACGTGCGCGACGCGGCGAAGCAGGTGCGCTCGCTCGACAAGACCCGGCTGGTGGCGCTCGACCGCCAATCCCGCATCGGCGAGCCGACGTACAACCGCGCCTTCAACACCCTGGACGCGCTCGGGATCAACGACTACTTCGGCTGGTACCGGAGCGCGCCGGTCACCCGCGGCCCGTCGCGGACCGACGAGCTGGGCCCATTCCTCGACGGCGTCCATGCCGCCCACCCCCAGACCGCCTTGTTCATCACCGAGTTCGGCGCGGAGTCGACCTTCCCCGGGGCGGCCAGCCAGCGCGGCAGCTTCGCCTTCCAGAGCAACTACCTCCGCGCCCACTTGAAGATCCACGCCTCGAAGCCGTTCGTCAACGGATCGCTCATCTGGATCCTCAAGGACTTCCGCGTCGTTCCCGGCTGGACCGGCGGCAACGACCCCAGGCGCTCCACCCCGCCCTGGAACAACAAGGGCCTGATCGATCAGAGCGGGACCCGCAAGCTTGCCTTCACAACCGTCCGCCGGCTCTACAAGGCGACTAGGCCGCTGCGCTAGTCACTACCCTCCTCGCGGCTATGAGATGGATCGCGATCACAGCGCTGGCGGCTGTTGCGCTCGCCGGCTGCGGCGGGGCCAAGGCCGGCCCGGACTCGAGCGACAAGCGCCAGCAGGCGGTCGACTGCATGACGCAGAAGCATCACCTCGACGCCCGGCTGAGCGGCAAGGACGCGATCCAGGTGAACGACCCGCGCACCGGCCCCCGGGTCAAGTTCTTCCTCACCCGCGGCCAGGCCGAGGCCGCCCAGTTCGAAGGCACGGCCGAGGGCACGCTCGAGAGCGGCGCCGCATTGATCTACGTGCGCGCGAACGGAGACGACCTTCTCGAGAAGGTCGAGGACTGCATAGACAGCCTGTAGAAGCGGTGAACGTCCCTCGCTTGCCCCTATAGGGCGTACCCAGGGACGTTCGGCAGGATCGGGCTGGCTTCCTAGGCCTGGCCGAGCCGCTTCAGCCGGTTGCCCGGGTCGATCTCGAAGATCTCCACCTTGTTGCGGCCCTGGTGGAAGGACGACTCGGGCACCATCGCCGCGAAGATCACGTCGCTCGATATCGCCGTGCGGAAGCTCACGGTGGTCGCCTCGATCTTGCCGTTCACCGCGATCGCCAGGTCGCGGCCGGTCGGCAGTCCCTTCAGGTGGCCGGTGATGTGGACGGGGATCGTCGGGGTGCGCAGGTCGACGTGGGCGAACTCCTGCGGCGAGACGAAGCTGGCGCCGGAGCCCGAGCTGACCGAGTAGCCGGAGACCGGCTTGAAGAGGATGTTCTGGTCGGGACCGATGCGGAACAGGCGCAGCGGGCCGTCGGCGCCGTCACCGAAGATCGCGATCTTGCGCCGCAGCTGCGCGAGGCGGCGCGCGTGCCAGCGCGGGATGTTGAAGTAGAGCGGCTTGAAGGTGTTCCGCTGGAGGATCCGGACCTGCTTGCGGTGGCGGTCGAAGGAGCTGAACGCGGAGTGGCCGTCCATCTTCACCTTCGGGTTGATGTTCAGCACGTCGAAGATCGTCGGCAGGATGTCGATCGACTCGGCATAGGTGTCGTTGATCCGGCCCTTCTTCTGCCCCGGCGCCTTGAGGAAGAACGGGATCGGCCCGATCTCGTTCGAGTTCGCCCGGGTGAGCGTGCGCCGGTCGCGCTTGCCGACGTCGAACGCCACGCCGTGGTCGGCGGCGACGACGATCAGCGACTTGTCGTAGAGGCCGATCTTCTTCAGGTGGCGGATCAGGTCGCCGAGCTCGTTGTCGGCGAAGCCCACCTGGAGCAGATGCCGCTGGTAGAGCGACTCGATCTGCATCGGGTCCTTGTAGGACTCGCTCGACAGCCCCGGGATCGGGTCGCGGGCGGTGCGCCGGTACTGCCTCCCGTCCGGCAGGTACTGCCAGGGCACGTGCGGCATCAGCGTGTGCTTGAAGTCGAGCGCCGGCTTGGGCGTGTTGCGGATCTTCGAGATCCAGTCCGCGAAGCGCTTGTTGCGGTTGCGGTTGAGGTTCGAGCGCGTGTTGGTCTGGCTGCTCGAGCCGCCGCCGCCACCGCCGCCACCTCCGCCGCTGTCGCCGCCGCCGAAGTCGCCCCAGTTCTCCGACACGGAGGTGAGCCGGCTCTCGATCCCCGGCGGCGAGACCTCGTGCAGCCAGACGAGGCTGAGGTCGTCGAACATCGACTTCATCCGGTCGTAGTAGGACTCCTCCAGCCGCTCGTCCTTGCAGAGGTCGCGCGGGCAGACGCTCGTGGCCTCCTCGGAGACGTTCAGCCGGTGCGTCTTCGCGAAGAGGGTGAAGATGCTGTGCGGATGGTCGGCTGACGTCGGCAGCTTGTCCTTGGAGGGCAGGTTGCCGTCGAAGATCGCGGGCTGGGCGCGCTCGGTGGAGTCGTAGACCGTGTACGCGTTGGGGAACCAGGTGGCGTTCGAGGCGAGCTCGGCGAAGTTCGGGTAGCGCTTGGCGTCGACCCGGCCGTGGCGGTCGAGCAGCGAGTCGACCGGGAACTCGTCGAAGAGCACGACCACGACGTTGGTCCGCGATACGCCGCCCACCGTCCGCGCGCCCGCCTCGCTGGCGAACGCGACCTTCGATACCGGAGAGATCACGAGGAAGATGAACAGGAAGACGAGCGGCGCCGGCGAGAGCACGTTGAGCAGCGAGCGGACGAACTCGGTGCGGACGTATGCGAAGACCGCCGCCAGCGCGATCGCGGCCGAGATGGCGATCAGCACCCCGTCCGAGGCGTCGATCGACTTCTTGAGCAGCTGGGCGACGAACAGCCCGGTCAGGACCGCCATCAGGAGCAGGTGAACCGCCTGGCGAGCGCGTCGGTGGATCAGCCCGGCCAGCAGCTCGAGCGCGATGCCGATCAGCGGCGGCGCCAGCACGGCGAGGATCCCGAAGGAGATGACGTCGAACGACGGCGAGCCGCGGGCGGCGAAGAACTCCGGGTTGTCGGAGAGCAGGTTGAAGAGCGGCTGGGCGATTGCGAACGTCGACATCACCGCCAGGTGGGCGAAGTCCCAGCCGGCCTGCTTCCAGAACTCGGCGCGGCGCGGGTCTCCCGCTGGGACCGCGGCCGCGGTGTTGGCCGCGCTCATGCCCGCTTGGGAATTGCGAAGTACAGGACGCGGGTGCCCGACTCGAGCCGCTCGCTTCGCTGCACGTCGAAGGCCTCGTTCAGACAGCGCTCGAAGGAGTCGAGCTCGTAGTCCGGGTGCAGCCCCTCCCGCTTGGGCGCCAGCAGCTTCTGCACCATCGGGTCGTCGCGGGTCGGGAACTCGATCACGAGCGCGCTGCCGAGGCCGGCAAGCCAGTCGACGATCTCGGCGACCGGCACGTTGGCGCTGATGGCCACGTGGTGGATCAGCGCGAGCGCCAGCACCAGGTCGGGCTTGCCGCGATCGGCCATCGACTTGCGCTCCACACCGCGCCAGCCGAGCCCCGGCGAGGGGTCGGCCAGGTTCATGGTCAGCGGCAGGATGCTCTCGTCGCCGGCGTCGCGGAGCTCGCGGTAGAGAAGCTCCACCGGGCCCTGGTCGGCGTCGACCGCCACCACGTTGCGGGCGCCCTCGGCGGCGATGCGCGAGTAGCGGCCGTTGTTGCAACCGATGTCCCAGACGAGGTTCCAGTCACGCGAGGTCGCGACCTCGCGGACGAACTCGTCCTTGCGCCGGGCGTCGTCGTCCGTGTAGGTGTTGCGCTCGCCGTAGGCGACCCAAACGCCCTCGGGCGGGTCCCACTCGAGCCGCGAGACGAGCTTCCTCATCTTGCGGACGTTGGCGAGGATCAGCTGCTTGCCCATCCCGGCGCGCTTGACCTCCTGCTTGGTCTCGCGCGGCTTGTCGGCGTAGCGCTCCTCGAGCCGCGCGTGCAGGAAGACGTTGGTGGTCATGCCGCGGCGGAAGCGGTCGCGGAACGACATGACGCCGCGCATCTGCGACGGTGTGATGCCGTCGATCGCGCCGCGCAGCCAGGGGTGGAAGGGCACGTCCTTCACCGACTGGAGAAGTAGTGGGTAGAGATAAAGCATGCAGAACTGCCGGTAGCCCACCCAGGGCTCGCCCTCGCGCAGGCGCTCGAAGGCGCCGATGTCGATGAACCTCGCCTGGCCGCCCTTGAACTGGACGTTGTAGGGCGTCGAGTCCTTCAGGACCATGTCCTTGTCGAGCGCGGCGAGCAGCAGGTCGAGCTGCAGAAGCGCCGCGTCCTTGAGCATCGAGAACGTCCACTCGTAGGGGTACGAGATGAAAGGGATCAGCTCGTGCTTGAGCACTCCCGCGGTCTCGGTGGCGAGGACGCCGGACGCGCCCGGCACGCCGTCCACCAGCTCGGAGCGGACGATGCGCTCGTTCTCGAGCAGGCCGGTCTCCTCGAGCGCCTGGAAGTCGGCCAGGCCGTCCTTCGAGAGGGCCCTGTAGACCTCGCCGCCGGCGTAGAAGACCCGGCTCTCAGGGTCGCGGAAGGACCCTGTGTCGAGGCCGGCGGGCGCGGAGGTCTGGGACTCGGGCGTGGACATCGAGCAGAAAAAAGCCGCCGCCCCCGCGCAGGACTACTCGCGAGAGCGGCGGCGAAGTGTAGAGAGAGCGCGCCTGTGGGCGCGCGTCCGCTTGGTTAAGCGGAGTCTGGCTTGGAGGCGGTCTCCGTCTCCGGATCGTCCTTCTTGATCCGGAGGAACCGCAGGAACCGGTTCCAGTAGAGCTTGGCGGTGACCGCCACCGCAGCAAGCCCGCCAGCGATGATCTGGAGGATCATGCTCCCGCTGCCGGGGTCCAGATATGCGAGAACGGTGGTCATCGTCGAATGCTCCAACGAGGTCGGGGACGCGGGCCACGGTAGCAGACGGTGTTGCCGTTCAGTTACCGAATCTCTGAATGTGAAACTGCAGTGAAAGCGGGCTGACTCTCTACCCTACGCGGGCCACGCGATGAAGCTGATCATCCAGATTCCCTGCTTCAACGAGGCGGCGCAGCTACCCGACACCCTGGCGCAGATCCCGCGCTCCGTGCCGGGTTTCGAGGATGTCGAGCTGCTCGTGATCGACGACGGGTCGGAGGACGACACCGTCGCGGTCGCGCGCGCCCACGGCGTGCATCACATCGTGCGCCTGACCAACAACAAGGGCCTCGCCGCCGCCTTCCAGGCCGGGCTCGACGCCTGCCTCAAGCTCGGCGCGGACGTCATCGTCAACACCGACGCCGACAACCAGTACGACGGCCGTGACATCCCCAAGCTGGTCGAGCCGATCGCCGCCGGCCACGCCGACATGGTCATCGGCGACCGCGAGACCGACCAGATCGAGCACTTCTCGCCCCTTAAGAAGCGCTTGCAGCGCCTGGGCAGCGTGGTGGTCAGGCGCGCGTCCGGGACGCAGGTGCCGGACACGACCTCCGGCTTCCGCGCCTACAACCGCGAGGCGGCCCTCCAGGTGAGCGTCGTGTCCAAGTTCACGTACACGCTCGAGACGATCATCCAGGCGGGCAAGATGACTGTCGCGGTCGACCACGTCCCGATCCGGACGAATCCCAAGACGCGCGAGTCGCGGCTGTTCCCCTCGATGTGGGCGTACGTGCGCCGCAACGGGATCTCGATCTTCCGGATCTACTCGCTCTACGAGCCGCTGCGGGTCTTCCTGGCGGCGGCGGCGTTCGTCGGCCTCGTCGGGGTCGTGATCTGGGCGCGCTTCCTCTGGCTCTTCTTCTTCGGCGACGGCCAGGGCCACGTCCAGTCGCTGATCCTCGGCTCCACGCTGTTCATCGTGGCCGTGCAGCTCGCGGCGCTCGGCGTGATCGGCGACATCCTGGCGGGCAACCG
>DASXBA010000044.1:0-2575 GCA_036406475.1 Thermoleophilaceae bacterium | reverse complement strand
CTGCCCGGGCGACCCCGCGGCCGACCTCGCCGCGGTCGTGCGCAAACTGCACAACGGTCCGGCGCTCTACGACACGATCGTCGCGATGAGCGTGGGCGCGCCGACCTTCCCGGGATTGCTGCGCGACCTGCGGGCGGCGCGGCGCGGCCGGCCCGAACGCCTGAACCGCCTCATCCGGGCGGTTCGCCGCGCCCAGCGCGCGCCCGCTCAGGTCCTCAGCCAGGGGTTGCATGCATCGACCGCATGCGCCGACCTCCACATGCCGTGGGGCTCGCAGGCGGCGCCGCTCGCGGGCCGCGAGGCGCTGCTGCAACGCGACGCCGCGCGGGTCGACCCGACGCCGTTCGACCGCGCCACGGTCGCGGGGAACGGCCTGGCGCAGACGTGCCTGCGCTGGCCGCCGACGCCCGGCCCGTCCCCGCCTTCCGACGGCGATCTCCCGCCCGTCCCCGCGCTGCTCCTGGTCGGCGATCGCGACCTGTCCACGCCGCTGCCCTGGGCCCGCGAGCAGGCTGCGCACACGCCCGACGGCCGCCTCCTCGTGGTCAGGGGTTCGGGCCACTCGGTGCAGTCGCGCGGGCGCCCGCCGGCCGGCCGGCGCGCGGTGCGGAGGTTCCTGCTCGAGCGCTGAACGTGCCGTCTCACGCGGCGCACGGCGTAGTTCTCCCAGCATGCGGGAACACTGCCGCGCATCACACAGAGGGGTGTAGAGGCGTTGGTAGACTGGCGTATGCCCTGCCATAGAGACCCGATTCGCTCATCCGAGAGGCGGTTCCGGCCGAATAGATGAGCAGTCGGGCGTTTGGCGTCCCACTAAGACCAACGCACAAGGACCAAGAAACGACCGAGGCTGAGGCTTCACCCGCACAGCAGGAAGGACCACCACACGATGTTCGAGCGATTCACGGAACGGGCCCGCCAGGTCGTCGTTCTCGCGCAGGAAGAAGCGCGCACGCTCAAGCACAACTACATCGGGACCGAGCACATCCTGCTTGGTCTGCTGCGCGAGGAGGAGGGGCTCGCTGCCCGCGTGCTCGAGTCTCTCGACATCACGGTCGAGCGCGTCCGCGCGCAGGTCGTACGGATCGTCGGCTCCGGAGAGGAAGTCACCTCGGGCCAGATCCCGTTCACTCCACGCGCGAAGAAGGTTCTCGAGCTCGCGCTGCGCGAGGCCCTGAGCCTCGGCCACAACTACATCGGGACTGAGCACATTCTGCTGGGCCTCGTCCGCGAGAACGAGGGCGTTGCCGCGCGCATCCTCCTCGACTTCGACGCAGACTCCGAGAAGATCCGCAACGAGGTCATCCGCATGCTTTCCGGCCCCGGCGGCCGCCGCCAGAGCGGCCAGGGCGCCGCGTCCGGCGCCTCCGGCGCGTCGGGCGAGGGCAAGAAGTCCTCGAAGCTGCTCGACCAGTTCGGGCGCAACCTGACCAAGCTGGCCTCCGAGGGCAAGCTCGATCCCGTCGTCGGCCGCGAGACCGAGATCGAGCGGATCATGCAGATCCTCTCGCGCCGCACGAAGAACAACCCCGTGCTCATCGGCGAGCCGGGCGTCGGCAAGACCGCCGTGGTGGAGGGCCTGGCCCAGCGCATCACGAACGCCGACGTGCCCGAGCTGCTGAAGGGCAAGCAGATCTACACGCTGGACCTCGCGGCCCTCGTCGCCGGCTCGAAGTACCGCGGCGAGTTCGAGGAGCGCCTCAAGAAGGTGATGAAGGAGATCACCCAGCGCGGCGACATCATCCTGTTCATCGACGAGCTCCACAATCTCGTCGGTGCGGGCGCCGCCGAGGGCGCGATCGACGCCGCCTCGATCCTCAAGCCGGCCCTCGCCCGCGGCGAGCTGCAGACCATCGGCGCCACCACGCTCGACGAGTACCGCAAGTACCTCGAGCGCGACAGCGCCCTGGAGCGCCGCTTCCAGCAGATCCGGGTCGATCAGCCCACCACCGAGGAGACCGTCCAGATCCTCAAGGGCCTGCGCGACCGCTACGAGAGCCACCACAAGGTCGAGATCACCGACGAGGCGCTCGAGGCGGCCGCCGAGCTGGCCGACCGCTACATCTCCGATCGCCAGCTGCCAGACAAGGCCATCGACCTCATCGACGAGGCCGCGTCGCGCATGCGCATCAAGTCGATGACCTCTCCGACCGTGTACCGCGAGCTCGAGGAGGAGATCGAGGAGACGCGGCGCTCCAAGGAGGCCGCGATCGAGGCCCAGGAGTTCGAGAAGGCCGCCAACCTGCGCGACCAGGAGCGCAAGCTCACGCAGCGCAAGCGCGAGCTGGAAGAGCAGTGGGAGCGCGGCGAAGGCGAGCACGAGCGGCCCGCTATCGGCGAGGAAGAGATCGCCGACATCGTCTCGATGTGGACCGGCATCCCGGTGTTCAAGCTCACCGAGGCCGAGACGCAGAAGCTCATGCGCATGGAGGAAGAGCTCCACAAGCGCGTCATCGGGCAGTCGCAGGCGGTCGAGGTCATCTCGAAGGCCATCCGCCGCTCGCGCGCCGGCCTGAAGGACCCCAAGCGGCCAACCGGCTCGTTCGTCTTCCTCGGCCCATCGGGCGTCGGCAAG
>DASXBA010000043.1:0-3731 GCA_036406475.1 Thermoleophilaceae bacterium | reverse complement strand
TCCTGCTCGAGCAGCACGCTGAGCAGGTGCTCGGGCGTCACCTGTGGGTTGCGGCGGCGCTCCGCGAGCTGTCCGGCCGCAGCGATGGCCTCCTGGGCCTTGATGGTGAATCGATCAGCTTGCATGAAGAAATCTCAGTCGGATGGACATAGATCGTAGCAGGCCCAGCCGGGGTAGCACCCTCAGTATGGACGACCCCAAGGCACCTCCTCACGACAAGGAATCCCACGAGCCGCTCGGGCCGGTGACGCCCGACGACGAGACCGACGTGGGCGACACGCCCGAGGCCCACGACGAGATCTCGCCCCACGACCTGCCCAAGGGCCATCCCGGCCGCAAGCAGGCCGAGAAGGACGCCGGCGAGGACGGCACGACACGCGGGAACACCTAGCGCTCGCCGCTCCCAGCGAGCAGGGCAAATGAGGGGAAGCAGCTGCGCAGATTCGTCGCGGATCGTGCTTCCGCTGTGGCGGTTGCTGCACCACCGGCGACGAACGTCCACCGCGTATGGCTGCAGTCATACGCCCCGGACGTTCACCTGCATCGCTGGACTGTCCTGCCTGGTACCGCTCCGGGCGGCGTTGGGCAGGACGCTTGATCGGGTCGCCCGCCGAGGTGTTGCGAAACGCGCGCGGATCGCCCCGAAGCACCTGCCCCACAGCGGAGGCAGACCGCGGCGGCGTGGCAGCAAGGGCTCCTTCCCTCATTGCCCTGCTCGCGGTAAGCGAGAAGCGCTCGCGAAGAGCGGCCGCGGTGGCGGCGTCGCAGCCGCGGTGGCGGCGGCGCAGCCGCGGTGACCGCGTCGCGGCCCCGCGCTGTCGCACCCGCGTCGCGGCCCCGCGCTGGCGTACCTCGCGTCGCAGCCCCCGCGCTGGCGCACCTCGCGTCGCGCTCGACCGGGCGGTCAGCTCGCGTCGCGCTCGACCGGGATGGTGCGGCGCGCGGGCCGCGCGTCGTCGGCGCGGATGAGGTCCGTCCCGGTGTAGGGGACGAGCTCGGCCTTGAACGACTTGCGCACGCGCTCGATCTCGGCCTCCATCTCGGCGCGCATCTCCGCCGAGCGGCGCTCGAGCGCCTCCAGGCGCCTGGTCGCGCGTTCGAGCTGCTCCTCGAGCTCGAGCACGCGCTCCACGCCGGCCAGGTTGAGGCCGAGCTCGTTGGTCATCTCCTGGATGCGCCGCAGCCGCTCGACGTCCTCCTGGGAGTACAGGCGCGTGCCCTTGGGCGAGCGCTTGGGCTCGATGAGGCCGCGCGCCTCGTACATTCGCAGGGTCTGCGGATGCATGTCGGCGAGCTCGGCGGCCACCGAGATCATGAAGACGCCACGGCCGCGCTCGACGGTCACCCGTGCGGTGGTGCGACGGCGCACGCTCATGTGAAGAGCCTCGCCCTCGGGTTGCCGTTCATGACCTCCGAAAGCTTCTCGACCGCCTCGGACTGCTCGTCGCTGAGGCTGGCGGGCACGTCGATGATGAAGCGGTAGTGGATGTCGCCGCGGCCCTTGCCGCTCAGTCTGGGCGGCCCCTCGCCGCGCAGGCGCTGCACGGTGCCGTGCTTGGTCCCGGCAGGGACCCGCAGCTTCTTGCGCCCGTTGAGGGTCGGCACCTCGACCTCGGCCCCGCGGATCGCCTCGGGGATGGTGAGCGGCACCTCGACCTCGACGTTGTCGCCCTTGCGCTTGAACACGGGGCTCTCGGACACGCGGGTGATCACGTAGAGGTCGCCCGCGGGACCGCCGCTGCGGCCGGGCTCGCCCTTTCCGGCGAGCCGCACCCGCGAGCCGTCGCGCACGCCGGCGGGGATGTTGACGCGGTACTTCTTGACCGTGCGGACCGCGCCCGAGCCCGAGCACGTCGGGCACGGGTCCTCGATGATCGCCCCGGTGCCGCCGCACTGCGAGCACGGCTGGGAGATCGAGAACAGCCCCTGGCCCTGGGACTCGATGCCGCGGCCCTGGCAGCGCGGGCAGACGGTCGGCGCGGTGCCCGGCTTGGCGCCGGTGCCGCGACAGGTCCCGCACATCTGCGAGGTCGGGACGGTGAGCGGGATCTGGGCGCCCTCGATCGCCTGGTCGAAGCTGATCGAGACCTCGGCCTCGAGGTCGCGGCCGCGCTCGGCGCGCGGGCCGCGCGCGCCGCGGCCGGCCGTGGCGCCGCCACCGCCTCCGAAGAGGTTGGAGAGGATGTCCGAGAACGACCCGGCATCGAAGCCGCCCGGCCCGCCGGCGCCGCCGGGACGCCCGGCGCCGAAGCCGCCGAACAGGCCGCCGCGGTCGTACTCCTTGCGCTTCTCGGGGTCGCCGAGGACGTCGTAGGCCGCGGAGATCTCCTTGAAGCGCTCCTCCGCCTGCTTGTCGCCCGGGTTTGTGTCCGGGTGGTACTTGCGGGCGAGCTTGCGGTAGGCCTTCTTGATCTCCTCGGGCGAGGCCTTCTTGTCGACGCCCAGGACGCTGTAGAGATCGCGCTGCGCCACGTCGCCCCCTAGCCCGCCACCACGACCTTGGCGGGACGCAGCACGTCGTCGCCATAGGTGTAGCCGGCGCTGTAGACCTCGACGATCGTGCCGGGCTCGGCACCGTCGATCGGCTGCTGGGCGACCGCCTCGTGGCGATGGGGATCGAAGCGCTCGCCCTTGGGCGAGTCGGGCTCGATGCCCACGCGCGACAGCGCGGAGAGCAGCTCCGTCTGGACGAGGCGGATGCCGTTCGTGAGGTGGTGGTCGCGGTTCTCGGGCTGCTCCTCGGCAGCGGCCAGCGCGCGCTCGAAGTTGTCGAGCGCGGGCAGCAGCTCCCTGGCCAGCTTGGCGATGCCGCGCGACTCCGCGGTGGCGACGTCGCGCCGCGCACGCTTGCGGATGTTGTCCAGCTCGGCCGCCGCGCGCAGCCACTGGTCCTTGTAGTCGGGCTCGGCGGGCTCGGGCGCCTCGCGCTCGGCCGTGGCCGAGGGCTCAGCGGGCTCCTCGCCCGGCGCCGTCGCCTCCGCGGGCACGGCCTCGGCGGCGGCTGCCTCCTGGGCAGCCGCCTCCTTGGTCACGGTGTCGCGCTCCTCGGGGCTCACGACTTGCCCTCGTCGACGACCTCGGCGTCGACGACGTCCTCCTCGGGCTCCTCGGCGGTCGTGCCCGCGCCGTCGGCGCTGGCGCCGTTGCCGGCGGCCGCAGCCTGCTGCTGGGCGCGCTCGTACATCGCCTCGGACACCTTGTGGAAGGACGCCTGCAGCGCCTCGGTCTTGGCGTTGATCTCGTTCGGGTCCTCGGAGGTCAGCGACTCGCGGACCGCCTTGATCGCCGCCTCGATCTCCTCGCGCGAAGTCGAGTCGACCTGGTCGCCGAGGTCCTTGAGCTGGCGCTCGGCCTGGTAGGCGGCGTTCTCGCCGGTGTTGCGGGCCTCGGCGAGCTCACGCGCGCGACGGTCCTCGTCGGCGTGCGTCTCGGCGTCGGAGACCATGTTGCGGATCTCCTCCTCCGAGAGGCCGGAGCCGGCCTTGATCTCGATCTTCTGCTCCTTGCCGGTGCCGAGGTCCTTGGCGGACACGTTGAGGATGCCGTTGGCGTCGATGTCGAAGCCGACCTCGATCTGCGGCACGCCGCGCGGCGCCGGCGGGATGCCCGTCAGCTGGAACTTGCCCAGCGACTTGTTGTAGGTGGCCATCTCGCGCTCGCCCTGCAGGACGTGGATCTCGACCGACGGCTGGTTGTCCTCGGCCGTCGAGAAGATCTCCGACTTGCGGGTC
>DASXBA010000042.1:0-31089 GCA_036406475.1 Thermoleophilaceae bacterium | reverse complement strand
ACGACACCGCCGACCTCGCGGTGGACATGCGCGACGACCTGCTGGCGAGCGACGCCAAGGGCGATCACGTCGAGCCGCACCTCGTCGGGCAGCAGGCGCTGTGGGCGGGGATGCAGGACCTGTCCAAGGAGGACCTCGCGGCCGCCGAGACCACGGGCTTCCCGATCGTGCTCCTGATCCTGCTCGCGGTCTTCGGCTCGCTGGCGGCGGCCGCGCTGCCGCTGGCCCTCGGGTTCGCCAGCGTGCTCGTCACCGGCGCCGCGATCTTCTTCCTCTCGCAGGCCACCGACATGTCGGTTTTCGTCACCAACGTCGCCTCGATGATCGGCATCGGCGTGGCGGTGGACTATTCGCTCTTCATCCTCGCCCGCTACCGCGAGGAGATCCGCGCCGGCCGCGAGCCGGCGGCCGCGCGCCGGGTCGCCCTGCGGACGTCGGGCCTCGCCGTTGCCTTCTCCGGGCTGACCGTGATGATCTCGCTGGCCGGACTGTTCCTGGTCGACTCGACCACGATCCGCTCGATGGCGATGGGCGCGATCGTCGTGGTGGCCGTCTCGATCCTCGGAGCGGTCACCCTTCTGCCCGTCCTCATGCGGCTGCTCGGCCGCCGGGCCTACGCGCGCGGACGGGTCGCGATCGTCGGCGCGCTCGTCGCCCGCAACTGGCGCAACCTCCGCCGCCGCGCCGGCTCGACCCATCCCGGCCGGCCGCCGCGGCGCGACTTCTGGCAGCGCTGGACGGATCAGGTCACCCGCCGCCCGGTGCTCGCGGCCCTCCTGAGCGCCGGCGTGCTGCTGGTGCTCGCGATCCCCGCGCTCTCGCTCAAGTTCGGCGACGGCGCCCTGCGCCAGTTCCCGGTCCACTACGAGACCCGCGTCGGCGCCGAGCTGGCCGCCAAGAAGATGGGCCCCGGATCGCAGGGCCCGGTGCAGGCGATCACGACCAACGAGCGGGCGGTACCCCGCTACGTGCGCGAGCTGCGGCGCGATCCGGAGGTCGCGCGCGTCGCACCGCCGCGCACCGCGCGCGACGGCGGCGCCGTGCTGCTGCAGGTCACGCCGCGGCACGACCCGGAGAGCAACGAGGCCCGCGCGCTCGCGTCGCGCATGCGGGGCATGGACGGCCTCGAGGTCGGCGGCGCGACGGCCTACGTCGAGGACTTCAAGGACCAGGTCTCGGGCTCGATGTGGAAGATCCTGGTCTTCGTCCTCGCCTTCAGCTACCTCGTGCTGCTGGTGCTCCTGCGCTCGGTGCTGCTGCCGCTGAAGGCGGTGGTGATGAACCTGCTCTCGGTGGCGGCGGCCTACGGGGTCCTCGTCGCCGTCTTTCAGTACGGCTGGCTGGACGGGCTCCTCGGATACGACTCGCTCGGCTACGTGCACACGATGACGCCGCCGTTCCTCCTGGCGATCGTCTTCGGCCTGTCGATGGACTACGAGGTCTTCCTCCTGACGCGCATCCGCGAGCGCTACGACGCCACCGGCGACAACACCACCGCGGTGGCCCAGGGTCTCAAGCGGAGCGCAGCGACGATCTCGAGCGCGGCGCTGATCATGGTCGCGGTGTTTGCGGTCTTCGCCGGAATCGGCGTGCCCTCGGTGAAGGAGATCGGGCTCGGGCTGGCGGTGGCGATCGCCCTCGACGCCACCCTCGTGCGTCTGGTGCTCGTGCCGGCCACCATGGAGCTCATGGGCCGCTGGAACTGGTGGCTCCCGCGGCCGCTCGCCCGCGTGCTGCCGCGGCGGAGCTTCGAGGCCTCGGGCAGCGCCGAGAGCGCCCCCGCAGGCGCCTAGCCCACCCGTTTGGGTCAGTCGGTTATGTATAGCCGGAGCGCCGGAACCCCGCCCAAATGGCGGGTTGACTGCCCCCGGTCAGGGGCGTAGCCTCCGTGGTGCGGGCCTCAAAAATGGCGCGGCTCCCGCGATGGGTTTACGGGGCCGGGCCTGAGGCGCCTAGTCCCACAGGAAGGTGGAGAGGACGACTGCGGAGGTGTTCACCCCGGCACGGCGGCCGGCGGCCGGCGACCCCGTCGAGCGTGATCAAGGGCTCGAGCTCGTCGCGCGCTGTCTGGGCGAGAGGCTGGGTGCGGACGTCGCATCGATCTTCGTAGACGACAATCAGGAACTATCCCCGTCGTGGGACATGGGCGGTCTCGCGAGGCGCGCGATCTCCGCGAAGGAAGCACTCGTGGAGCGGTACCCCAAGCATGGAGGCCCTGGCGGCTTCGCGTGCGTGGCGGCAGCGCCGGTACGCATGCCTCATGGTGTCGCCGGGGCCCTCTGTGCCGGTTTCCGAACGGCACCGGAGGTGTCCGAGGCAACCCTGCGCTGGCTCGTCGAGTCGCACGCCGCCCTGGCCGCCCTCTGCCTCGAGGAACCGGCGGGCTTCCGCCGGTTGCTGGGCTCGGCCCTGGTCGACGGCCTCACCGGCTGCCTCACCTACAGCCGGCTTCGCGAGGTGCTGGCGGAGGAGTCGAACCGCTGCCGCCGCCACGGGCACAGGCTCTCGTGCTGCTTCCTCGACCTCGACGACTTCAAGCGGGTGAACGACCTCTATGGCCACCCGGCCGGAAATCGTGTGCTGAGGATCGTGGGCCGTGCCCTGACGGAGGGCGTCCGCAGCAGCGACCACGTCGGCCGCTACGGCGGCGACGAGTTCGTGGTCGTCCTGCCCGAGGCAGGCGCCCGGCACGCGGCCTGGCTCGGCCGCCGGCTGGGCTCGCGAATCGCGCGACAGACCCAGGATCTCGCGGGCGAGCAGATCACCTGCTCCGTCGGCGTATGCCAGTGGGACGGGAGCTGCTCGCCGGACGAGCTCCTGGCGCGCGCCGACGAGGCGCTGGCCCGCGCCAAGCAGGCCGGCGAGCCGGTCGCGCTCGACTAGCGAACGGGGGCCGCGCGCGGCCTCGAGCGGCTGACGGGCTCGTTGGTCGCGAGGAACTGGTCGAGGTACTTCCAGGTCGTTCCCCGTGCCGAGCGGCCGGTGAGGACGCCGAGGTGGCCGCCGGGCGCGGTCTCGAGGCGCACGCCGGCCGATCCGGACAGGAGTTCGTCGACGTGATGGACCGCGTCCTTCGGCGCCAGCACGTCGGCCGTGCCGGCCACCGACAGCACGGGCGCGCGCACCTGGCTCAGGTCGATCGTGCGGTCGCTCAGCTCGAGCGTCCCGCCGGCCAGCCCGTTGACGCGGAAGAAGGCGTGGTAGATCTGGCCGAAGGTCCTGCCGGGGTAGGCGAGCATGTTGGCCATGTACTCGTCCACGGCCTGCATCTGCGCCAGCGTCTCGCGGTCGTGCAGGTTCTGCGCAAGGAACAGCGGCCGCGTCAGGTAGCGGTCGAAGCCGGTGAGCTGGAAGCCGAGCGACACGAGCGGCGCGGGGGCGCCGCCGAGCATCCGGTAGAGGGCGGTGCCGAGGCGGCCTCCGGTCAAGTTGGCCAGGCGCCTGATCGGCGCGGCCATCCGCAGCCGTGTGAAGTCGAACGGGCTCGCGACGAGGGAGATCGAGGCGATCGGCAGGCTCGGCTCGCTGGCGGCGGCCAGCAGCAGCATGATCCCGCCGAGGCACCAGCCGACCGGCTGGACCGGCAGCCCGCCCGCGTCCTCGGAGACAACCCGCAGCGCTCGCGGCAGCACGTCCTCGACCCAGTGCTCGAGGCCGAGCGCGCGGTCGCTGAACGAGATCGGCCCGTAGTCGACCAGGTAGGTCGGGTAGCCGAGCGAGGTCAGGTGCTCGGCGACGCTGCAGCCGCGCCTGAGGTCGAAGCAGCTGGCTGGAGCCGCAAGGGGCGGGACCAGGAGCACGGGAGCGTGCTTGGTCCGACCGCCGCGCCTGCTCCGGTAACGGTGGACGGTGCGCTGTGGGCCCTCGTCGATGATCGACGAGGCCTGGCGGGTCAGGTCAGCCGGCCCGGGGCCGAACAGCAGGTCGAAGCCGTTCGTGGCCGAGTCGAGGAGGCTTTCCGGGTCGGGGATGAGTCGCATGGAGGTTCACGCCGCCCGCTCGAGTCGTGCCGGGAAGTCGACCAGCAGGTCGTGGAGATGTTCAGGGCACTCGAGCTGCGGGCAGTGGCCGCAGTCGTCGACCACCTCGAGCCTAGCTTCCTCGGCCGCCTCGAGCACCCGGTCGGCGCCGGTCTGGAAGACGAGCAGGTCGTTGCGACCCCAGACGAGGAGGACCGGGCAGGAGATGCGCTCGAGCCGGAACGGGTCGCGCAGCTCCGGCAGCATCCGCCTGCCGATCCCGAGGATGCGGGCCGCGCTCTCCTTGCTCGCGAGGTGGGAGGCGAAGTTCGCCACGACCCCCGGGTCGAGCGAGCCGGGGCGGCGGAAGGCGATCCGGCGATAGGCCTCCGCCACCGCCGCGCGCACGACGGGCCCCGGCAGCGGCACCGGTGAGGCGAGCAGCCAGCGGACGACCGGGTCCCGCTCGATCAGCACGAACCAGCGCGCCATGTCGAGCCCGGCCGGCGCCAGCGGCACCACGCCCGCGAGGCCGAGCTCGCTCCGCTCGGCGGCGCGCAGCGCGACCGTCCCACCGAGCGAGTTGCCCACGATGACCGCGCCGCCGTCGGGCGCGATGTATTCGAGCGCCGCGTCGCAGAAGGCGTCGAGCTGGGGGAGGAACGGCTTCTCCTCGTCGGGTGGCGAGGCCGTGCCGAAGCCGGGCATGTCGAGCGCCACGGCGCGCCGGTCGTCGCGGCCGAGCTGGGCGAGCAGCAGGCGCCAGGTGTCGGCGCTGTCGGCCCAGCCGTGCAGGAGCAGCAGCGGCGGTCCCTCGCCCTCGAGCTCGAGCGCGCGCGTCTCGAACCCGGCCAGCTCCAGGCGATGCTCGAAAAGCGGTTGCACCCGGCCCAGCGTAAGCGCGGATGCCGCTAGTCCGCCAGCTTGGGGCTGGTCCAGGGCGCCGCGAGGCGCCCGGCGAGCTCGTCGCCCAGATCCGCGATCGCGTACCGCGTCTGGTCGAGCGAGTCGCGGTCGCGCAGCGTGACCGTGTCGTCCTCCATCGTCTGGTGGTCGATCGTGACGCCCCAGGGCGTGCCGATCTCGTCCTGGCGGCGGTAGCGCTTGCCGATCGAGCCGCCCGTGTCGAACTCCGCCGGCATGCGCTTTCGAAGGTCCTCGTAGACGGCACGCGCCTTCTCCGGCTGGCCGTCCTTGTTCACCAACGGCAGCACTGCCACTTTCACCGGGGCAAGGCGCGGGTGCAGGCGCAATAGAACCCTCTCGCGCCCCTCGATCTCCTCCTCGTCGTAGGCGTCGACCATGAACGCCAGCATCGAGCGGTCGACGCCGGCCGCCGGCTCGATCACGTGGGGCACGTAGCGGTCCCCGCTGGCGGTGTCGACGTACTCCATCTTCTCCCCCGAGAATTGAGCGTGCTGCTTCAGGTCGAAGTCGCCGCGGTTGGCGATCCCCTCGAGCTCCGACCAGCCGATCGGGAAGAGGTACTCGACGTCGGACGTCGCGCTCGAGTAGTGGGAGAGCTCCTCCTCGGGATGGGCACGGAGCTGAAGGTGGTCCGGCCGGAGGCCGAGCTCCGTGTACCAGCGCATCCGCTTGTCGAGCCAGTAGCCGAACCACTTCTCGGCTTCCGCCGGCGGCACGAAGAACTCCATCTCCATCTGCTCGAACTCGCGGGTGCGAAAGATGAAGTTGCCGGGCGTGATCTCGTTGCGAAACGACTTGCCGACCTGCGCGATCCCGAACGGCGGCTTCTTCCGGGCGAATTGCAGGACGTTCTTGAAGTTCACGAAGATGCCCTGGGCGGTCTCCGGCCGCAGGTAGGCCTCCGAGCCCTCGTCCTCGACGGGGCCCAGGTGGACCTTGAACATCAGGTTGAACTGGCGCGGCTCGGACAGCTCGCCGCCGCACTCGGGGCACTTGAGCTCGTCCTCCGGCTGGGCTTCGCGGAGGTGGTCCTCGCGCCAACGGCGCTTGCACTTGCCGAGGCACTGGACCAGCGGGTCGGTGAAGCCCTCGAGGTGGCCCGAGGCCTCCCAGACCCTGGGGTGCATGATCACGGCGGCGTCGAGGGCCACGATGTCGTCGCGCTCGTAGACCATCGCCCGCCACCACTCGTTCTTCACGTTCTGCCGCAGCAGCGCCCCGTAGTGGCCGTAGTCGTAGGTGGAGGCCAGCCCGCCGTAGATCTCGGAGGACTGGAAGACGAAGCCGCGCCGCTTGCAGAGGGCGACGATCTTGTCCATGGTCACGACGTCTTCGGGCACGGCAGCCAATCTACTCAGACCGCCGGTCCACGAGAAAAAGGCTCGAAATAGCGGTCTTTCGTCGCCGAGCAGGCGGCCGATCGTCTGAATCCTTGAGTACCGTGGCCGCCGACAGGGATGGTCACGAACGCGCTACGTCCGATCAGCCACCTGGCCGCCTGGCTCGTGTGGCAGTCGATGAGGGTCTCGCTGCTGGACGATCTGGACTCGCCGCGGCCGCCACGCGGGTCTTAGCGCCGGAGCACCTACCTATACTCGTCGCGGCCATGCCGATCTACGAGTACCGCTGCGAGCGTGGCCATACCTTCGAGGTCATGCAGCGGATGACCGACGATCCGCTCACGGAGTGCGAGGTCTGCGGTGCCCCGGTCGAGCGCGTGTTCCACCCGGTGGCCGTCCACTTCAAGGGCTCCGGCTTCTACGCGACCGACTACGGAAAGAAGAAGGCGTCGGGCGCCGCCGGCTCGGACTCGTCGAGCTCGAAGTCCGACTCCTCCTCCAAGGACTCCTCGTCGAAGAAGGAGTCGTCCTCCTCCAAGAAGGACTGAGTCGGCGGGCCAGGCGCTCCCCGCTAGCCCTTCAGGAGCGTTTGGACCGCGTCGCGGCGCTCGCCCTCGGATATCTCGAGGCTGCTGCCCGGGCCGCAGGAGAGGCAGGACGGAGTGAGCACGTGCGTGGCGCCGGAGCCGCTCGTGGCGAGGTCGGTGAAGAGTGCCAGGAGGCCGGGGCCGTGCATGTCGCTGCGGAGCGCCTTGGGCGCGCGCCAGCTCACGAGCGGGAGCCTGAAGAACGTGACCGGGGAGGTGAGCTGGTGGCGGATGCCGTTGAACACCTCCTGCTGGCGGGCAGCACGGTCGAGGTCGTTCTCGGCCGGCGCGCACGGGTTCTTCCGTACACGCGAGTAACCGAGCGCCTTCGTCCCGCCCAGGTGCTGCTTGCCCTTGGGTAGGTCGAAGCCCTTCCAGAAGTTGTCGAAGGGCGGCGCGCAGATCTTCGTCTTGTTGTTGACGGTGACCCCGCCGAGCGCGTCGATCAGCTTGGGGAAGTCGTTGAAGTCGACCTCGATGAGGTGGTTGATCTTGAGTCCGTTGCCGAGGTAGCTCTCGACGGTCCGGATCATCAGCGACGGCCCGCCCAGCGCGTAGGCGGCGTTGATCTTCTGGGCGTCGTGGCCCGGGATCTCCGCGTAGGCGTCGCGCGGAATCGAGAGCTTGCGGACGCTCCCGAAGGCCGTGTGGACGACCATGATGCTGTCCGCGCGGGCGGGGCCGGTCTGCGACTTGTCGATCGAGTCGCCGCCGCGCTGGTCCGAGCCGAGGACCAGGATGTTGCTCCCGGTGAAGAGGCTGCCGCCGCCGGAGAGGGCCTGCTTGGCGTCGTCGGACACGCCGTTCTCGACCTGCGCGCTCACCAGGAAGAGGACGAGCGAGAGCAGGAGCCAGGCGACGATCGCCACCGCGGCCCACTTGAGGATCCGGCCCAGGCCGATGCCCTCGCCGGGCCCGCTGGGCTCGCGCTCGCGCCGCCGGCCGAGCCTGCGGCGCAGGTTGTCGAGGTCGCCGGACGGGCTCAGTCCGCCCAGCGGACGGCGCCGTGACCGGTAGACCTTGTACTCCGGAGGGCCCTGGGAGCGGTCGGGCATCCAACGGTGTATAGCGTTCCCACATGCCGCCACGGCGCGTCATCGGCATCGACGCGGGGGGCACGAAGCTCCTGGGAGGGGTCGTCGACGAGGCGCTCGTGGTCCACCACCGCGTCCATCGCACCTGGCGCGGGGCCGACCGCAAGGAGGCTCTCGACATCATGGTCGAGGCCGTCGAGGAGGTCCGCGCGGCGGCCCCGGAGGTGGCCGCGGTCGGCTTCGGGATCCCCGCTCTCGTGGACCGCGCGACGGGCGTCTCGCGCTGGTCGACCCACCTGCCGATCGAGGACGTGCCCTTCCGCGACCTGATGAGCGAGCGGCTCGGCCTTCCGGTGGCGGTCGACAACGACAGCACGGCGGCGCTGGTGGCCGAGCACCACGCCGGCGCCGCCCGCGGCGTCCGCGACGCCGCGTTGATCGCGCTCGGGACCGGCATCGGGGGCGGGCTCCTGCTGGACGGCCGCATCTACCGCGGCGCGCACGGCTTCGGCGCCGAGCTCGGCCACATCGTGGTCGACCTCGACGGTCCCGACTGCCAGGGCAACTGCCCGGGCCGCGGCTGCCTCGAGGTGCTGGCCTCGGGGACGGCGATCGGCGTAGCCGGCCGCGAGGCGGGGCGCGCGGCGCCGGAGTCCGAGCTGGGCCGGCGTGCCGCTGCCGGGCACGAGATCACCGGAGCGCTCGTCACCGAGCTCGCCCATGCCGGCGACGACGTCGCGCGCCGGGCGCTGGCGGACGTGGGACGGCGGCTCGGCGCCGGGATCACAAGTGTCGTCAACGCCCTCAACCCCGAGCTGATCGTGATCGGTGGTGGGGCGGTGGCGGCCGGGGACCTGCTGCTCGATCCCGCTCGCGAGGTGGTCGCGGAGCGCGCGCTGCCCCCGAGCCGCGAGAACGTGCGGATCGTCCCCACCCACTTCGGCGGCGAGTCCGGGATGCTCGGCGCCGCGCTGCTGGCGCTCGAGCTCGTGGCGGCATGAGCGGCCGGCTGGTCGTCTGCCCGACGCCGATCGGCAACCTGGAGGACGTGACCCTGCGCGTCCTCGCCGCGCTGCGGGAGGCCGACGTGGTCGCCTGCGAGGACACCCGGCGAACCCGCGTGCTGCTCGACCGCTACGGCGTGGCGGCCAGGCTCGTCTCCTACCACGAGCACAACGAGCGCAAGCGCGCCTCGGAGCTCGTCGAGCGGATGCGCTCCGGCGAGGTCGTCGCCCTGGTCTCGGACGCCGGGATGCCGCTCGTCTCGGACCCCGGATACGTCCTCGTGCGCGCCTGCGTGGCAGCCGGCCTGCCGGTCGAAGTGCTGCCGGGGCCGTCGGCCGCCATCACCGCGCTGGTCGCGTCCGGCCTGCCGGCGGACGAGTGGCACTTCGCCGGCTTCCTTCCTCGCAAGAAGGGGGAGCTGCGGGCTCTGGTGGCCGATGCGCGCGAGACGCTGGTGGCGTTCGAGTCGCCGCGGCGGCTGCCCGGGACGCTGGCCCTGCTCGCCTCGCTGGACCCCGAGCGCGACGTCGCCGTCTGCCGCGAGCTGACCAAGGCGCACGAGGAGATCGTCCGCGGGACGGCGGCGGAGCTGGCGGCCCGCTACGAGGACAAGCCGCCCAAGGGCGAGGTCGTCCTGGTGCTGGCGCCCGGCGCCGAGGGCGCCTCCGGTCCGGACGAAGCGGCGCTCTCGTCGCTCCGCGAGCTCGTCGAGGCGGGGGCGCGACCGCGCAAGGCGGCGGCGGTCGTGGCCCGGCTCACGGGTGGGAGCGCCAACGATCTGTACCGCGCGCTCACCGATTCGCGCGATCCGTAACAGGTTCGCCACGAACGCACACGGGACCGTCAAACGGTCCCCCGCTTGCCGGCGCGCCGCCCTACGGTGCCCGCATGGCTCGTCTGCCCGCCGCAATCGTCCTGGCCCTGGTCGTCTATCTGCTGAGCGCAGCGCCAGCCTCGGGCGCGTCGGGCTGGGTGTGGCCGCTGCGGGGCGAGGTGATCACCGCCTACCGCAACGGCGACGACCCCTACGCGGCCGGCCAGCACCGGGGGATCGACATCGCCGGCGCGGTCGGCGCGCCGGTCGTGGCCGCCCGCTCCGGCACCGTGCGCTTCGCGGGCGTGGTCGGCGATTCCGGGCTGACCGTCGGAGTCCGCACGGCGGACGGCCGCTACGACACCAGCTATCTCCACCTGTCCTCGGTCTCGGTGCGCAAAGGGGAGCGTGTGGCCGCGGGGCAGCGGCTGGGGGCGGTCGGTACGAGCGGCCGCCGCTCGGTCGCCCGCCCGCATCTCCACTTCGGCGTCCGCGACGCCGGCAGCCGCCACGCCTACCACGACCCCATGGACTTCCTCCCCCCGCCGGTGCGGCCGCGCCCGGCACCCCGACGCCCCCCGGTTCCGGTGGGCGCGCCGGCGCGACCGTCGCCGGCTCCCGTGGCGGTCCCGCGCCGGCAGCCGAGGGCCATTCCCCGGCGGGCGCCGCGAGCCCTTCCCCGCCGCGCGCCCCGGGCGGTGCCGGCCCTGCGGCCGGCCCCCGAGCTCCACGGCGTGCCGGCGCCGGTCAGGCCTCTGGTCGCTCGGGTCCGGCACGGCGCGCCCGAGGCGGGACCCTCCGCCGCGCCGGCGCCCGTACGCGCGCCTCAGCTGCGGCCGGCGCCCCATGCCGCGGATCGCGGCGCGCCGGGCCCGGACCTCGGCTGGGCCCTCGCCTGCCTCGGCCTGCTGCTGGCGGCTGCGCTGGTGGGCACGCGGAGGGACCCTCGGCAAAGCGCCGGCGGCGTCTCGTCCCGGGTGGGCGCGCTGCTGCGGCCGCTCACCGGGCGGGGCTGAGGGCTCGAGGCGAACTGCGGCTGGGTAGGGAGGCGTTCAGCGCGGCGCTCCCGCAGGCCCCCAGGTCCCGCCCTCGCCGCGGAACTGATCGGACTTTGTTCCGCATAGCGATACAAACTCCGATCGGTTCGCTTGGAACCGCGAAGGATGCCGGTCCCTACCCAGCCGTCGTTCGCGGCGGACTGCCTCGCCAAGGGAGCGGTTGGGCGGGTGGCGCCGCGCGATGCGGCAGCCAGACGACCCCGCAGTAGCATCGACTGCGATGCCGTACTACGTCACGACGCCCATCTATTACGTGAACGCGGAACCCCATCTCGGGCACGCGTACACGACCATCGCCGCCGACGTCCTGGCGCGGCATATGCGGCAGCGCGGCGAGGACGTCTTCTTCCTCACGGGCACCGACGAGCATGGTGAGCCGGTCACGCTGGCGGCGGAGAAGCTGGGCATCACGCCGCGGGAGCTGGGCGACCGCAACGTCGTCCACTTCAAGGAGCTGGCGGGGCGGGTCAACGTGACCAACGACTTCTTCATCCGGACCACGGACGCGGAGCACTACGAGGTCGTCGCGCGGGTGGTCCAGCAGATTCACGACAACGGGCACGTCTACGAGGGCACCTACGAGGGCTGGTACTGCCCGCGCTGCGCCGACTTCAAGACCGAGTCGGAGATCGAGGACGGCAACAAGTGCCCGATCCACAAGATCGTTCTCGACCGCGAGAAGGAGGACAACTGGTTCTTCCGGCTGTCCGCGTTCCAGGAGCCGCTCGAGAAGCTCTATGCGGACCGCCCGGACTTTGTGATCCCGAAGAACCGCTACAACGAGGCGCTCTCGTTCATCCAGCAGGGGCTCCAGGACGTGTCCCTCTCGCGGCCCCGGCTCAAGTGGGGCGTGCCGGTGCCCTGGGACACCGACCAGGTCATCTACGTCTGGATCGACGCCCTCCTCAACTACTACTCGGCGCTCTCCTACGCGCGCGAGGGCGAGGACCTCACGGACCGCTTCTGGCCGGCGAACGTCCACCTGATCGGCAAGGACATCCTCAAGTTCCACGCGGTGATCTGGCCGGCGCTGCTTATGGCGGCCGGCATCGAGGTGCCGCGGCAGGTGGGCATCCACGGCTTCCTGCTGCTCGGCGAGCACAAGATGTCCAAGTCGCTCGGCAACGTGATCGACCCGATCCAGGTCGTCGACCTGTACGGGGCCGACGCCCTGCGCTTCTACGTGCTGCGCGAGGTGCGCTTCGGCCAGGACGGCGAGGTGTCGCCCGAGGGCTTCGAGCGCCGCTACACGAGCGAGCTGGCCAACGAGTACGGCAACCTCGCGAGCAGGACGCTTTCGATGATCGAGCGCTACCGCGACGGCGTCGTGCCCGAGGCCGAGCCGCCGGCGGAGCTGGTCGCCGAGTTCGACGGTCTCGCCGAGGCGGTGGGCGCGAAACTGGAGGAGGTAGACCTGACCGTCGCGCTCGACGAGATCTGGCAGCGGGTCAAGCTCCTGAACCGCTACGTCCAGGACGAGCAGCCCTGGCAGCTCTCGAAGGACGACTCGGAGGCGGCCCACCTCGACGCCGTGCTCTATTCGCTGGCGGAGGGGCTGCGCGTCGTCTCGGTCCTCCTCCACTCGTTCATGCCCGACTCTGCCGAGCGGCTGCTCGCCGCCCTGGGGCAGCCCGACCTGGCGCTCGACAACGCCCGCTTCGGGGCCGTCTCGGGCGGCACGCGCTGCGGCGAGCTCGGCCAGCTCTTCCCCAAGGTCGAGGCCGAAGCACCCGCCGCGTAGCGGACCCCGTGGTCGACACCCACTGCCATCTCGACGTCTGCGAACCGCCGGCCGCAGAGCTGGTTGCCCGCGCGGCGGAGGCCGGCGTCGGGCGCGTTGCCACCGTCGGCATGAACCCCGGCTCGATCGAGGCGGCGCTGGCGGCGGCCCGCGAGCATGCGGAGGTAGTGGCGATCGTCGGCAGGCATCCGCACGAGACGGAGGGCTTCGGCGACGCCGATCTCGAGCAGATCGAGCGCGCGGCGGCCGACGAGCACGCCCGCGCGATCGGGGAGACCGGGCTCGACTACTACCGCGACAACGCCCCGCGCGACGATCAGCGCCGGGCGTTCGAGGCCCAGCTCGAGCTGGCTGGGCGTCTTGGGCTGCCGGTGGCCATCCACACCCGCGCGGCGGAGGACGACACGTTCGCGATGCTGCGCGAGCACGCTGCAGGCACCACGGTGATCCTCCACTGCTTCTCCGCGCCCGACCGGCTCGAGGAGTGCGTCGAGCGCGGCTATCTCTGCTCGTTCGCGGGCAATGTCACCTATCCGAAGGCGGGGGACCTGCAGGCGGCCGCGCGCGAGCTGCCGGACGAGCTGCTCCTGGTGGAGACCGACTCGCCCTTCCTCGCGCCTCAGCCCGTGCGGGGCAGGCCCAACGAGCCGGCCAACGTCCGCCACACCGCCGGGTTCGTGGCCGAGCTGCGCGGCGTCGGCTACGACGAGCTCGAGCGGACCGTGGAGGCCAACGCCGGGCGGGTGTTCGGATGGTGAGCGACGAGCCGCGCCAGGCGAGCCTCCGCCGCCTGCGGCGGTTCGACATCCGCCCCAACCGCGAGCTGGGCCAGAACTTCCTGATCGACGACAACCTCCTGGCGGTGATCGGGCGGGCAGCCGAGCTCGAGCCGTCCGACGTCGTGCTCGAGGTGGGCGGTGGGCTCGGCGTGCTCTCCGAGTACCTCGTGCGCCGCGTGGCGCACCTGCACGTGGTGGAGGTCGACCGAGGGCTCGAAGCGCCGCTGCGGGAGGCGCTGGAGCCGTTCGGCAACGCGTCGCTTCTCATCGCCGACGCCGTCGAGCTCGACTTCGCCGCGCTGGATCCCGCTCCCACCAAGGTGGTGGCGAACCTGCCCTACGGCGTCGCGGCCACGGTGTTGCTCAAATCGATCTCCGAGCTGCCGGGAACGTCACTGTTGGTCGCGATGGTCCAGCGCGAGGTGGGCGAGCGCCTGGCCGCCGCGCCAGGGGGGAAGCTCTACGGGGTCACGTCCGTCCTGGCCCAGATCGCCTGCGATGTTCGCTTCCTCCGTCGCGTGCCCGGTTCGGTCTTCCACCCGCAGCCCAACGTCGAGTCGGCGCTGATCGCCATGCGGCGCCGGCGGCCCGCCGCCGACGCTGTCACCACTGCCCTCGTGCATGCCGGCTTCGCCCACCGGCGCAAGGCGCTCGCCGGCTCCGTCGCGCTCGTGCCGGGCGCGGAGGACGAGGTTCGCGACCGCATCCGGGCGGCTCTCGAGGAGCTGGGTCATCCAGCCGACGCTCGCGCCGAGCGGCTGCCACCCGGCGACTGGCCCCGACTGGCCGACGCGATCGGCCGCGAGCGCCTGGCCGCGCTCGCCCCGCGGTGATCAGCGAGTACGCGTACGCCAAGGCCAACCTCGTCCTGCACGCGGGTCCGCCGCGCGAGGACGGTCTCCACCCGCTGTGCTCCCTGTTCGCCTCGCTCGAGCTCGCCGACGAGCTCGCGGTCGAGGAGGCCGTCCAGGACGAGCTCGAGTGCGTGGGGGTCGACGGTGAGAACCTCGCGGCCCGGGCGCTGGCGGCGATCCGCGAGGAGGTGTCCGGAGAGGTGCCGCCGCTGCGGATCGGGATCGAGAAGCGGATCCCTGTCGCTGCCGGCCTGGGCGGCGGCAGCGCCGACGCCGCCGCGGTGCTGCGGGCCGCCAACGAGATCTCGGGCCGTCCGCTCGACGCCGACCGGCTCCGCGCCGTGGGAGCACGGATCGGCTCCGACGTGCCGAGCCAGGTCGAGCCGGTGCACGCGCTCGTGAGCGGCGTCGGCGACGAGGTGGCGCCCGTCGCCCTGCCCGACGCGGCGCTCGTGCTGGTGCCGGCCGCCCGCGGCCTGAGCACGGGTGCCGTCTACCAGGAGCTCGACCGTCTCGCCGCCTGGACGAAGGAGTTCCAGCCCGAGCGATTGCGCGAGCTCGGGAGCCTGCCGCTCTCCGTCCTCGCCGCGGCGGTGGAGAACGACCTCCAGCGGCCGGCGCTCTCGCTCCGGCCTGAGCTCGAGACAACCCTCACCGCGCTGCTTCGGACCGGCGCGATGGCGGCCGCGCTCACGGGCTCCGGGCCCACGGCGTTCGGGTTGTTCGCGTCTGCGGAGGACGCGGAGACGGCGGCCGCCGAGCTGCCCGGGTCGATCGTCACGCGCATCCGGCAGCTGTCGTGAGCGCGGGCCACGTCGTGGCGGCCGTCGCCGCCGTGCTCGTTGCGGCCGGGGCGCTGTGGCGGCGGGGCCGGCTCAGCCGGGAGCGCTTCCTCCTCGCTCTGGTTGTGGCGGCCGGCCTCGGGATCTACGCGAGCGGGGTGCTCTCCCTGCTCCCCGACCCCAAGACCGCAATCGGCGACGTGGCCCGCGCCCTCGGGCCGTGGACGTACGCTCTCGTCGGCGTCTTCGCCTACCTCGAGACGGCGGCCTTCGTCGGCCTGGTCGCGCCCGGGGAGACCGTGATCATCGCCGGCGGGGTGATCGCGGGGCAGGGCGAGATCGCGCTGCTGCCGCTGATCGGCATCGTCTGGACGTGCGCGGTGCTGGGCGACAGCACGAGCTTCCTGATCGGCCGCCGGCTGGGCCGGCGTTTCCTGACCAGGCACGGGCCGAAGGTCGGGATCACCGAGCCGAGGCTCCTGCAGGTCGAGCACTACTTCGAGCGCCACGGCGGCAAGACGATCCTGATCGGGCGCTTCATCGGCCTGGTCCGGGCGCTCGCCCCCTTCGTCGCCGGCACCTCGGAGCTCCCCTACAAGCGCTTCATCCCGTTCAGCGTCGTCGGCACGGGCTTGTGGTCAACCACGTTCTGCCTGCTCGGCTACGTGTTCTGGCAGTCGTTCGACCAAGTGGCGAACATCGCCGGCCACGCGGTCTTCGCCTTCGGCGTCGTCGCCAGCGTGATCTTCGTCGGGACGGTCGCCTACCGGCGGCTCCGCCAGCCGGACGAGCGGCGCAAGCTCCAGGCCTGGCTCGAGCGCCAGGAGCAGAAGCGGGCGCTCAGGCCGCTGTTCGCCGTCGCGCGGCCCGTCTGGCATGCCGCGGCGCCCCGGCTGCGCTTCGCCTGGGAGCGGATCACGCCCGGTGGGCTCGGCCTCGAGCTCACCACCGCGCTCGCGATCGCGGGCGTCGGCATCTACTTCTTCGTGCTGTTCACGGTCATGGCGTCGAACGACCCCGGCGCCACGACGCTCGACAGGCAGTGGTTCGACCTCGTCGAAAAGCTCCACGCGCCGGCGGGTGTGGATGTGGCGAAGGTCGTGAGCGCGCTTGGGGCTCTGCCAATCGTCAGCGGTCTGGTGCTCGGTACGGCGATCGCCATCGCCGCGCGCCGCCGCCCGATAGAGCTGGTGGCGCTGGTCGGCGGCTTCGTGGCGATCGTGATCGGCACGCATCTGGCCAAGGCCGGGATCGACCGGCCACGCCCGACCGGCTCATACGTCGACGCCGTCGGCTCGAGCTATCCCAGCGGTCACTCCGCATACTCGTCGGCGTGGGTGGCCGCGGCGGCGGTCTACACCTGGCGGCAGGGGCTCGCGAGCCGGGCGACGGTCGTGCTGGTGGCCGTGATCGTCAGCGCGGCCATCGGCGTCTCCCGCATCTACCTCCGCGCGCACTACTGGACGGACGTGGCGGGCGGCTGGGGGCTCGGGTACGGGATCTTCGGGCTCGTGGCGACGATCGCGCTGATCGTCGCCTATCTACGCCACAATGGGGGTGCTCCAAACGGCTGATGGACCTCAACCTCACCACAACCGAGCTCGTGCTCGCGCTGGCCGCCGGAGTGGTCGGCGCTGCCTACATCGCCTTCATCCTGGTGCCCGCCTGGGAGTCGTACGGCAGGCTCTGGGAGCGGGTCGCGGCGAGCTTCCTCACCCTCTTCACCCTGGCCACGCTGCTCGGCGTCGGCGCCTCGATCGGACTCCTGATCGTCTGGTCGTACGACCGCTACGCCTAGACCATGCCTGCGTCTGAGAAGCCGACCCGGGCGCGCGAGTCGCTCGGTTTCCTCGAAGCCCTCGACGAGGTCTCCGAGGCCGTCGAGTCCGGCGCGGGCCTGCCGGCGGTGGCGCGCGCGGCAAGCCGTGCGCTCGATGCGAGCGTGATCGTGCTCGACTCGTCGAGCAGCGTGCTCGCAGTGGCCTGCTCGTCGCCCGAGGACGAGCGCGCGGTGATGGCGGGCGAGTCGGGAAGCCTCTCCGTCGATCTACGGGTGGCGGACGCGCCGGCCGGCCAGCTCCGCTACCGGCCGCGAAGCGAGCCGCCCGACGCCTCGCTGCTGCGATTGGTCACCAACCTGATCGGCCTCGAGGTGGATCGCACGCGCGCGCCCGAGAGGGCCACCGAGGCGGCGATCAGCGACTTCCTCGCCGACCTGCTGGAGCGGCGCGTGACCGACAGGGAGAACATCGTCGCCCGGGCCGAGGAGCTCGGCTGCGACCTGCGCGGTGGCGGCTGCGTCGTAATCGCCCGCGCCCGGCCGCAGCAGCCGGAGGAGGGCGACTGGCGTGCGCGCGTGCTGACGGTGGCCGAGCGTGGGGCCCGAGCGGTCGAGCGCGGCTCGCTGGCCGCGCTGATCGGGCTGGGCGAGCCGCTCCGGGGCGGCCACGAACGCGAGCTCGTGATCGTGGTTCCGGGCCCCGACGCCGGGGGCCGCGCGGCCGACGCCGCCCTGCGCGAGCTCGAGGCCGGACTCGACAACTACGCCTTCACCGTGGCCCTGAGCCGCCCGGCGGCCGACCCGGTCGACCTGCATCGCGCCGGCGCCGAGGCGCTGCTCGCTGCGAACGTCGCCGAGGCTCGGGGGCTCGCGCGGCTCAGCTTCGAGGAGACCGGTGCCTACCGCCTCCTCCTGCCCGCGATGAGCGAGGACCCGAGCGAGTTGCGCCGCTTCCACGAGGAGACGGTGGCGCCGCTCGTGGCCTACGACGAGCAGTACGAGACCGAGCTGGTGCGCACCCTGGAGTCCTTTCTCGACGCCGACGGCAACGTCGCCGGCACGGCCGAGAAGCTCTTCACCCACCGCCACACGATCCGCTACCGCCTCGACCGCGTGCGCGAGCTCACCGGACTCGACGTGAACTCGACCGACGGGCGCGAGCGGCTCTCGCTCGGCCTCAAGGCGATGCGCGTGCTCGGCATCGTCCCGCCCGGCGGCCCGGCACACGAGACCGGCGCCGAGGCGGGCCGCGTCCCGCGGGAGCAGAAGGACCGCTAGCTACGCGCCGCCGGCGGCGCCGCCGCCGCCGTCCAGCCGCCGCAGCAGCGCCAGGGCCGTTAACGGCCGCGTTCATGCGGCAACGTCGTCATTCCGACGCCGGTTCGGCCATGTCCTGACCGGGATCCTGGCTTCGGCCGGATCCTGGCCTTCGGCAGCAAGCCGTTCCTGCTCGTACTCCCGAAGCCACTTGCGGATGGCGTTGTCCGTGACGCCGTACTTGCGGCCTGTCGCGAGATAGCCGAAGTGGTCTACCTGCTCGAGAAGCTGCTGGTGTGGCGGTCGCTCAACCTTGCGGGCTCCGGGCCTATTGATGCCCCGGCGGTCCCAGCGAGTGCCGCACTCCCTAGAGCAATACCGCTGCGTGTCGTAGCGCGGCACAAACGAGTGGCCGCACCGGAGGCATTCGAGGGCTGTGCGCAGCCGCCGTGTGCGTCTCCCGCAGTGCGTATCGAGCGTCGCCGCGCAATTTGGGCAGACGATGCGGAGGTTCTCAAGCCGGTGGTCGTCGCGAACGCCGTTCACGTGATCGAGGATCAGGCTCATCGTGCGGCCACGCCAGGTCTCGTCTTGCCCGCACAGCTCACACCGCCGTTCCTTGAGTCCTTCGTCGAAAAGCCGGCGCTTGAGATGGCCGCGGCTATAGGTGGAGCCTTCAACGAGGACTTCGGCCAGGGGGGTGCGGGTGCTGCGCGCGCGCCGGCGAGACGTCTCGTACGGGTCGAAATGATCCGTCCGAATGCCCAGAGCCGCTACGCGCTTCTTCAGCGTGCGCCAGTTGCCGCCCGTAGGGCAGTAGCCCAGACGGCGTAGCGTCTCCGCCCAGGAATAGGACGCCGACACGGCAGCACGCAGGTCGTCCTCCGTGTATCGCGTAGGCGAGCCGACCTGCCCGCGGTGGTCTGTGAGATGTGCCGTCGAGATTCCCCAGCGCTCAGCCCAACGGCGAACTGTTGCGATGCTCTTCCCGTGGTACTGGTAGCCCAGGGAGTCGAGCACCGCACGCCAGGACTGCGCCGCCTGGATTGCGGCTCGAGCCTCAACCTCGTCATAGTGCGGGCGCCATGGCATAGGCGAACATATGTTCGCCAAGCCACCGGATGGAACTGGGGAGCCCGGATTCGAACCGGGATCTCAAAACAGCTCCAAAGGCTGGCGTCTTCCCGTTAGACCACTCCCCAAGGCTGCGCTCTAAAGCGTAGTGCGGCGACGGGGGGCCGCGGGTCCAGGACCGTCGGTACGCTCAGCGGCTATGGCCGATCGGTTCTCGGTGCTGATCATGGCGGCCGGGCTGGGCACGCGGATGCGGTCGGAGGTGCCGAAGGTCCTCCATCCGGTCGCGGGCAAGCCGATGGTCGGCTGGGTGATCGACGCGGCGCGGGCCGCGGGCGCGGACGAGGTCGTCTGCATCGTGCGTCCCGGCGACGGCGTCGAGGAGGGGCTCCCCGACGGCGTGAGCGTCGCGCGCCAGGAGCAGGGCGAGGGCACGGGCTCGGCCGTCCTCGCCGCGCGCGAGCGGCTCACGGACGGCGGCAGCTTCGTCGTCCTCTCGGGCGACCATCCGCTCGTCTCCGAGGAGCTGATCTCCGATCTCGTGAGCACGCACAAGGGCGACCGGGCGATCGCCACGCTCCTCACCACCAGCGACCTCGATCCCGCCGGCTACGGAAGGATCGTGAGGCGCGACGACGGCAGAGTCGACCGCATCGTCGAGACCAAGTACCCGGACCGGGTCCCGGACGAGGAGCTCGCGATCCGGGAGATCAACCTCGGCACCTACGTTTTCGAGGGGCCGGAGCTCGTGGAGGCGCTCGATGAGGTCGGCGAGATCGACGGCGAGATCCACCTGACCGAGGCGTTCCCGGTCCTGTCGGCGAACGGTGGGCGGCTGGCGGTGGAAGAGACTCACGACCCGCTGAGCGCGCTCGGGGTCAACAGCCGCGTCGAGCTGATGGAGGCCGAGCGGCTGGCGCAGCGGAAACTGATCGAGGAGCACGCCCGAGCCGGCGTGACCTTCGTCTCGCCGGAGACCACGAGCGTCGACGCCGGCGTCGAGATCGGCGAGGACACGACGATCGCGCCCGGAGTGAGCCTCAGGGGAGCGACGCGGGTGGGCGAGGGCTGCGAGGTCGGCCCGCACAGCACGCTCGTCGACGCGACCCTCGGGGATCGGGTCACCGTCCCGCACTCCTACCTGCTCGAGTGCGAGGTTGAAGACGAGGCGACGATCGGGCCGTTCGCCTACCTCCGTCCCGGGGCGGTCGTGCACGAGAAGGCCAAGGTCGGCACCTTCGTGGAGGTCAAGAACTCGGAGATCGGCCGCGGCGCCAAGGTCCCGCATCTGTCGTACATCGGCGACGCCGATGTCGGCGAGGAGTCCAATCTCGGTGCCAGCACGATCACGGCGAACTACGACGGCAAGGAGAAGCACCGCACGAAGCTCGGAAAACGCGTGAAGACCGGCATCCACACGTCGCTCGTGGCGCCGCTGAACGTCGGGGACGGGGCGTACACTGGGGCCGGATCTGCGATCACCGAGGACATCCCCGATGATGCGCTCGGAATCGCCCGCCAGAGGCAGACGAACATCGAGGGCTACGCGGAGCGCGACGAGGAGGACTCGCCCGAATGAGCAAGCCGCTTGAGACCATGACGGCGCCCGTGCTCCCGATGAGCATCGAGGCGACGGACAGCAAGAGGCTGATGGTCGTGGCCGGCCGGGCAAGCCTCGAGCTCGGCGGCAAGATCGCTGACAACCTCAACCTCAGCCTGACCGGAGCCGGCCTCAAGACCTTCTCGGACGGCGAGGTCTACTGCCGCTACGAGGAGTCCATCCGCGGGGCCGACCTCTTCATCGTCCAGTCGATCTGCGGCTCGGAGACCGAGGGGCTGACCGTCAACGACGCGCTCATGGAGCTGATGCTGATGGTGCACGCCGCCAAGCACGCGTCGGCCCACCGGATCATCGCCATGGCCCCCTGGTACGGCTACTCGCGCCAGGACAAGAAGTCGGCGCCCCGCGAGCCCATCTCCGCGCGCCTCGTAGCCGAAATGCTCGAGGCCGCCGGCATCGACCGGCTCGTGACCATGGACCTCCATGCCGGCCAGATGCAGGGGTTCTTCTCCAAGCCGGTCGACCACATGACCGCGATGCCGATCCTCACCCAGTACGTCCAGGACCAGCTCGGCCACAAGGACCTCGTGATCATCGCCCCGGACGCCGGGCGCGTGAAGCTCGTCCGCAAGTTCGCCCAGAAGGTCGGGGCGCCGTACGCGCTGCTGGAGAAGGAGCGACCCGCCCAGCAGGTCGCGGAGATCGGCTACGTGATCGGCGACGTCAAGGACAAGACGGCCCTGATCGTCGACGACATCATCGACACGGGCGGGACCCTGTCCGCCGCGGCGCAGACGGTGCTCGACGAGGGCGCCAACGAGGTCTACGCGGTCGCCACCCATGGCGTCTTCTCGGGCAACGCCTTCGCGACTCTCCAGAACTCACCGCTCGCCGGCATCCTGGTCACCGACACCGTGCCGCTGCGCGCCGGCGCGCCCGACCTGATCCGCCAGCTCACCTGCGCGGACATCCTCACCGACTCGATCCGGCGGATCTTCTCGGACGACTCGGTGTCGGAGATCTTCGCCGGAGAGAACCAATTGTTCTAGAGCCGGTCGAGGTCGTCCGCCGCTCCCTCGAGGCCTGGGACCGCGGCGACACCGACGCCGCGCTCGAGTACACGAGCCCGGATCTCGTGACGATGCGCGTCGACCCGGACCGGGCCGAGTTCCACGGGCCGGAGGGCGTGCTCGATGCGGTGGCCGACTGGACCGCCGACTTCAGCGAGTGGTCGCAGTCGACCGAGGCGATCGAGACCGCCGGCGACAAGGTCGTCGCGCGGGTCCATCAGGTCGCGCGCGGAGCGGCGAGCGGCGTCGCCGTCGAGGCCGACTGGTGGTTCGTATACACGGTGGTCGGCGGCCTGATCACGAGGTTCGAGATCTACCCGTCGCGAGAGCAGGCGCTGGCGGCCGCCGACGGCGGCTAGGCGGCAGCGGCGATCCGCTGCACGGCAACCGGGAGCATCCCGGCGACGGCGGCGTCGGCGGCGGCCGACACGAGCCGGCCGCGGAACCCGCCGCGGGCCTGGATCGCCACCGATGCGAAGACCTCGGAGCGGTCGGCGATCGGCTCGGCGCGGTACTCCACGTGCATGTCGACCGGGCCGCTGGCACGCAGGCGCAGGCGGCCGTCGCCGGCCTCGATCACGTCGATGTCGAAGCTGACTCGGCGCCCGGCCAGCTCACCGGCCACCCGGGCACTGCAGCCGGCGGACAGCTGCTTGCAGTCGAGTTGCTCGACGTCGAACGAGATTGGCGACCAGCGCGTGCACTCCTCGGGGTCGGTCAGGAGCCCGAGCACCTCTTCCGGGGTCGCGTCGATCGTCGTGCGAGTCGTCCAGGTGGCCATTCTCTCCTCCGGTCGAGCCAGTGAGCGGAGCCGGCCTCCCGAGCGACCCTGTGCAGCCCTATTCGCGCCGGCGCCGCGAACGGATCATTAGATCCTTCGTCCGCTCCGCTTGACCGGCGGCAGTCAACTCTGGGAGAGTCGCTGGTCCTACTGGCGCCAAAGGGCAAGGGAGGCAGGACTTGAGAACAGGACTCGCAGTATCGGCGGCTGCGCTCGGCGTGGCCGTGGTGGCGGCAACCTCGACGGGAGCGGCGGGTTCGCCGGGCGCGCAAGCGTCCGCCTGCAAGGTCAAGTCGAACATCGAGGCGATGCTCGACGACTCGGGGTCGATGGCGGCCACGGACCCGAACCGGCTCCGTGTACAGGGCATCAACCTGCTGATGAACACGCCGGGCAACGAGGGCAAGACCCTCGGCGCCATCGCCTTCGGCTCTGTCGCCTCGCCGCTGTTCGGGCCCGGCAAGATCGGCACCAACCGCAACGCCTTCTCGGCGGCGATGGATCAGCAGATCCAGGCCGACGACGGCACCACGAACTACAACGACGCCTTCCGGCTCGCCGGCACGCACAACCCGAACGCAGACGCTCGGATCTTCCTCACGGACGGCGATCCGACCGAGGCGTACAACAACGGCCACCGCGGCGGACCGCCCACCTACGTGATCGGGTTCGGCGGCGTCACCAACGATGCCCTGCTGAAGGGCATCGCCAGCGACACCGGCGGCACCTACCGGAAGGCGAACGACGCCGGTGAGCTCCAGGCGGCGATCAACGTCATCGACACGCGCGTCAACTGCCGCAGCGCGCCGAGGCAGTACACGGACACCTTCACCAGGAAGGGGTCGAAGAAGCACAAGCTCACCATCACGTCGCGGACCCGCTCGGTGTTCTTCGCGCTGAGCTGGGCCAGCTCCACGGACAAGTTCACGATCGGCAGCTTCCGGCTCACCCGCAAGGGGAAGAGGGTCCACAGGAAGCTCAAGGTGAAGACGCGCCGCGGCGCAACCTTCGTGAGCGTGAAGCTCAGCAGGCTGAGGCGCGGCAAGCTCTCCTTCAAGGTGAAGGCGAAGCACCTCACGTCGACGTTCGGCGGCGTGAAGCTCATCACGCAGGCCAGCCGCAGCAGGCGGCACTAGCCGGCGGAGAACTCAGGCCTGGCGGGCGGTGAACTTGCGGGTTCGCCGCTCGCCCTTGGCCTCGAAGTAGGCCCACTCGTCGCGGCCGAGCTCCGTGGCGGGCTCGTCGGCGAACCACCACTCGCGGCCGATCCGGTACCAGTTGCGGCTGGCGTTCAGCTGGCCGAGCACGGCCAGCACGCCGGACTCCATGCGGCGGCCCATCAGCTCGTTGGCGGGCAGGTTCTCGCGCCTCATCAACCGGTAGAAGCGCGAGCGAGGGTCCGAGACCGCCGCGATCGCCTTCATCACCCGCTTGGAGGTGATGGTCACGTCGGCGTCCTCCATGTACCAGCCGCCGACGGTCTTGACGTGGTTCATCAGCTCCTCGGCGTCGACCTTCTTCGGGTTGTTGAGGAAGCCGAGGTCGTGGAGGGCCACCCGCAGCTGCTCCGGGTCTTCCTCGAACACGGCATCGAGGGCCGCGATCTCGAGCTCGATCTGGTCGGTGTCGAGCTGCTTGGTCATGCCGAAGTCGAGGAACGCCACGTGGCCGTCCTCGAGCAGGATGTAGTTGCCGGGGTGGGCGTCCGCGTTGAAGTGCTGGAGGTGGTAGATCGAGCCGAAGCAGAAGCGGAAGACGATCTCGCCGAAGCGGTCCTTCTGCTCCTGGGGCAGCTCCTTGATCTGCTCGAAGCCCATGCCGTCCACCCACTCGGTCACGAGCACGCGCTCGGTCGAGAGCCTGGTCATCACGTCCGGGACATAGATGAACGGGTGGCCGCGGTAGCCGCGCGCGAACGTCCGCTGGTTGTGGGCTTCGTACTCGTAGTCGAGCTCCTCGAGCACGCGCTCCTTGAGCTCGTCGGCGGCCGCCTTGGCGTCGAGGCCCGGCGCCAGCGCCTTGGCCATCCGCAGGATCATCCCGGCGTTCTGCATGTCGGCCCTGATGGCGTCGGCCACGCCGGGGTACTGGATCTTCACGGCCACCTCGCGGCCGTCGGGCAGGACCGCCTTGTGGACCTGACCGATCGAGGCCGCCGCCGAGGCGTCGTGGTCGAACTGCTCGAAGAGCTCCTCGCAGGGCTCGTCCCACTCCTCATCGAGCACCTTCTTGACCTTCTTCCACGGCATCGGCGGCGCCGACGTGCGCAGCGAGGCCAGCTCCTCCTGGTAGAGGTCGCGGTACTCCGGCGGCAGGAACTCTGTGTCGATGAAAGAGGCGAGCTGCCCGATCTTCATCGCCGCGCCCTTCATCTTCCCGAGCGTCTGGACCATCCGCTCGGCCGCCTCCAGATGGCGATTCTCGAGCGCCTCGTCGCTTGCTTCCTTGGAGCGGGCGATGTTCGCTGCCCGGGTTCCCGCGTAGCGCGCCCCCTGCGTCCCGACGACCGACCCCACCTGCGCGGTCCGGCGGATACGGCCCTTGGGGATCGAGCTCTCGTCCTTGGCCATCGCCGGCCCAACGCTACACTGGCCCGTCGAAATGGCGGACAGCAAGCGACCCACTCTCGAAGTCGACGAGCGCCCCGAGCGCGGCTCGCGCGAAGCGCGGCGCCTGCGCCGGGCCGGCTTCGTGCCCGGCGTCCTCTACGGCGGCGGCAACGGCGACGCCGTGTCCTTCAAGGTGGGCGCGCTGGCGCTGCGGCACACGCTGGCTGACGGCTCGGCGCTGATGGACGTCAAGGTGGGCGGCGGCAAGGCGATCCCGGTGATCGTCAAGGACCAGCAGCTCCACCCGGTCCGCGACGAGCTGCTCCACATCGACCTGCTCGAGGTCCGCCTCGACGAGAAGATCCAGTCGACGGTCGCCGTGGAGCTCACCGGAATCGAGGAGTCGCCCGGCCACACGGAGGGCGGGGTGCTCGAGCACGTGACCCGCGAGCTGAACATCGAGGCACTCCCCACCGACATCCCCGACAACGTCACCGTCGACGTCTCCGGGATGGAGATCGCCTCGACCATGCACCTGCACGAGATCAGCCCGCCGCCGGGCGTGACCTTCCTCGACGACCCCGAGGAGACCCTGATCGCGACCGTGGTGGTCCCGACCGAGATCGAGGAGCCGGAGATCGAGGAGGAGACCGAGCTGGTCGGCGAAGAGGGCGAGCTGCCCGAGGGCGAGGAGGCTCCGGAGGGCGAGGAGGCTCCCGCCGCCGAGGGCGAGGGCGAGGCGCCCGCCGAGGGCGAAGGCGGCGAGGAGGAGTAGGTGTCCCTCTTCCGCCGCGCCCGCTCCGGGCCGGTGGACTGGCTGGTCGTCGGCCTCGGGAACCCCGGGGACCGCTACGCGGGAACCCGGCACAACCTCGGCTTCGACGTCGTCGAGCTCGCCGCCGAGCGTTGGGACCTACCGAAGCCGAAGAAGCGCTACGCCGGCCTCTACAGCGAGGGCCGCACGGAGCCGGGAGGGCCGCGCGTGGCCGTGCTGCTGCCGCAGACCTACATGAACGAGGCCGGCAACTCGGTCGGGCCCGCCCGCGGAGCGCTCAAGCTCGAGCTCGACCGGGTGGTCGTAGTGCACGACGAGATCGACCTGCCCTTCGGGCGGATCGAGAGCCGCGTCGGGGGCGGCCTGGCGGGGCACAACGGGCTGAAGTCGCTCAAGGCCGGTCTCGGCAGCGCGGACTTCCGCCGCATCCGGGTGGGCGTCGGACGCCCGGACACGACCGACCCGGAGGTCGTCTCCTCATACGTGCTCTCCCGTTTCCGTGAGCCCAAGGAGGAGGTGCGGGAGCTGACCGAACGCGCGGCCGGCGAGCTCGATCGAGTGCTCGGCGAATGACCTACGAGGAGATGCTCCGCGAGGCGTTCCGGCGCTGGAACGCCGGCGACTTCGAGGGCGCCGAGGAGTTCTTGCACCCCGAGATCGAGTGGCACACGTCCGGCCGCTTCCCCGACCTCGAGCCGGTCTACCGGGGGCTCGACGGCGTCGTCCGCTTCTGGGAGACATTCACCGCGCCGTGGGAGGAGATCGTGCTCGAGCCGCGGGAGCTCACGGTGGCGGGCGACCAGGTGATCGTGGAGGGCGGCTTCCGCGCCCGCGGCCGCGACGGGATCGAGGTCGAGCTCGTGATGTTCCAGCGCTACGCGGGCCGCCACGGCAAGATCGTCCTGTCGGAGACCTACCGGACGCGGGCGGCGGCCTTCGAGGCCGCCGGCATCGAGGAACCGGCCTCCTAGAATCGAGGTCGAGAGCCGCGCGGGTGCCCGGGCGGCCGTTCGTCATGCCCATGTCGCTTCGCTCGCTTCTGACATACGCGCACGAGTCCGAGGAGGTCGCCGCACTCAGTGATGCCGCCCGGCGCGAGCCGCAGCGCGCGTTCGTATCGGCGAGCATGCGGCCCTACCTGCTGGCGAGCCTGGTCGACGTCGAGGCCGGCCGGCCAGCGCTCGTGGTTGCCGGCGATGACCGCGCGGCCCGTGACCTGGCCGCCGACCTCAAGGTGTTCCTCGGCCCGCGTCCGGTGCGCTTCTATCCGGCCCGCGGCGTCCGCTACGAGTCGCACCTGGCTCCGCCGCCGCACCTGGTTGGTCTCCGAATCGCGGCGCTCGACTCGCTCCTCAGCGACGAGGACGAGCCCGCGGTGATCGTGGCCTCGGCCGTGGCGCTCGCCGAGAAGGTTCCCGATCCCGCGTTGCGCCCGCACGGCTTCGCGATCGAGAAGGGCGGGCTGATCGACCTCGACGAGGTGGGCGACGACCTCGTGGCCTGCGGCTACGAGCGGGTCGACCAGGTCGAGGACCGCGGCCAGTTCGCGATCCGCGGCGACATCCTCGACGTCTACCCGGCCACCGAGGAGCGGGCGGTGCGCTGCGAGCTGTTCGACGTCGAGGTGGAGCGGCTCACGTTCTTCTCCACCTTCACCCAGCGCTCGCTCGAGGAGGTCGAACGGGTGGAGATCGCCCCCGCGGCCGAGCTTGCGCCCGAGCACCGCGAGCTGGCGGAGATCGCCGCGGCCAGCGACGAGGACGACCGCCCCGACGTGGCCGAGGTCCTGCCGGTGGACCGCTTCGGCGAGCTGCTCGACCTGCTCCCGGAGGACGCGCTCGTGGCGGTGGCGGCGGAGGAGGAGCTCGCGCCCGCCCTGCGCGACTACTGGGATGACGTGACCGCGAGCTTCCACGACACGGACGCCCACCACCTCTACGTCAAGCCGGAGCGCCTGCAGGAGTCGCTCGAAGCGCGCGCCGCGGTGCGGCTGTCGAGCATCTCCGGCGACCAGCCGCACCTCTTCCGCGCCCAGGCAGCGGACACGTCGGCGCGCTCGCTCAAGGACGCCGAGCCGGAGCTCGAGAAGCTGACGCGCTCGGGCTACCGGACCGTCGTGGCCTGGGCCCGCCGGGGCGAGGCGGAGCGGGCGCAGTACAACCTGGCGCGCGTGACCGCGCCGATGCTCGACGGGCATCCCGCCCCGCGCGACCCGGGCGTGGCCTTTGCCGAGGCGAGCCTTCGCGAGGGCTTCCTCTCGCCCGCGCTCAAGCTGGCCGTGCTCCCGGAGCACCGGTTGCTGCGCCGCCGGCGGGCCGAGCCGAGCCAGCGGCCCGTGGGCGCCGGGGCGCTGGCCTCGTTCACGGACCTGCGCGCCGGCTCGCCCGTGGTGCACGAGGACCACGGCATCGCGCGCTTCACCGGCTTCGAGACCAAGACGGTCGGCGGCGTGACCCGCGACTACCTCGAGCTCGAGTACAAGGACGGCGACCGCGTCTTCGTGCCGAGCGACCAGCTCCACAAGATCAGCCGCTACGTGGGCGCCGACGCCGGCGACCCGCCGCTGTCCAAGCTCGGCGGCAAGCAGTGGGAGCAGCAGAAGCTGCGCGCCCGGCGGGCCGCCGAGGCGCTGGCCGGCGAGTTGATCACGCTCTACGCCGAGCGCCGCCGCCGCGCCGGGCACGCCTTTCCCACCGACAGCGACTGGCAGGTGGAGTTCGAGCAGCGCTTCCCGTTCCGGGAGACGCCCGACCAGCTCGACGCGATCGAGGCCGTCCGGGCCGACATGGAGGAGGCGCGGCCGATGGACCGCCTCATCTGCGGCGACGTGGGCTACGGCAAGACGGAGGTCGCGCTGCGGGCCGCCTTCAAGGCTGCGAACGACGGCAAGCAGGTGATGTTCCTGGTCCCGACGACAGTCCTCGCCCAGCAGCACTTCGGCACATTCAGCGAGCGGCTGCGCGACTACCCGTTCACGATCGAGATGGTGTCGCGCTTCCGCAGCGCGGCCGAGTCGAGGGCCGCGCTGGGGGCCTTCGGCGAGGGCAAGATCGACATCCTGATCGGCACCCACCGGCTCCTCTCGCGCGACGTGCGGCCCAAGGAGCTCGGCCTCTTGATCGTCGACGAGGAGCAGCGCTTCGGCGTTCGCCAGAAGGAGCTGCTGCGCCAGCTCAAGCTCAAGGTCGACGTGCTCTCGCTGTCGGCCACCCCGATCCCGCGGACGCTGCAGATGTCGCTCGCCGGCCTGCGCGACATCTCGGTGATCGAGACGCCGCCGGAGGGGCGGCGGCCGGTCAAGACCTACGTCGGCGAATACGACGAGGAGCTCGTGCGCCGGGCGATCGAGCGCGAGCTCCAGCGTCACGGCCAGGCGTTCTTCCTGCACAACCGGGTCGAGACGATCGACGAGACGGCGGAGCGGGTGCGGGCGATGGTGCCGACGGCGCGGGTGGCCGTCGCCCACGGGCAGATGGAGGAGGGTGCGCTCGAGAAAACGATGCTCGGCTTCCTCCGCGGCGAGGCGGACCTGCTCGTGTGCACCACGATCGTCGAGTCCGGGCTCGACATCGCAAGCGCCAACACGCTGATCGTGGAGCGAGCCGACGAGCTGGGCCTCGCCCAGCTCTACCAGATCCGTGGGCGCGTGGGCCGCTCTCGCGAGCGCGCATACGCCTACCTCCTCTACCCGTCGGCCGCGGCGCTGAGCGGCGACGCCGCCGCGCGCCTGTCCACGCTCTCCGACTACACCGAGCTGGGCTCGGGCTTCAAGATCGCGATGCGCGACCTCGAGATCCGCGGCGCAGGCAACCTCCTCGGCGACGAGCAGTCCGGGCACGTGGCCGCGGTCGGCTTCGAGCTGTACGTGTCGATGCTCGACGAGGCGGTGGGCATGCTCAGCGGCACGGCCGCCGACGACGCGCCCGAGCCCGTCCGCATGGATATCCCCGTGGACGCCTTCGTGCCGGGCGAGTACGTGCCCTACGAGGCGGCCAAGATCGAGATCCACCGGCGGATCGCCGGCGCCCGCGAGGTGGCCAACCTGATCGTGCTCCGCGACGAGCTCGAGGACCGCTTCGGCCCCGTGCCGCCGCCGCTCGACAACCTGATCCGGCTCCAGGACGCGAGGATCAAGCTGGGGCGGGCGGGAGCGCGCTCCGTCGACTTCGCCGGCGGGCGCCTGACCGTGGCGCCGATCGAGCTGGACTCGCGCGGCTCGAAGGCCCTCCGGGCGCGGGTGCCCGAGGCGGTCTACGAGTCCGGCCGGAGCACCGTTCGCGTCCGGGTCCCCGAGGATCCCGCCGAGCGCTTCCCGGCCGTAGTTGCGGCCGCCGAGGCCATCCTCGAGGTGGCAACCTCACCCGTCCCGGAATGAGGTCGCTACCATCCGCCCTTCGCGCCGGCCAAGCGACTCCGCCGGCGCCGTGCTTACTGGCGCTTTACACACACCCTCTAGACAGGATTCGATGACACATTCCTTGAGCAAGCTCGCCCTTACTGCTGTTGCGGCGAGCCTCGGCATCGCGGTGTTCAGCGGCTGCGGCAACGACGTCCCCGCCGGCTCGGTCGCCAAGGTAGGCGACTCGAACATCACCAAGGCCGAGTTCAACAAGTGGCTCAAGACGGCCGCCGCCGGCCAGGCCCAGGGTGGCGGCTCGACGGCGGTCCCGGATCCGCCTGACTACACCAAGTGCGTGGCGGCCAAGAAGGCGCAGCCGTCGCAGACGAAGACCAAGCCGTCGGACGCCTCGCTCAAGAAGCAGTGCAAGCAGGAGTACGACCAGCTCAAGGGTGAGGTCATGCAGTTCCTGATCCAGTCGGAGTGGGTGCAGCAGGAGGCCGACGCCCGCGACGTCAAGGTCTCCGACGCCGAGGTCAAGAAGTCGTTCGAGGACCAGAAGAAGCAGGCCTTCCCCAACGACAAGGCCTACAAGAAGTTCCTCGCCAGCTCGGGCATGTCCGAGGCGGACATACTCTTCCGGGTCAAGCTCGATCAGCTCCAGCAGAAGCTGACGCAGAAGGTGACCGAGGACGAGGGCAAGGTCACGAACTCCGACGTCACGGACTACTACAACAAGAACAAGAAGCGGTTCGCGCAGCCCGAGCGGCGTGACCTCAACGTGGTCCTGACCAAGACCAAGGCCAAGGCCGACCAGGCCAAGGAGGCTCTCGACGGCGGCCAGAGCTTCAAGAGCGTGGCCAAGAAGTTCTCGATCGACCAGGCCTCCAAGTCGCAGGGCGGCAAGTTGCCCGACGTGGCCAAGGGCCAGCAGGAGAAGGCGCTCGACAAGGCCGTCTTCGACGCGAAGAAGGGCCAGATCACCGGCCCCGTCAAGACGCAGTTCGGCTACTACGTCTTCGA
>DASXBA010000041.1:0-4521 GCA_036406475.1 Thermoleophilaceae bacterium | reverse complement strand
CGAGAGCTGGTTGATCCTCGGTGCGGTGCTCGTCTCGCTGATCGTGACGTCGGCCATCGGGGCCCGCACCGGCCACACCAACCTGCCGCGCACCCTTGTCCGCACGCTCGCCGTCGGCCTCACGACGATGGCCGTCAGCTATCTCGTGGGCAGACTGGTCTTCTGACGGCCGCCGGCCGCGCACGGCCTACCGAAGCCAGGCCTGGTCCGCGATGAAGCCCCAGATCGGGTTGGACTGGTAGTTGCGAAGGCGCTTCGAGACGAGCTCCGGTGCCTGCGGTCGCACGGTCGGAACCCAGTAGGCGTCCCGCACGATCTCGCGGTCGACTCTCGCCCAGGCCTTCGCTCCGGCGGGCGGCGAGCGAAGCTCGAGCGACGACGCCTGTTGCATCCTGCGGTCGAGCCCCGGGTCGCATACGTAGCCGTTGGACAGGCCGCCGTTGCAGCCGAAGAACGGCGGGAGCAGAGAGGACGGAGCGGGATAGTCGGGCAGCCAGTCCCCGTCGACGGAGAGCTGGATGCGGCGGCGCAGCCGCGGGGTGAAGTCCGCGGCATGGATCATGTGCAGCTTCGTCCGGTAGCCGAGCGAGCGCAGCACACGAGCGAAGTAGGGCGGGAGCCGTCGCGGTGTTCCGAGGCCGTCGTTCGGACCCCAGACGTCCACGCGCTGTCCCCGGGTTCCCGACGCAGCCACGAGGCGCAGCGCGCGCGCCAGGTCGGGCGCCGTCCACTCGCCGGGTCGTCCCGGTCGCGTGTAGGGGCAATACGGCCTGTACCCGAGGATGCCGGGCATCAGTGTCTGGCACGTGGGCGGTGCGACCGGCCTGCCGCCGTACATCCGTGTGACCTTGCCCCGGTCGATCGCGTAGTTGAGCGCGCGCCTGACGCGAACGTCGTCGAAAGGAGGCCGGTGCGTGTTGAGCGGGGTGAAGTCGATCAGCATCGTCGGGTCCTGATGAAGTTGTGCGGTCGCCGCGATCCGCAGCCGCGGCAGGTCCTCCGACGCCGGCAGGCCGAAGAACCAGTCTGCACGCCCGCGCTGTACATGTCGCACCGCCGCTCGGCGTGACGGCTCCGTGCTCCAGATCACGCGATCGGGATTGCCCTCCGGCTGAGCCGCGTGCGACCACTCTCGGAAGTGGCGGTTGCGGACGAGCTCGATGCCGTCGGACGTCCTCGGGGCGATTCGGTATGGGCCCGTCCCGGGCACCGCCCTTGATCCCACGTCGCGGTCCGGCGTGCCGGGCGGGCTCGGCGCCGAGTAGCCGAACACGGTCAGCTTGAACGGGAAGTCCGGGTCGGGCGACACCAGATGGAACGTGACCGTGCCCGCGCGGTCGTCCGCGACGACGCCGTCGGAGAGATCACAGTCCGCCGGCCGCGAATCGCACTCCGCGGCGCCCACGATGCCGCGATAGTAGTCGGCACCCGGCGAGCGGATTCGGAACAGCCGCTCGAAGGTGCGGCGGAAGTCGCTCGCGCGCAGACGGCGGCCGTCGGAGTAGCGGATTCCCGACCTCAGGCGGAACGTGTAGCTCGTGCCCGCGCGCGACGGGCTCGGCACCGCAAGCGCGAGGTCCGGCACGAGCCTCAGCCCGCCCGGCCCTGGGGAGGCCTCGAAGGTCACGAGCGTGTCGTAGGCCAGGCGGATGAACTGGAACGGCTCTGCCGTGTTCGCGAAGGCGGGGTCGATCGTGGGGATCGGCGACGTGGTGACCAGCCTGAGGGTGCCGCCCTTGTGGCCGGCGGCGTCCGCGCCGGCGCCGACCCACAACACGCCCCCGCCGGAGGCGAGGGCGGCCGGACGGCCTGCGACCTTGACGATGTGCGCCACTCGGTTCGTGCGCGTGTCGATCCGCGCCACCTCTCCCGAGTACCGGCTCGCGACCCATACCGACCCACCGGTGAGCGCCAGCGCCGAGGGCCCGCTTCCCACCGCCAGCGTCGCGACCACGGCACCCGTCCGGCGGTCGATTCGCGAGACCGTGGAGTCGTCGGTGTTCGCGACCCAGACGGCGTCGTGGCTCAGGGCCAGCGCCGCCGGGCCGTTGCCCGCGTGCACCCTCGTCCGCACGGCGCCGGATGCCGGATCCAGCTCCTCGACGGCGCCCGCGCTCTCGTCCGCCACCCAGATCGAGCCGCCGCCGGCGACGATCGCCGTCGGCCGCAGATCGAGCTTGAGCGTCCTGCCCAGCGATCCCGTGCGGGGATCGATCTCGACCACCGAGCCCTCGGTCACGTCGGCCGCCCAGAGCACCCCGTCCCCGAAGGTGATGCCGGCCACGTTGTCGCCGCCCAGGCGGACGGTCTGAGTCACCGCGCCCGTCGCGCGGTCGATGCGCTGGATGGTCCCTCCGACGGTGCTGGCCGCCCATACCGCTCCGCCGCCGGCGGCCAGGCTGCCCGGTTGGCCGGCCACCGGGATGCGATCGATGACGGCGCCCGAGGAGGGCGAGACGCGTGCCACCGTCTCGCCCTCCGAGTCGGCTGCCCAGACCGCCCCGGCCCGAGCCGCGAGGGCAGCCGGGGCGCCCGTCAAGGCGATGGACGCCGCCCGCCCGCCCGTACCGGGGTCGATCCCGACCAGGCGAGGGGCCGTCCCCGAGCCCTCGCTCGGACTCGATGCCGAGCCCCCGTGGAGCACCAGAGCGGTGATGACTCCGGCGCAGACCGCCGTCGCGACCGCCGCTAGGAGCAGCCGCTTGCGCGAGCGGGCCGGCGTGCGCGCGCGGCGGCGGGATGAGTCGAGGCCCGGATCGTGCCGGAGCATCCGCTGCTCGAGGTCGCGCAGCTGCGACGCGGGCTCCAAGCCCAGCTCGCGCGCGAGCCGCTGCCGGGCGTCCTGGTAGGCGGCCAGCGCGTCGGCCTGCCGTCCGGACCGGTAGAGGGCCAGCATCAGCTGCCCCACCAGCCGCTCGCGGAAGGGATGCTCCCGCACCAACGCCTCGAGCTCCGCCACCAGCTCCGGACCGGCTCCCCCCGCGAGCTGGGCGTCTATCCGCTGCTCCAGCGCGTCGAGCCTTCGCTGCTCGAGCCGTTCGGATTCCGCCCCCGCGAAGGGCTCGAACAACAGATCGGCGAGGGCGGGCCCTCGCCAGATCGCCAGCGACTCGCTCAGCACCCGGGCCGCGGCCTCGTGGTCTTCGGTGGCGCGGGCCTCGCCCGCCCTGGCGACCAACGCCTCGAAGCGGTCGAGATCGAGTTCCCCGGGATCGGCCCGCAGCACGTATCCGGGCGCCCGTCGAATCAGCCGATCCTGCCCGAGCACCCGCCGCAGGCGCGAGACGTAGCTGTCGAGTGAGCGCTGGGCGGTAGCGGGCGGCCGCTCACCCCAGAGCGCGTCGACCAAGCGGTCGCGCGAGACGACCTCGTTCCGCGCCAGCAGCAGCACAGCGAGCAGTGCCCGCTGTTTCGGGCCTCCGAGCGCGACCTCAGACCCGTCGAGACGAACCTCGACCGGGCCGAGGATCGCGAACTCCATGGGGGCTAGCAAAACACCTTTGCAGGGCGATTGCCACATTCCTGCAACACGGCGGCGCGAGGGTCCCCGGCATGCACAGGACACGTATCCTCACCCTCGTTGGGACCGCCCTGATCGCCGCCGGCGTCGTCGGCTGCGGCAGCGACGGCTCCTCCGGCGGCGCCGCCGAGGGGAGCTCGCGGCCGCCGTTCACGATCAAGTCGACGCTCGACGGCAGGAAGGTCGTACCGCACCACATCCGCTGGCTCGCGTTTCCCAAGCTGAAGGGTGGCGAGGTCGAGTCGGTCGCCTTCCTGATCGACGGCGGCCGGCCGCGCTGGGTGGAGAAGGATCCGCCCTACACCTTCGGCGACGACGAGAACGGCGAGCACAAGGGCTATCTCGTGACCAGCTGGCTGACGCCGGGCGAGCACCGCTTCACCGTGCGCGCGGTGGCGTCCGACGGGCGCAAGTCGACCGACACGGTCGTCGCCCGCGTGCGGCCCGCGCCCGAGCCCCCCGGCGACCTCGGCGGGGCCTGGCGGCGCAAGGTCTCGGACACCAGCGGCGCCCCCGAGCCCGGCAGCCCCGGCAATCCGACCGAGACCCTCACCCCGCCGGGCACATACGAGATGGCGATCGACCGGCGCTGGATCCAGGTCCGCTTCCCGGGCAAGTACCGCGTGCCGCAGAGCGACGACACCGGCGAAGGCTGGATCCTCGACTCCGACTACTCGGCGGGCGCGACGAGCCTGCGCGTGTTCGGGGCGGTGACCTTCGACACCCACCACGGCCAGGCGGAGCTCGGCTGGTGGTGCTGGCCCGACGGGCCACCCGCGAACTACCGCTGGTCCACCAACGGCAACACCCTGACGTTGACCCCCAAGGGCACGGACCCGTGTTCCGTGCGCAGCTTCATCTGGGCGGGCGACTGGACCAGGAGCCGCTGACCCGAAGCTGAGAAGGAGAGGCCGGCACCGGTCCTCTCCACCTCCAATTTATACCGAACGCGGCGCCTTCATGAAGCCTCGGTTCGTGCCCCATAATCGCGCGCCGCAGGC
>DASXBA010000040.1:0-79029 GCA_036406475.1 Thermoleophilaceae bacterium | reverse complement strand
ATTGCGCAAGATTCCCCACTGCTGCCTCCCGTAGGAGTCTGGGCCGTGTCTCAGTCCCAGTGTGGCTGATCGTCCTCTCAGACCAGCTACCCATCGCGGCCTTGGTGAGCCGTTACCTCACCAACAAGCTAATGGGCCGCGAGCCCATCCCGATGCGGAGGCCGAAGCTACCTTTCCACTTCTCACTTGAGTGAGAAGAGCACATCCGGTATTAGCCCGGGTTTCCTCGGGTTGTCCCGGTCATCGGGGTAGGTTACTCACGTGTTACTCACCCGTTCGCGGCTCTGCCCCAGGCCGAAGCCTGGTTCGTCGCTCCACTTGCATGTGTTAAGCACGCCGCCAGCGTTCGTCCTGAGCCAGGATCAAACTCTCCGTGAAGGTTTTGCGTGTCATCCGGCCCTGGCGGGCCGGCTCCACTAGCTTCAGAAGAGCGTCGAGTCGCTGGCAGACCGCCTCGTACACCTGCGGCGGTCTCGTCTCGACGGGTTTCATTCATGCCCTTGCCCGAGGGCAAGGGTCGAACCTGAGCGCGATCGTTCGGTCTCGATGACCGGCGATCGCACGTGCTGTTGAGTTTTCAAAGACCGGCGGCGCCCTCGGGCGGGGACTCCGCCCTGGTGCGCCCCAGATGAAGAAGGCCTCTCGACGAGAGGCCCAGGGATCCTGCTCCCTTCGTCATCCGGTGCGACGGAGCAGTGTAGCACCGGTCCGGGCCCAGGTCAGGCTTTTCGGAGCCGTTTGAAGCGCCGCTTCCCGACCTGGAGGAGGGCGCCGTCGAGCTCGTCGCCGGGAAGGTCGAGATCCCCGTTGGCCAGCGGCTCGCCGTCGAGCCTCACGCCCCCCTGCTCGATCAGCCTCCGGCCCTCGGAGCGGGAGATGCCGAACGCCTCCGAGAGCAGGGCCGGCAGGTGGGCGGTGTCGCCCGAGAAGGCGAACTCCTCGACGTCGTCCGGGGCCGCCCGCTCCACGTGCAGGCGGTCGAAATGCGCCTCTGCGGCCGCGCCGGCCTCCTCCCCGTGGAAGCGCGCGGTGAGCTCCCGGGCGAGCGTCCGCTTCGACTCCACCGCGGGCCGGCCCGGGTCGAGCTGCGAGCCCTCGAGCAGCAACTCGTAGTAGACGGGCATCGCCTCGTCCGGCACCCGCATGGCCTTGCCGAAGATCTCCTCGGGCGGGTCGGTGACCGCGATGTAGTTGCCCACGGACTTGGACATGCGCTGGACGCCGTCGGTGCCCGGCAAGATGGGCATCGTGAGGATGGACTGGGGCTCGACGCCGTAGGTCTGCTGGACCTCGCGCGCGAGGAGAAGGTTGAACTTCTGGTCGGTGCCGCCGAGCTCGACGTCGGCCCTTACTGCCACCGAGTCGTAGCCCTGGAGCAGCGGGTAGAGCAGCTCGAGCACCGAGATCGGCTCGCCCGCGGCGTAGCGCTTGGCGAAGTCGTCGCGCTCGAGGAGCTGCGCCACCGTGGCGCTGCGGGCGAGGCGGAAGAGCTCCTCCATCTCCATGTCGAGCCACTCGCTGTTGCGCCGGACCTCGGTGTTCGCGGGATCGAGCACGGTGAAGGCCTGCCGCTGGAAGGTCTCGGCGTTGCGGTCGATCTCCTCGGAGTCGAGCTGCGGCCGCAGCTGTGAGCGCCCGCTCGGGTCGCCGACGCGGCCGGTGTAGTCGCCGACGATCAGGACCACCGTGTGACCCAGATCCTGGAACTCGCGCAGCTTGCGCAGGACGACCGTGTGGCCGAGATGGATGTCCGGCGCCGTGGGGTCGATCCCGAGCTTGACCCGGAGCGGCCGGCCCTTGCCGAGCTGCCGCTCGAGGGCCCCCTCCGGGAGGGCGTCGACGGCATTCCTGAGCAGGAATCGAGCGGCCTCGCCCGGGGAGTTCGTCATCGGCGCAATGCTAGACTGCCGCCCCCTCAGGACGAGCTCGGACCCGAGGCGCGACGGGACGGGTCGTCAGCCGCCAACGAAGTACCGCTCGGACACCCGACGCCCCTTGCCGAGGCATCCAGGATGCAGGAGCCGCCGACGCCCACACTGCTTCGCACGCCCACGGAGGGGGACGAGCCGATCGTGCAGCCGGACGGCAGCACCCCGTCCCCGCCCCGGCGCAGGCCCAAGCTCAAGAAGCTGCGTCTGGCGCTGATCCTGGTCGGCCTCGGCGCCCTGGCCCTGGTGTCGACGGTCTTCGGGATGCTCATGGCGGTGGCCAGCGACCTCCCGGCGCTCGAGAACCGCGCCGAGTACCGCAACGCCCGGAACTCGACGCTGCTCTCGGCCAACATGAAGCCGATTGCGACGCTCACCGGCAACAACAACCGGATCCTGCTCGGCCAGGCGGACATCTCGCCCAACATCAAGAACGCGCTGATCGCGATCGAGGACAAGCGCTTCTACCAGCACAAGGGCGTCGACTACAAGGGAATCGCGCGCGCGATGTGGCAGGACCTCCTCCGCCAGAAGGCGGCCCAGGGAGGCTCGACCATCACCCAGCAGTTCGTGAAGAACGCGCTCTCGGCTCAGGGTCACAGGTCGGTGTTCCAGAAAATGCGCGAGGCGGCGCTCGCGTACCACCTCGAGCGGAAGTGGTCGAAGAGCAAGATCCTCACCGAGTACCTCAACACCGTCTACTTCGGCAACGGGGCCTACGGCGTCGAATCCGCGATGCGCACCTACTACGGCTCGACCGTCCTGCCGTCTACCACCCCGGCCGGGCTGCCTCAGGACGAGAGCCAGCCCCGCAACCAGAAACAGATCCTGTCCCGTGACGCCACGCCCGCGGAGGCCGCGCTCCTGGCCGGGATGATCGCCTCCCCGAGCCTCTACGACCCCGCCGATAACCCGCGCACCGCCACCAAGCGCCGCAACGAGGTGCTCAAGGACATGCTCGACCAGGGCTCGCTGACGCATCAGGACTACCTCGACGCGGTTGCAACAGCGGTTCCGAGCAAGAACCAGATCACGCCCCCGCGCCCCGACTCCGACCAGCCCTACTTCTCGAGCTGGCTGACCCAGCAGCTCGTCGACCGCTACCGGCCCGGCCTGGTCTTCGGTGGTGGCCTCAAGGTCCGCACGACGATCGACCCGGAGCTGCAGCAGGCGGCGGAGCAGGCGATCTCCAGCAACCTCACCGGCGTCGGCCCGGACGCGTCCCTCGTGGCCATCGAGAACAAGACCGGCAAGATCAGGGCGATGGTCGGCGGCTCCAACTTCAACGAGCGGCCATTCAACCTGGCCACGGAGGGACACCGCCAGCCGGGCTCGTCGTTCAAGCCGTTCACCCTCGTGGCGGCGCTGGAGCGCGGCTACGGCCCGGCCTCCACCTTCACCTCGCAGCCGAAGATCTTCCCGGTGCCGCACTCCCGCGGCAAGGAGAAGTTCGTGGTCCACAACTTCGAGAACTCGTACTCGGGCATCGCCTCGCTGAGCTCTGCGACGGCTCACTCGGACAACTCCGTGTTCGCGGAGCTCGGGCTCAGGATCGGCACGAGGAAGATCGCCCACCTGGGGGAGAAGATGGGGCTGCGTACGCCGATCTCGACGAACCCCGCCATGACGCTCGGAGGCCTGAAGGAGGGCGTGACGCCGCTCGAGATGGCCTACGCCTACAGCACGATCGCCAACAAGGGCGTCAAGGTCACGGGGTCGCTCGCCCCCGACGGCCAGGGGCCGGTGGCGATCGAGAGCGTGAACGGCAGTGGGATCGACGACCACGACCAGAAGCGCTCCGAGCGCGTGTTCCCGGAGAGCGTCGGCGAGACGGCGCAGGAGATGCTCGCCGGCGTGATCCAGGGCGGGACCGGCACACACGCGCAGATCGGCGAGTTCGCGGCCGGCAAGACCGGCACGACGGAGAACTACGGCGACGCCTGGTTCGTCGGCTTCAACAAGGAGCTGACCGTGGCCGTCTGGGTCGGCTATGCCGACAAGCTCAAGCCGATGAAGACCGAGTACCGCGGCGGGCCCGTGGAGGGCGGGACCTACCCGGCCGACATCTGGCACGACTTCATGACCTCGTGGATCAACATCCGCGACACGCGCGACGCGGAGAAGGGCAAGGACCACCCGGACCACTCGATCGGCCCGCCCACGCCTTACGCGCCCGCGCCGTCCGCTCCCAGCACCGGCCAGGCCGGCGAGCAAGGGGGCGGTGACGAGACGCCCAAGAAGCAGGCGGCGCCCAAGCGGCAGTCGCCGTCGAGCCGCCCGCACAACCCGGCGCCCGCGCCGGCTCCCGCCCCCACGCCGGCACCTGGCGGGGGCGGCGGCACCGGCGGCGGCGGGGTCGGCGCCCCGACCCCCTAGCGGCTAGGCGGCGCGGCGGCGCATCGCGGCCGGCCACGGGCGCGACACGTGGACGCTGTCCGCGTCGCAGAAGCGCCAGGGCAGGTCGACCGCCTTGGTGATGCCGATCCGCGGTCCGGTCACCACCCGCGCGGCGCCCGGGCCCTCCTCGATCCCGATCGGCCCGTCCTGTAGTGGGGTGTCGTTGAGCTCGAGCCCTATGCCGAGCGCCTGGGTCAGCTTGCCGGGGCCGGAGCAGAGCTGGTCGTCGCGGGCCACCCCGCGCCGGACCCGCATCCGCTCGATCCCCTCGAGCGGCTCGAGGGCGCGGATCAGCACTGCCGCGCCCACGCCCTCGTCCTCGGTCACGGCGTTGAGGCAGGCGTGGATGCCGTAAGAGCGGTAGACGTAGGCCCGCCCGGCCGGCCCGAAGAGCACCCGCGTGCGCGGCGTGATCCCAACGAAGGCGTGGCAGGCGGGCTCCGACTGGTGGTAGCTCTCGACCTCGACGATCCGGCCCGCGCTGTCGCCGTGACGGACGACGCAGCCGATCAGGTCGGGAGCGACCTCCCCGACCGGGCGGGCGTAGAAGTCGCCGCCGAGCGTCACTCGGCGAGCTCGTCCAGCACGTGCCGCGCCTGGGCGAGCTGGTCGCGTACGCGCGCGAGAGACGTTCCGCCCTCCGAGACCTTCGACTCGAGCCAGGCGCCCTGTGCGAGGAGCTCGTAGTACTCCCCGTCGAGCTGGGGCGCCAGCTCGCGCAGCTCCTCCTCGCTGAGGTCCGAGAGCTGCTTGCCGCGCTCGACCGCGGCGCGGACCAATCCGCCCACGATCCCGTGCGCCTCCCTGAACGGCACGCCGCGGCGAACCAGCAGGTCGGCGACGTCGGTGGCGGCGATGAACTGGTCGGAGGCGGCCTCGGCCATCCGCTCGCGGCGGAAGTCGATCCCGCCGAGCATCGAGACGGCCACGCTGAGGCAGAGCTCGAGCGTGTCGATCGCGTCGAAGAGCGGCTCCTTGTCCTCCTGGAGGTCTTTGTTGTAGGTCAGAGGCAGGCCGTGGAGCACGCCGTGGAGGGTCGTGAGGTGACCCACGAGCCGCGGAGCCTTGGCTCGGAGCAGCTCGGCCGCATCGGGGTTCTTCTTCTGCGGCATCAGGCTGGAGCCGGAGGCGAACGCGTCCGACACCTCGCAGAAGCCGAACTCCTCGCTCGACCAGAGGACGATCTCGGCGCCCAGCTGGGACAGGTGGGTGGCGCAGGTGGCGGCCGCCGCCAGGTAGTCGAGAACGAAGTCGCGATTGGAGACGGCGTCGAGCGAGTTCTCCGCGATGCCGCCGAAGCCCAGCTCCTGGGCCACGAACATCCGCTCCGTGCTGAAGTTGACACCGGCCAGCGCGCCGCTCCCGAGGGGCAGGTCGTCCGTGGCCGTCAGGCAGAAGTGGAAGCGCTGAAGGTCGCGCCGGAACTTCCAGAAGTGGGCCAGCAGGTGGTGCGAGAGGTAGACCGGCTGGGCCCGCTGGAGGTGCGTGTAGCCGGGCATCGCCCAGTCGACGTGGTCCTCGGCGAGCTTGACCAGGGCGCCCATCAGCTCCTGTAGCAGCTCCTTGGCCCCCAGGCTGTGGGCGCGCACGAGCATGGCCACGTCGGTGGCCACCTGGTCGTTGCGGGAGCGGGCAGTGTGCAGCTTGCCGCCTGCCGGGCCGATGATCTCGGTCAGGCGGCGCTCGATCGCCATGTGGACGTCCTCGTCGTCCGGCTCGACCTCGAAGCGGTCCTCCTCTATCTCCTGGCGCACCTCCCCGAGGCCGCGCTCGATCTCGGCGAGGTCGGCGGCGCTGATGATGTCCGCCCGGGCGAGCATGCGGGCGTGGGCAAGCGACTGCTCGAGGTCGTACGGCGCGAGCCGGTAGTCGAACGCGATCGACGAGTTGAGCGCCTGGAAAAGCGGGTCCTTGGGATCCTCGAACCGGGCCATGGCTGCCGCCAGTCTACGAGCGGGCTCTACGGGTGCACGCGGGCGACGGCGGCGACCTGGCTCGCGAGGATGATCCCGAGCAGGTAGAGGCAGACGCCCCATGCCGCGTAGGCGTTGCGGCTGCGCGGATAGAGACGGGAGCCCGGCCGGCGGCCGATGGACAGCACCACCGGAAACATGAACAGCAGACCCAGGCCGATCAGCCCGTACCCGGTCCAGCCGGTGATCAGGTACTCGCTCTCGAGGCGGAAATCGTCCGCGATGATCGCGAAGGCGCGGTGCCAGAGCGCCACCGGCAGCGCTGCCGCGGCGAGGAAGCCGACCAGCCCGACCACCTGCTCACGCCTCTTTCCGCGCCTGCGCGTCACGACAGGAGTATTGCGCTCGCCGGGCCGTAGCATTGCGCCCTGATGAGAGCGCTCGTCACGGGGGCCACGGGGAAGGTCGGGCACGCTGTCGCGTCGGCGTTGCTGGAGCGCGGCGACGAGGTTCGCGCGCTCGTGCGCGATCCCGGCCGGGCGGCGGGCACCCTGCCGGAGGGCGTCGAGCCCGTGCGCGGGGACGTGACGGAGCCGGACTCCGTCCGGAGCGCCGCAGAGGGCTGCGAGCTCGCGTTCAACGCGATGGGCTTGCCCGAGCAGTGGCTCACCGATCCGGCGGCCTTCGAGCGCATCAACGCGGTGGGCAGCGAGACGGTGGTGCGGGCGGCCGCCGAGGCCGGCGTGCCGCGCATCGTCCACACGAGCACGATCGACGTCTTCCATGCCGGCTCCGGCGAGAGCATGGACGAGTCCAACCTGGCGGACTACCCGAAGGGCACGGCCTACGAGCGCTCGAAGCAGCGCGCCGAGGAGCTCGTGCTCGGCGCGGCGGACGAGCTCGGCGTCGAGGTCGTGATGGTCAATCCCGCAGCGGTCTACGGCCCGGGTCCCAGCGGCAGCGCGTCGTTCGAGCGTCAGTTCTTCAAGCCGGTGGTCGAGGGCAGGAGGCTGGTCACGCCGGCGCTGCCGCCCGGCGGCTGCGGGGTGGTCTTCACTCCCGGCATCGGCCGCGGGCAGCTACTCGCCGCGGAGAAGGGCAAGCCCGGCGAGCGCTACATCCTCTGTGACGGGCACGTGACGCTGCGCGAGCTCGCCGAGGCGCTGGTCCGGGTAGCCGGCCGCGGGCGCGTGCCGCCCGTCCTTCCCGCCGCGCCGGCCCGCGGGATGGCAGCGGCGGGCGAGGCGCTCTCGCGCGTCATCCGCCGGCCGCCGCTGCTTTCGAACGGGCAGCTCCACTTCTTCCTCTGGAACGCGAAGCCGGACTCGGCCAAGGCCCAGCGGGAGCTCGGCTGGGAGCCGACGCCGATCGATGAAGGGCTTCGCGTGACGCTTGCGGGCATGGGGCTTGTCTGAGCCCGGCGTCCGCCCCGCCCGCGAGTCCGACGCGGATCCCGTGTCGCTGCTCCTCTACGAGAGCGCGGCGGGCATGTACGACCGCTTCACCGGCGGGCGCTCGCGGGCGATCCGCCTCCTCGGCCGGGCTTTCGACAGCTCGGGCAACAACGCCAGCCGGGAGGTCATCACGGTTGCCGAGGTCGACGGCCGGGTGGCCGGCGCGCTCGCGGCCTTCCCCGTGCAGGAGACGGTCGGGCGGGCGGGCGGCTTCCTCCGGCTCGCGCTGCGGTCGATCCCCCCGTGGCGCTGGCCCGGCGCCATGTGGCTCTACTGGTCGGGGGCCCGGGCTGTGCCGAACCCGCCCGACTCGGCCTACTACGTCGACGCCCTTGCCGTGGAGGAGTCGCTGCGCCGCAGAGGCGCCGCCCGCGCGCTGCTCGGCGCGGCGGAGCAGCGGGCGCGCGAGCTGAACCTGGCGTCGATCGCGCTCGACACGTCGCTCGACAACAAGCCGGCGCGCTCGCTCTACCTGAGCGAGGGCTACGACGAGGTGGCCTACCGCCCCGCCGGCCGTGGCATGCCCGGCTTCGTCGCGCTCGTCAAGCGGCTCGCGTAGGCACCCGCCCGCAGCCACGGCGATCCGGCAGCAGGACGCGCCAGCGCCCGTCGCCGCCCGCCACCTCGAGGGCGGCGGCGCGCGAGGCCAGGCGCAGGCGCGTGCTGCCGAACGGGTCGAGCACCGTGAACGGCCCCTCCCGCGAGCCGACCGTGACCCGGGCAGGCGCCGCCCCGTCGCCGTAGCGGCTGAGCGATGCGATGTAGCCGTCGCCGGTCGTCTGCACGGAGCGCACGCGCGCGATCGAGACGCCGAGGCGCCAGGCCACGTCGCCGCGCAGCCAGCTCAGGCCGCGTGGCAGCACCGGGACGCCGCAGCTCCGCACCCGGCGCGGTCCGACCTCGGCGATGGCCTTCGCAAGCCCGGCCTCGACCTGCGCCCGCTCCACCGAGTCGTCGGCCTCCGAGCCGGTCATCACCACCCGCGGCACGAGCAGCGGCAGCGACACGAGCGCCGCCACCGCGGCCAGACGCCTGCTCCCGGTCAGCTCGATCGCGCGGACAGTGCCGGCCGCCCCGAGCACGCAGACGAGCGCGGCCGGGAGCACGAAGAAGCGGCCGCTCGCCGGATAGCCGGCGGCCATGAGCCCGACGAGCAGCAGGGCCCAGGCTGCCGCCACCATCGACAGATCGAGGGTGCGGCGGTCGCCTGCGCGCCGTGCGATCGCGAAGCCCGCCACCGCGCCCAGCGAGAGCGGCACAGGGGCGATCGCGAGGCCCCTGCCGGCGGCGTGCAGCGTCGCGGCCGGGCCGTGCGCCTCGACCGCGCTCGCCACGTGGCTGCCGTGGAGCGCGTTGCCCGAGCCGATCCAGTCAGGGACGACCCAGAGCGCCGGCACTGCGACGGCCGCCGCCGCCGCCGTCCAGACGTCGAGCCGGCTCCGCCACCACATCAGCAGCGCGTAGGCGAGCACGAGTGCAAAGGCCTCCGGCCGCGCCAGCGAGACGCCGGCCATGAGCACGAGCGCCTGCCTCTCCCGCCCGGACCAGTGCCGCTCCACCGCGAACAGCAGGAGGGCGATCGCGAGCGGCTCGCTGTAGCCGTGCAGGAAGGCGCGGGTCAAGTGTGCGCTGAGGAGGAGGCCGACCGCCGCCAGCGCGCCGGCGTAGCGGCCGGCCAGCCGCGAGCCCACCGTGTAGGCGGCCACGAGTCCCAGCAACCCTCCGGCGCGGGCCACCACCAGCCACAGGCTCGGCGCCGCGGCCCCGAAGACCGACAGGGGCGTGGTGAAGAGCACCGGCAGCGGCTTCCATGAGGGGGCCCCGCCGATCGCCGTGTCCAGCTTCAGGTGGGCGATCTCGCGGCCCCAGACGATCCAGCCCCACGGGTCCGTGGTGGGAGCCGAGGGGATCAGCAGGGTCGCCGCCGCCAGCGCCAGGCAGGCCGCGGCGGCCATCAGGAAGCGCCTGTTCACCTCATGGCCGAAGAATGGCAGGCTCCGCCGCCACTTCCCGCACCGCCTCCACGACGCGCTCGATCTGGCCGTCGCTCAGCTCGGGGAAGAAGGGCAGGGCGAGCGAGCGGCGGGCTACGTCCTCGCACACGGGGAACTCGCCCTCGCGGTGGCCGAAGCGCTCGCGGTAGAAGCTCATCAGGTGGATCGCGGGCATGTACGGCTTCGAGTCGACCCCGCGCTCGCGCAGCCCGCGCACGGCCGCGTCCCGGTCCACCCCGGGCGGCACCTGGATGACGTAGACGAACCAGCTGCGACGGTCGCCATCCGCGTCGGGACACGGCAGCTCGACGCCCTCGACCTCTGCCAGCGCCTCCGAGTAGGCCGCCGCCACGCGCTCGCGGCCGGACAGGAGCTCGTCGAGCCGCTCGAGCTGGGCGACGCCGAGTGCGCAGGAGAGCTCGTCGAGGCGGTAGTTGAAGCCGAGCCGGTCATGGTCGAGCCAGCCCATGTCGGGCGCCCGGCCCTGGTTTCGCTCCGAGTCGATCCGCTCCTTGAGCTCGGCTGCCGGGGCCGCCACCGCGCCCCCCTCCCCCGTCGTCAGCTGCTTGTTCGGATAGAAGCCGAAGACCGCGAGGTTGCCGCGCGCGCCCACCTGCGCGCCGTCCCCGTGCATGGCGCCGAGCGACTCGCAGGCGTCCTCGACGATCCACAGGCCGCGCGCGGTCGCGATCCGCTCTAGCGCGGGCATGTCCGCGGGGTAGCCGAAGAGGTGCACCGGCAGCAGGCCGGAGGTGCGCTCCCCCACCGCGGCCTCAGCCGCGGCCGGGTCGATGTTGAGCGTGCGCCGGTCGATGTCGCAGAACACCGGGCGCGCACCCTCGTAGAGAAGGCAGTTGGCGGAGGCGACGAAGCTGAGCGGTGTCGTCACCACCTCGTCGCCAGCTTCGATGCCGGCCGCGCGGATCGCCAGGTGGAGGCCGCCCGTGCCGCTCGAGACCGCGGAGATGTGGGCGACCCCGAGCCGCTCGGCAAGAGCGGATTCGAACGCCGGCAGCTGCGACCCCAGCGCGAGCCGCCGCGAGCGCAGGACCTCGACCACCAGCTCCTCCTCGCGCGGGCCGACCAGGGGCCGGGCAAGGGGGATGGGTGCTCCGGCGCTCACCGCACCTCGGCCGCCCGGCGCGCGCGATGGTGCTCGGCGCGACCCGGCAGCATCCCCGCCTCGAGCGAGTCGACGAGCGCCTCCCAGCTCGCCTCGATCACGTTCTCGGAGACTCCGATCGAGCCCCAGGTCTCGTGACCGTCACTCGCGTCGAGCAGCACCCGCGTGATCGCGCCGGTGCCCTTGCTCTCGTCGAGGATCCGGACCTTGAAGTTGACTAGCTGGATGTCGCGGAGGTGCGGGTAGCGCTCGCCGATCGCCGATCGCAGGGCCCGGTCGAGCGCGTGAACGGGGCCGTTGCCCTCGGCGGTGCGCACGTAGCGCTCGCCGTCCACCCAGATCTTGATCGTGGCCTCCGTCTGGACCTTCCCGTCCTCGCGCTTCTCGGCGATCACCCGCCACGACTCGAGCCGGAACAGCGGCTCGTATTCACCGGTCTCCTTGCGGATGAGGAGATCGAACGAGCCGTCCGCGGCCTCGAGGTGGTAGCCGCGGTGCTCCAGCTCCTTGACCCGCTCGACCACTCGCGCGGCGGTCTCGTCGTCGACCTCGGCGCGGGCCTGGACCGAGCCCTTGCCCGACAGCTCCGATACGAGCACGCGGCTGTCGGCGCCGACCAGCGTGGGGTCGAGGTGCTCGAAGGTCCGCGAGTCGCGGTTCACGCCGGCCACGTGCATCCCGCCCTTGTGGGCGAACGCGTTGGCCCCCACGTACGGCTGGTTCGGGTTCGGGCTGACGTTGCAGAGCTCGTCGACCAGGTGGGCGACCTCGGTGAGCCGCGCGAGCTGCTCGGGCTCGATGCAGTCGAAGCCGAGCTTCAGCTGTAGGCCCGGGACGATCGAGATCAGGTTGGCGTTGCCGCAGCGCTCGCCGTAGCCGTTCATCGTCCCCTGGACGAGCCGCGCGCCCCGCTCCACCGCGAGCAGCGAGTTGGCCACGCCGCAGCCGGCGTCGTCGTGGGTGTGGATCCCCACTTGGACGTCGAGCTCGTCCACCACGCGCTGGGTGGCCGCGGCCACCTGCGAGGGGAGCGAGGAGCCGTTGGTGTCGCAGAGGGTCACGTTCTCGGCGCCCGCCTCGGCCGCCGCGCGCAGGCAGCGCAGGGCGTAGCCGGCGTCGTCGCGGTAGGCGTCGAAGAAGTGCTCGGCGTCATAGATCACGCGCTTGCCCTCGGCGACGAGGAAGGCCACCGAGTCGGCGATCATCCGCAGGTTCTCCTCGGGGTCGACGTGCGTGACCTTCTCGAGGTGGAGCGACCAGGTCTTGCCGACGAGCGTGCAGACCGGCGCGAAGCCGTCGGCGAGCAGGCGCAGAGCGGGATCGTCCGACGCCGTCACGTCGCGGCGGCGGGTCATCCCGAAGGCGGCAACCTCGGCGTGGCCGAACGTCTCCCTCGAGAGCAGGTCGAAGAGCGCCTCCTCCTTGGGATTCGAGGCCGGGAAGCCCGCCTCGATCATGTCCACGCCGAGCGAGTCGAGCGCGTGGGCCACCCGGACCTTCTCGCCCACGGACAACGACATGCCCTCCCCCTGCATGCCGTCGCGGAGGGTGGTGTCGTAGAGGAGAACCTGTTCAGCCAAGGGAGCGCCTTCCTGGAGTCGAGAGCGGACGAGCGAAGAGGGACGGCCGCGCGGGGCCGTCTAGGTAATTCGCTCGAACGCGGGTGCGCTCACGCCTCGGATGGTACTGGCACCACATCCAGCCACTGGGCGTACTGTTGCGAGCGCCCGTGGAGGGCGTCGTCGAACGCCTGCTGGATCGCCCGGGTGACCTCGCCGGGCGGGCCGAGCTCGATGTCGTCGATCTCGCGGACCGGCGTGAGCTCCGCGGCGGTGCCGGTGAGGAACAGCTCGTCGGCCAGGGCCAGCTCGGAGCGTGCGATGTCGCGCACCTGCACCTCGTAGCCCAGGTCGCCGGCGATCTCGATCACCGACTTGCGGTTGATCCCGTCGAGGATGCTCGCGGAATGGCCGGGGGTGGCGATCACGCCGTCCTTGACCGCGAACACGTTCTCGCCCGTGCCCTCGCAGACGTGGCCGTGGCGGTCGAGCAGGATCGCCTCCTCGTAGCCGGCCTTGACCGACTCGATCTTGGCGAGCACGGAGTTGAGGTACTGGCCCGAGGCCTTGGCGTGCGGGATCAGCGAGTCGGAGCCGATTCGGCGCCAGGACGAGACCTTGGCGCGAATGCCGCGGCTCTTGCCCTCCTCGCCCAGGTAGGCGCCCCATTCCCAGACCGCGACCATCGCCTCGACCGGGTTGTCGAGCGGGTTCAGGCCCATCGGACCGTGCCCGCGCCAGACGAGCGGCCGGATGTAGCAGCTCTTGAAGCCGTTGCGGACGATCAGCTCGTGTGTCGCCTCTCGCATCTGTTCCTTCGAGAAGGGCAGGTCCATGTAGTAGAAGGCGGCCGACTTCTCGAGCCGGTCGAGGTGGTCGTGGTGGCGGAAGATCGCCGTGCCGCGGTCGGTCTCGTAGGCCCGGATGCCCTCGAAGACCCCCGTCCCGTAGTGGAGCGCGTGCGTCAGTACGTGTACCTGCGCGTCCTCCCAAGCGACGAACTCGCCGTTCATCCAGATGAGGTCCGCGGTTGGCACTCTCTCGCTCCCTACAGGTAGTTGAGGACGGCCCGGGTGGCCTCCTCTGTGGTGGCGCTCCCGCCCAGGTCCGGAGTCCGCAGACCGTGGTCGAGCGCCCTGTCGATGGCGGATTCTACCTTTGCCGCCTGCCGCTCCATGTCGAGTCCGTGGCGCAGCATGAGGGCTACGGAGCCGAACATCGCGAGCGGGTTGGCGTTGCCGCTGCCGGCGATGTCGGGCGCCGAGCCGTGCACCGGCTCGAACAGGCCGGGCCCCGAGGCGCCGATCGACGCGCTCGGGAGCATGCCCAGCGAGCCCGTGAGCATCGCCGCCTCGTCGCTGAGGATGTCGCCGAACATGTTCTCGGTCAGGACGACGTCGAAATGCCGCGGCGAGGAGACGAGCTGCATCGCGGCGTTGTCCACGAGCATGTGCTCGAGCTTGACGGTCGGGAACTCCCGCGAGTGGATGCGGGTGACGACCTCCCGCCAGAGCCGCGACGTGTCCAGGATGTTCGCCTTGTCGACGCTCGTCACCTTCGCCTTGGCCGACCGGAATGCGACGCGGGCGATCCGCTCGATCTCCTCGACGCTGTACTCGCAGGTGTCGAACGCGCCGCCGTTGCGCCGCCCGCGTTCGCCGAAGTAGATGCCGCCGGTGAGCTCGCGGACAACGAGCAGGTTCGTGTCCCGGATCCGGTCGGGGCGCAGCGGGCTGGCGTCGAGCAGCGCCGGGCTCGGTCGCACCGGGCGCAGGTTGGCGAACAGCCCGAGCTCCTTGCGGAGAGCCAGCAGCCCCTGTTCCGGCCGCGGCGCGTCGGGATCGGTCGTGTCCCACTTGGGCCCGCCGACCGCGCCCAGCAGCACGGCATCGGCCTGCTTGCAGGCGTCGAGCACCTGGTCGGTGAGCGCGCTGCGGTTGGCGTCGATCGAGGCGCCGCCGACGAGGTGCTCCTCGAGCTTGAAGTCGCCGACCTTCCTCAGCAGCCGCTTGGCGGCGTTCATGATCTCGGGGCCGATCCCGTCGCCCGGAAGGATCACGATCCTGCCGGTGCCCTTGAGGGCCGGGCTCCCCCACATCGTCTCGTTGTAGGCCTTGCGGTCCATCAGGCCCTGCGAGCGTCGATGTTCAGCCGGACGTAGTCAAGCTCGAGCGGCTCGCCGCAGCGCTCGGCCACCGCGGCGACGTAGCGGTCCCAGAGCTCGTTTGGAAGCTGCTCGAGATGAGCCCTCAGGCAGACCGTGCGGATGAAGGCGAGCGGCTCCGGCGGCACGACCGGGGCGTCGGAGAGCCAGCAGCGCGCTCCCTCGAAGCCGGCGGCGCGCAGGCGCTCCTCGGTCGGCTCCGGGGCCTCGAAGCGCCAGGGTCCGATCCAGCCGTCGAGGTATTCGGCGAAGGGCGGCTCGGAGGCCACCGCGTTCGCCGCTTCGTGGAAGGCGGCGACGTTCCCCGCCCCTCCGCACTGGGCGATCAGCCGGCCGCCCGGCCGGAGCGCGGCGTGCAAGCGTGAGAAGAGGGCGTCGTGGTCGGGGACCCAGTGGAAGACCGCGTTGGAGAAGACGGCGTCCACGGCCTTGTCGAGCTCGAGCCGGGTCAGGTCGGCCGGCGGGAGGACCTGCACGCGATCGGCCGGCAGCGAGGCCCGCGCGCGCTCGACCATCGAGGGCGCGGAGTCGACCGCGATCACCCTGCCCTCGGGCAGGCGCTCCAGCAGCATCGCCGTGACGCGGCCGCTGCCGCATCCGGCGTCGAGGACCGTCTCGTCGCCCTTGAGCTCCAGCCGCTCGAGCACGACCTGCGCCCACTCGGCCTGCGGGTCCGCGACGCGGTCGTAGGTCGCGGCGTCCCAGTCGCGAGTCGTCACAGGCTCGTGGTGACGGGCCCGGTCCGCTCGCGCTCCGCCTCGTAGGTGTCGATCGCGTCGGTCTGCTGGAGGGTCACCCCGATGTCGTCGAGCCCCTCGAGCAGGCGGCGGGCGGTCTCCGGGTCGATGTCGAACTGGACCTGCCTGCCCGCGAACGAGATCTCCTGCTCCTCGAGGTCGATCCGCGCGTGGCCGGCCTCCATCAGCTCCTTGACGTCGTCCTCCGGCAGCGCCACGGGAAGGAGCCCGATCTTGGTGCAGTTGGAGTAGAAGATGTCGGCGAAGCTCGGCGCGACGATCGCCTTGAAGCCGTAATCCTCGAGCGCCCAGGGCGCGTGCTCGCGGCTCGACCCGCAGCCGAAGTTCCGCCCGGCGGCGAGGATCGGGTTGACCGGCAGCTCCCAGCCCGGTTCCTTCGCCCAGTCGTAGAACAGGAACTCGCCGAACCCGGTCCGCTCGATCCGCTTGAGGAACTGCTTGGGGATGATCTGATCGGTGTCGACGTCGTTCCGGTTGAGGACGGTGACGCCGCCTTCGACTACGCGTACCGGCTCCATCAGCTCCACTCCCTGATGTCGACGAAGTGGCCCTCGATCGCGGCCGCCGCCGCCATTCGCGGGCTCACGAGATGGCTGCGCGCGCCGCGGCCCTGGCGGCCCTCGAAGTTGCGGTTGGACGTCGAGGCCACGCGCTCGCCCGGGGCGGCGATGTCGGGGTTCATCCCCAGGCACATCGAGCAGCCGGCCGAGCGCCAGTCGAAGCCGGCGCTGCGGAAGACCTCGTCGAGGCCCTCGGCCTCGGCCTGGGCCTTCACCTGCTGGGAGCCGGGCACGACCATCGCGTCGACCTTGTCGGAGACCTTGCGACCGTCGACGAGCTCGGCGGCCTCGCGCAGGTCGCCGATCCGCGAGTTGGTGCAGGAGCCGATGAAGATCCGGTCGAGGTCGATCTCCCGCATCGCGACGCCGGGCTCGAGCGCCATGTACTCGAGCGCCCTCTCCTCCCCCTCGTGGCGCGGCTCGGGCACGGCGGAGGTCACGTCGACCACCATCTCCGGCGTCGTCCCCCAGGTGACCTGCGGGGCCAGCTCGCCGGCGTCGATCACGACCTCCTTGTCGAAGCTCGCGGCGTCGTCGCTGCGGAGCGCCAGCCAGTCGTCGGCCGGCAGCTCCTTTGGCGCACCCGGGCGGCCCTCGACCCAATCGAAGGTGGTCTCGTCGGGCGCCACCATCCCGGCGCGGCCGCCGCCCTCGATGGTCATGTTGCAGATCGTCATCCGGCCCTCCATCGACAGCGCCTCGATCGGCGCGCCGGCGTACTCGATCACGTGGCCGACGCCGCCGTCGACGCCGATCCGGCCGATCGTCCCGAGGATCAGGTCCTTGGCGCTGACGCCGTAGCCGAGCTCGCCCTCGTAGAGGATCCGCATCGACCTCGGCTTGCGCTGCTGGAGCGTCTGGGTGGCGAGCACGTGCTCGACCTCGCTCGTGCCGATGCCGAACGCCAGCGCCCCGAAGGCGCCGTGGGTGGAGGTGTGGGAGTCGCCGCAGACGATCGTCATGCCCGGCTGCGTGACGCCCAGCTCCGGGCCGATCACGTGGACGATCCCCTGGCGGCCGGAGCCGATCGAGTAGATGGGAACGTCGAACTCCTGGCAGTTCTGCTCGAGCGCCTCGATCTGCGTGCGCGAGAGGGCGTCCGAGATCATGTCCAGCGCCGTGGCGCCGTCGGTGGGCACGTTGTGGTCGGCGGTCGCGAGGGTGCGGTCAGGGCGGCGGACCCGCCGTCCGGCGAGGCGCAGCGACTCGAACGCCTGCGGGGACGTGACCTCATGGACGAGGTGGAGGTCCACGTAGATCAGCCCCTCGGCCACCTCGTGGGCGTCCCAGATCTTGTCGAAAAGAGTTCGAGGGCTCGCAGACGCCGTCTGCTCGCCGTTTTCGTTCTTCGGCATCAGGACCTCCTGAGACCGGCGGCCACGATCGCGTAGAAGCGCGCGGGCGCCTTTCCGGGGTTCTCGAAGTGGTGGGGCAGATCGGAGTCGAAGGTCACGCTGTCCCCCTCTGCGAGGTCGTGGGGCACGCCGACGCAGATGAGCCGGAGCGTGCCCTCGGCCACCACGGCGGTCTCGCGGCTACCGGGCTCATGCATCGGCGGGTCCTCGGGGCCGGCCGTCGCCGCGCCGGGTTGGAGCGTGTGCAGCGACACCTCGGCGCGCTGGCCCGGCAGGGGCGGTGTGAGCACCTCGTAGCGGTGGGCGCGGCCGCCGCCGCTCCGGCGCTCCGCCGCGCGCACGATGCTCACGCCGTCGGCCTCGTCGAGGCGAAGAAGCTGCGAGAGGTTCAGGTCGAGGCCGGCGGCGATCCGCTCCGCCACGGCGAGCGTCGGGCTCGTCTCCCCGCGCTCGACCTGGGACAGCATCGGCGCCGAGACGCCGCAGCGTTCGGCCAGGTCTCGGAGCGACAGTCCCATCCCGTCGCGAAGCGCCCGCACTCGGGCGCCGATCGGGCTGGGCTCCACGGCGACGGCCACGAATCGTACGTTATCACGGACAAACGTATGCTCGCCAGGGGGACGGGGCCCTTTCTTTCAGGCGGCGCGTACAGCGGGTCACCGTGGCCGGGCTGACCCCAGCGGCCGAAGCGATCTCGCTTACCCGATAGCCGTAGCGATGCCTGGCCCAGCGAATGGCGTCCTCACGTGGCATCGAGGCCAGGAGGTCCGCGAGCGCGGGACGCGGGTTTGGATCGATTGCCTCGCTCCAGGGGCCGAAATGCCCGCCATCCCAAAGCAACCGCGCATACCGGGCTCCAGCGGGTCCGCCCCAGCACTCCAGCAGCTCCTCGACTCGCCTCGAGGCCACCAGCGTCGAATCGCGCCCGGCCGCCATCTGCCCGTGGCTGCTCCACGGCCAGTCGGCGGGACTTCTGCAGAACCCCGCATGTACCGGGTTGAGCGCGACGTACCGCATCAGGCACGCGAAGTGCGGGTCACCCAGGACGGCAACCGAGTGGAAACGCTCCTTGAACATGCGGCCGTCGGTGCCGTGGCGGCGATTGAAGGTCTGGACGAAGCGGCTGAGGCAGTCCCGCATGCCGCGGCCGAGGTTTGGAAGCGGAGTCTCGACGACCAGATGGAAGTGGTTGTCCATCAGGCAGTAGGCGAGGCAACGCCAGCGATGCCGGATCACGGCCCGCTCGAGCTCCGAGAGAAACAGCCGCCGGTCGCCGTTGCCGCGAAAGACGAGTTGGCGCCTGTTCCCGCGAGACGTCACGTGGTGAATCCCTCCCGGGATCTCGAGGCGAGGCTTGCGGGGCACGCCCTGTGCAGCAGCGCCCGGCGGGGATTCGCCCCCCGCGGCGATGAAAAAAAGGGCCCCGTCCCCTTTTTTTCAGCGGCGCTGGCCTGTCGGCCGGATCAGCACCTCGTTGAGGTCCACGTGCGCCGGCCGCGACACGGCGTAGACGATCAGGTCCGCGATGTCGCCGGCCTCGAGCACGTCGCCGATCTGCTCGCGCATCCTCTCCGTCGCCTTCTGCACCGCGGGATCGGTGTTGTGACCCTGGAGCTCGGTGGTCACGTAGCCGGGCTCGACGCACGTGACTCGGACCTTCGAGTGGAGCGCCTCCTGACGAAGCGCCTCCGAGAAGCCCGTCACGCCGAACTTGGTCATGTTGTAGACGGCCGCGCCCGCCGCGGCGTTCCGCCCGGCCGTCGAGGAGATGTTCACGATGTCGCCGCCCCCACCGGCCCGCATCAGCGGCAGGGCCGCATGCGTGCACCAGAGGAGGCCGAGCAGGTTCACCTCGACCATCCGCCGCCATTCAGCGGTGTCCGCGCCCTCGACGGCCCCGAGCAGCATCAGGCCGGCGTTGTTCAGCAGGATCGAGATCCCGCCCAGCTCGCGGTGCGCCGTCTCGACGAAGGAGCGCGCCTGGGCCTCGTCCCCCACGTCAACCTCGATCGCAAGCGCGCGGCCGCCGTCGGCCTCGATTCGCCCGGCGATCTCGTCGAGGCGCTCGCGCCGCCTGGCGCCGAGGGCGACCGCCGCCCCCTCCCGCGAGAGAGCGACGGCCGTCGCCTCACCGATCCCCGACGAGGCGCCGGTGATGACCGCCACGCGACCTTCGAGCGACCCGGTCACGTGACGATCGTAACTTGCCGGTCAATGCGGGCCGTACTGGCCCCGCAGCGCCATCACGCTGTTCACGTAGCGGCGCGTCTCGGGCAGCATGCCGTTCCGCCGCACCGAGTCCTCGCCCTGGTAATAGGACGCGGTGGCCGTGAACACGTTGCCCGTGTCCTGAAGCAGGCGGCCCAGGTACAGCACTCCGGCGTGGACGTTCTCGTCCGCCGACGCGGGATTGAGCGTACGGCCCGCGATCGAGTGCTCCACGTAATCCCAGGTGCCGGGCAGGATCTGCATCACGCCGCGGGCGTTGGCACTCGACACCATCGCGTTGTTGTGTCCGCTTTCCTGCTGCGCGATCGCGTTCGCCAGGGAGGGCGAGACGCCGTGGTCGAGGGCGATCTGGTTCACGGTCGCCACGCTCACGCGCTCGTTCGTGGGCTGGGGGTTGGCGGCCGGAACCACGCTCGGCGGCGCGCTGGGCGGCGTGGGCGCACCCGTGGGCAGCTTGAGAGCGGTGCCCGCGAGCAGCGGAGCGTTCGGGTCGAGCCCGTTCATCCACGCCAGCCGGCTCGCGCTGATCCCGCTGCGGGCCGCGATCGAGCTGAGCGTCTCGCCCCAGCGAACCGTGTAGCCGCCCAGCGGCGCAGGGGCCCCGCTCGAGGCCGCGGCCGGCGCACCGCCCTGGAGAGCGGTGGCGGCCTGGTACTCGCTCGGAATCTGGATCGTCTGGCCGATCACCACCTGCGACGTCTCCGAGAGGCCGTTGGCGGCCGCCAGCGCGCGCGTGGTGAGATTGCTCGCGGCGGCAATCGACCAGAGCGTCTCTCCCGGCTGGACGGTATGGGCTACCGAGGCTCCCGCCGAGGTCGGCGCGAGCACGGTCGCGGCCGCGGCAACGGCCAGCGCGATCATGGAACGTCGCAAGGTGTACCCCTCTCTTAGGATCGTCGGCGGCTTCGCGGTCACAACCGCCGGTCCCTGCGATCCGGGCGGGGCTATGTCGACCTGAAAGGTCTCTTGCGCGCGCTAGAGGGCCGCCCGGAGGAGCTCGAGCAGCTCCTCCCGGCCGGGCGGGTCGGGCGTAGCGGCGATTCCCGGGTGGGGAAGGACCGCGTCCACGACCTCGTCCAGTTGTGAAGATTCGACGCCGAGCGTCGAGAGCCTCGTGTGGCCCGACCGCGCCGCCAGCCTGGCGAGCAGCCCGGCGGCGGCCTCCGGGGCGCCGCTCTCGTCGCCGAGGGCCTGGGCGAGGGCGCCCATCTCGCCGGGAGCCCGGCTCGCCATCAGCCGCGCCGAGTGAGGCAGCACCACCGCGTTGGTCTCCGCATGCGGCGCCCCGCAGACCCGGACGACCGTCTGGCAGAGCGCGTGGTGCACCGCCAGGCCGGTGGTCCCCACCGCGTAGCCGCCGAGCAGCGCGGCCAGCGCCAGGCGCTCGCGATCGGGATCGTCGGCGAGGACCGTCTCGGCGAACAGCTCGGCCGCCCTGAGAGCCGCCTGCTCGGCCACCGGGTTGGCGAGCGGCGTGTAGAGCGACTCCATCGCGTGCGCGAGCGAGTTCATCGCGCTCGCGGCCCGCTGCGGGCCGGGCTGCGAAGTCATGAGCGAGGGGTCGGCCACCACCAGCGCCGGGCGGGCGAAGCGGGCTCCCTCGGCTCCCGCGGGCAGGCGGTGGAACGGCGTCATCGGCGCGCCTGAGAGCGTGGTGGGGATCGCCGCGCAGCGCCCCTCCCCCGCCCCGGCGATCGCCTTGGCGGTGTCGATCACGCGGCCGCCCCCCAGCGCCAGGAGCGGGCGGCCCACCGTCCCGGGCAGGAGCTCGGCCGAGATCGCATCGACCTTGCCGGCGGGAACGTGGACCACCGCCTCCGCGGCGGCGACCAGGTCGGGCGCCGCCCCCGCCGCCCGCTCCGTGGTCAGGGCGGTGTAGCCGTCGAAGCCGTTCTCCGCCAGCAGGCTCGCCGCTTGGCCGAGCGCTCCCTGGCCGAACCGGATCAGCCGTTCGCCGTCACGGAACGTGAAGCGCTCGCGCATCTAGCCGATCACGCGGTACCGGATGTGCGTCGCCGCGGGGGACTCGATCGTCCTGACGATCTCGATGTCCGGTCCGCGGCCCTCCGCGAACAGGCGCACGCCGCCGCCGAGCAGCAGCGGCGCGACGTGGACCTGGAACTCGTCCACCGCCCCGACGCTCAAGGCCTGCTGGATGACGTTCGCTCCGCCGTCGATCAGCACGTCGCCGTCGCCGGCGGCCTCGCGCGCCTGCTCCAGCGCGGACTCGATGCCATCGGTGACGAAGGTGAACGTGGTGTCGCCCTTCACGAGCGGCTCGCGCGGGTGGCTGGTCAGGACGAAGACCGGGCGGTGGTACGGCGGTTCGTCGCCCCACCAGCCCTCCCAGGGCTCGTCGCCCCAGACGGGGTTGTCCCAGTCGCCCTCGCCGCCGAACATCCGACGTCCCATGACGTGGGCCCCGGCGCCGGCGAGGTGCTCCGCCATCACGTCCGAGTCCGGCCCTTCCTCGCCGCCGGAGCCGCCGTGCGCCTCCTTGAACGCCTTGGTGCCGAGGGCCCAGTCGTGCAACTGCTCGCCACCCTCGCCCAGCCCCTGGTCGGGGCTCATGTTGGGCCCGGCGACGTAGCCGTCGAGCGATGCGGTGATGTCGAAGTAGACCTTTCCCATCGGTGCCTCCTCTTTTCCGGTTGAAGACCCGCCGGGACGGCTCGACTAATCGCTACGGGGTCGGCGTCTGCTCGGCCTCGGCCCGCGACAGGTGGTGCTCGGCCTCCGCCGCGGCCGACTCCGCGAGCGCGTTCGAGATCGCCCTCAGGTAGGCCTTGCCCGACGCCTCGAGGATGTCCGTGGAGACGCCGACCCCCGAAGCGGGCTTGCCGTCCAGCTCGAGCAGGACGGTCACCTCGCCGAGCGCGTCGTGGCCGCCGGTGACCGCGCTCACGTGGTACTCCTTGAGCCGCCCCTCGCGCCCGACCGCCGCGTTGAGCGCGCTGAAGAACGCATCCACCGGTCCGTCGCCGGTGAACGTGCCCTCCCCCAGCTCGCCGCCGGGCATGCGCACGCGCACCTTGGCGTGGGGACCGCGCTCGGACGACGCCTCGACCTCGAACCACTCGAGCTCGAATGCCGCAGGCGAGTGGCGCATCTCGTCGGAGACGATCGCCTCCAGATCGAGTGCCGTGACCTTCTTCTTCTTGTCCGCGATCTCCTTGAAGCGCTTGAAGGCCTGGTTGAGAGCCGCGCCCTCGACCTCGAAGCCGAGCTCCTCCAGCGCCTTGCGCAGGGCGTGGCGGCCGGAGTGCTTGCCGAGCACGATCGCGTTGGTCTCGAGCCCGATCGTGGTCGCGTCCATGATCTCGTAGGTCGTGCGCTCCTTGAGCACGCCGTCCTGGTGGATGCCGGACTCGTGCGCGAACGCGTTGCGCCCCACGATCGCCTTGTTCGGCTGCACCTGGTAGCCGGTGATGCGCGTGACCATCCGGCTGGTCCGGGCGATCTCGGTGGTCTCGACGCCCGTCCAGAGCCCGTGCGCGGATTCGCGCGTGCGCAGCAGCATCACGATCTCCTCGAGCGAGGCGTTGCCGGCCCGCTCGCCGATGCCGTTGATCGCGCACTCCACCTGGCGGCAGCCCGCCTGGAGGCCGGCGAACGAGTTGGCCACGGCCAGGCCCAGGTCATCGTGGCAGTGGACCGAGGTCGTGACCTCGCCCAGCCCGGGGACCATCCGATAGAGCTCGCGCCACATCTCGGCGTACTCGCCGGGCATCGAGTAGCCGACGGTGTCGGGCACGTTGATCGTGGTGGCTCCCTCGTCGAGCGCGATCTGGAGCACCTCGGCGGTGAACTCGAGCTCCGAGCGGGTGGCGTCCATCGGCGAGAACTCGACGTCGTCGCAGTACTGCTTGGCGTGCGCGACGGCCGCGCGGGCCTGTCCCTTGACGTCGTCGCGCGTCGTCTGGAGCTGGTGCTCGATGTGGATGTCGCTGGTCGAGATGAAGGTGTGGATTCGCGGCCGCTCCGAGTCCTTGATCGAGTTCCAGGCCGCGTCGATGTCCTGGAAGCCCGTGCGCGCGAGCCCGCAGATCACCGGCCCGTGCACCTCGCGTGCGATCGCCTGGACGGCCTCGAAGTCGCCGGGCGAGGCGATCGGGAAGCCGGCCTCGATGATGTCCACGCCCAGCCGCGCGAGCTGCTGGGCGACCTCGACCTTCTCCTGCCTGTTCAGCGAGATGCCGGGCGACTGCTCGCCGTCGCGCAGCGTCGTGTCGAAGATCCTTACTCGCTGACTCGCGTCCCTACTCATGCCGTCCCGTTCCTTTCTCTACCTCGCCTGCCTTCTCCTGTGCTGTGTTTGCGGCTGCGCGGCCGCCACGCGTTATTCCCCCCGAAGGGGGAGAAGGAGAAGTCGCAGGTCGAGCGTGAGCGACATGCGGAGCCAGCTTAGCGCAGCCGCCAAGTGGCCACGTCCGGCGCGTAGCCGCTCGAGAGCGTGAGCTCCAGGCGGTTCACTTCCGTCCCGCGCGGTACCTCGAAGATCAGGCACCCGCTCGCCTCGTCGCCGGGGTCGAGCTCGATGACCGCCGGTAGCGCGTGGCAGCCGTCCGGGCGGGAGACGCCGGCCTTGTAGGCATGCGTCTTCGAGTGGAGCTTGGCGGCGTTGCCGGGCGCGTCGCTGAGGTGGCCGGGGCCTAGGTTCTTCAGCCGCATGCGCACGCCGATCCAGCGGCTCCCGCGCTTGGGCCGCAGGGTGTAGGTCCCGGCGCTCACCGGATCGACCACCGAGAGCGCGGTGACGCGGACGCTGGGCGCGTCCTGGGTCCTGAGCTTGACCGCCCGGCCCAGGCCGACCTCGGGCAGGCGGTTGCTCCGCGCCCGCACGTAGGGCCGTGTCGGGGTCGAGGGCGTGGTCGAGGTCTCCGGAGTGGTGGTCGTGGTCGTCGCCGAGCTGGACTCGTGGTGCTCGCCGGAGTCGCTGTTCACGACGACCAGCACGACCCCCGCGATCACGCCGGCGGTCACGAGGAACACCACGATCGACCCGGCGAGGATCCAGGGCCAGATCGGCCGCTTCTTCGGCGCGCCCGCCTTCGGCGCGACCTGGGCGGTCCAGTCGTTGCCGTCCCACCAGCGCAGCCCGCCGACGCCCCAGGGGTCGTCGTACCAGCCGGGTGGCTTGGGAGGTGGTCCGGAGGTCATGGGCACATTTTCGTGAGTTCTGCCGCTGGGTCGTGTCCGTCTCCCGTACCCCGAGTCAAAGGAGCAGCATGCGCAAGGCAGTCACAGCAGCAGTGGTGGCCATGGTGGCGTGCCTGGCCGTCTCCGCAGTCGCGCTCGGCTCGAGCGCCAACGGGACCAACGGCAAGGACAGGATCCGCGGCACCAACCACAGGGATCGGATCAACGCCAAGGCGGGCAATGACCGCGTGAACGCGCGGTCGGGCAACGACCGCGTGAAGGGCGGCTCCGGCCGCGACCGGCTGAATGGCGGCCGCGGTGCCGACAGGTTGAACGGCAACTCCGGTGACGACGTGATCACCGGCGGTCCGGGCCCCGATGTGATCACCGGCAGCAGCGGCGACGACAAGATCGACGCGCGCGACGGCAGCGTCGACACGGTGACGTGCGGCGAGGGCGACGACGTCGCCAAGCTCGACGAGGACGACGTGATCGCCGACGCGACCGACGACAACCCGAACGGCTCGTGCGAGACCGTGATCCGCGGCGATGACGACTCGTCAGGCGACGACCCGTCCGGTGACCACCCGGGCAGGGACTGCCCGAAGCACGGGGACACGACCGAGGTCCCGTCCGAGGACACTCCCTCCGACGAGAGCTAGAGCGGTTGGGGGGCCGGGAGACCGGCCCCCCGTCCGTGCCTAGAGCGTAAGAACGACCTTGCCCACGTTCTTGCCCTCGTGCAGGTAGCGGTGCGCCTCAGCGCCCTGCTCGAGCGGGAACGCCTTGGCCACGACCGGCCGGATGCTGCCGTCCTCCATCCACTGGCGCAGGGGCGCGACGTAGTCGTCGAGCGACCCCTTCTCGTCCCACAGGGTCTTCATGTTCAGCCCGATCACCGACTTCGACTCGCTCATCAGCTTGACCGGGTGGAAGAACGGCATCTGGGCGAGGGCCATGAGCGCCCGCGGCCTGCTTCCACGCTCGCCGCTCTGCACCGCGGAGACGCCGAAGCAGACGAGCCTGCCGCCGGCGTGCAGCAGGGAGAAGCTCTTCTTGAAGCTCCTGCCGCCGATCGCGTCCATGGCCAGGTCCAGCGGGCGCTTCTCGCCGGTGATCCGGCGCACCTCCTTGACGAAGTCCTCGGAGCGGTAGTCGATCGCGTGGTCGACGCCGAAGCCGCGGACTGCGTCGTGCTTCGAGGCGGAAGCGGTGCCGAACACCTCGGCCCCGAGAATCTTGCCGACCTGTGTGGCCGCGATGCCGACCCCGCCGGCGGCCGCCTGGACGAGGATGCGCTCGCCCTCCCGGACGTTGCCGTAGCGGACCAGCGCGGCATACGCCGTGGCGTAGACGACCGACACGGCGGCGCCCTCCTCGAAGCTCCAGTCCTCCGGGAGCGGCACCAGGTTGCCCGTGGTCGTCACCACGAGCTCCGCGTAGCCGCCGAAGTCGCAGCCGCCCAGCACGCGGTCGCCGACGGCGAAGTCGTCGACCCCGTCCCCCAGCGACTCGACGACGCCGCCGAACTCGTAGCCGACCACGCAGGGCGGCTTGGGGGCGTCCGGGTAGAGGCCGACCCGCGCCAGCAGGTCGGCAAAGTTGATTCCCGCCGCGTGCACCCGGACGCGCACCTCGCCCGGCCCGGGCACCGGGTCCGGCCGCTCCTGCACTCGCAGGACCTCGGGCGGGCCGTGCTCGGTGATCACCAGCGCCCTCACAGGCTCACGGCGCGACCGGCCACGAAGCCGTCACCGGCCACGATCTCGTCGATCACCTCCTGCGACACCGGCGAGTCGGTGGTGATCACCATGGTGGCCTCCCCGGCCTCGGCGAGCTCGTCGTGCGGGTGGCGGCCCACGGCCGCCGAGACGATGTTGATTCCGCGCTCGCCGAAGGTCGTGCCCACGCGGCCGATCATCCCCGGCTGGTCGCGGTAGCGGAAGACCGCCAGGTTGTCTTCGAGCTGGACGTTGAAGCGCGAGCCCCAGGCCTCGAGCAGGTGCGGACGGTGCCTCCTCCCGAAGACCGTGCCCACTACGCGCTGGCGGGCGTCGCCGCTCACCACGGTCACCCGAACGAGGTCGGTGAAGTCGCGCGCATTGGCCTCGCTCGTCTCGGCGACGCTGATGCCGCGCTCGGCCGCGATCGCCGAGGCGTTGACGTCGTTGACCTGCTCCTCGGTGTGCCCGGCGAGCGCGCCCTTCAGGGTCTGGACGGTCAGGAGCCGCGTGTCGCGCTCGGCCACGCTGCCGAGGTACTCCACCTCGAGCCGGTCGACCGAGCTGCCCTCCGCCAGCGCGGTGGCTATCCGCCCGAGCTGGTTGGAGAGGGGCAGGAAGGGCCCCAGGGCCTCGAGGTCCTCGGCCGCGACCGCCGGGACGTTGACCGCGCTCGTCACGACGCCGCCGCTCAGGGCCGCCGCCACCTGCTCGGCCGCCTGGTAGCCGGCCCGGTCCGTGGCCTCGGCCGTCGAAGCGCCCAGGTGCGGGGTGACGACCACGTTGGAATAGCCGAAGAGCGGGTGCTCGGTGACGGGCTCCTCCGGGAAGACGTCGAGCGCCGCACCGGCCACCTTGCCCGAGTCGAGCGCGTCCTCGAGCGCGTCCTCCACGAGGAGGCCGCCACGGGCGACGTTGATCACGCGAACGCCGTCCTTCATCTTCGAGAACGCCTCCGCGTCGAGCCAGCCGCGCGTCTCCGGCGTCTGCGGCAGGTGGATGGTGATGAAGTCCGACTGGGCGTAGAGATCTTCGGAGCTGCCCGCCTTCTCCACCCCGAGCTCGCGGAAGCGGTCCTCGCCCACGTAGAGGTCGAAGGCGATCACGCGCATGCCGAAGCCAAGGGCGCGCTGGGCCACGAGCTGGCCGATCCGGCCGAAGCCCAGCACCCCGAGCACCTTCTCGTTGAGCTCGACGCCGCTGAACTTGGAGCGCTCCCAGGCCCCGCCGACGAGCGACGAGTGGGCCTGCGGAACGTTGCGTGCCAGGGCGAGCAGCATCGCCATCGTGTGCTCGGCCGCGGTGATCACGTTCGACTGCGGCGCGTTTGCGACGATCACGCCCTGCTTGGTGGCGGCCTCCACGTCGACGTTGTCCACGCCCACGCCCGCGCGCCCCACCGCCTTGAGGTTCCCCGCCTTTGCGAGCAGGTCGGCGGTGAGCTTGGTGCCGGAGCGGATGAGGATGCCGTCGAACTCCCCGATCCGGCTCTCGAGCTCGCCGTCCTCCCAGTCGACACCTAGCTCGACGTCGAAGCCGGAGTCACGGAGGAGCTGGACCCCCGAGTCCCCGATCTTCTCCTTTACGAGGACCTTCACCTCAGAGGGGCGACGCGACCGGCACGCCCGCCTCGAGGAAGACGCGCTGGGCCGCCGCCACGCCGGCGCCGAGCTCGACCTCGTGGCCGAGCTCGCGGAGCGTCATCTCGAAGGCCGAGATCGTCACCACGATGTCGAAGGGGCCGAAGTAGCCGCAGTGGGCGATGCGGGCGATCTTGCCCTTGACCTTGCCCTGGCCGCCGGCGATCGTGACCCCGAAGCGGTCGCGCATCATCTTGGGCACCGTGCCGCCGTCGATCGACTCGGGCAGCTTGATCGCGGTCACGACGTTCGCGTTCTCGTCCTCGGGCCCGAACAGCTCGAGGTCGAGGGCCTTGGCGGCCTCGCGGGTGGCGCGGCCCAGTAGACGGTGGCGCTCGAAGACGGCCTCGAGACCCTCCTCCTCGATCAGCCGCAGCGCCACGTCGAGCGCCATGACGAGACCGACAGCAGGGGTGAAGGGCGAGTCGGGCGGGTCCTTCCGCTGCCCGTCGAGCGTCTTCTGCCAGTCGAAGTAATAGCGCGCGGCGCCTCCGGCCTCGGCGGCGTGTGCGATCGCGGCCTCGCCCGGGCTGACGAACGCCAGGCCGGCCGGCGACATCAGGGCCTTCTGCGAGCCGGCGGCGACGACGTCGACACCCCACTCGTCCTGCGGCAAGGAGACGGCGCCGATGCCGGAGACGGCGTCGACCGCGAGCAGCGCGCCGTGGCGATGCGCAACCTCCGCCAGCGCCTGGACGTCGTTGACGACGCCGGTGGAAGTCTCGGAGAAGCTCGTGAACACGACCCTGGCGCCACCGCTCTGCTCGAGCTCGCGCTCGAGGTCGGCCGGCTCGACCTTGTTGCCCCAGCCCGCCTCGTAGTGACGGGTCGCGGCGCCGTAGGCGTCGCAGAGCTCGGCCCAGCGCTCGCCGAACTTGCCGCACGAGGCCACGAGCGCCGGCTCGCCCGGCCGTACCAGGTTGGCCACGGACGACTCCATCGCGCCGGTGCCCGAGGCAGCGAACATCAGGACGTCGCCGGAGGTCTGGAAGACGCGCTTGAGGCCCTCGAGCACGCGCGCGTGTACCTCGATGAAGGCGGGCGCGCGGTGGTAGAGCATCGGCTCGGCCATCACCTGGGAGACGGCCGGCGGCAGCGGGGTCGGCCCGGCGGTCATCAGGTACTGCTTGATGTAGGGGTCGGGCATGTCCTAGACCCTACCCAGCGCCCGGAACCGGAGCCTCTTGCCCCGGCGGCCCACCGCCAGCACCCGCACGCTGTTGCGGCCCGGCTGGAATGAGCTGTCGGGCACGATCACCGCGTAGCTCTCCCGGCTCGATCCGCGCAGGTAGAAGCTGCGCCCGGTGGCGACGATCCGCCCGTTCACGACGATGGCCAGCGCGCGGCGGTGCCGGCCGCGGCCGCCGCGAATGTAGCCGGACACGAGCGACGGGATGAAGCGGCTGCGACGGTTGACCTGGCGGATCTCCGAAGCGCCCAGCACGCTCGCGCGGACCCGGCCGGCCCGGGCGATCCGGAGGCCTGTGACCTGCCGGCCGATCACACGCCGCGCCGGGCCAATCGCGAACGCGCGGGGCACCGAGCCGATGCCGAAGATGCCGTGGGTGCTGCGGATCCGTCGCCGCCAGCGGGATACGAAGGAGCCGACGCCGAGCTGGATGGCGCTCACGCCCGGCAGGCGGCTCTGCACGTGGACCGTGTGGCGGCGGCGTACCAGCCGTGAGGTGACCGGGTGGCCGGAGGTGTGCCAGGGCAGGCTCAGGCCGAGGAAGTGGGCGATCGAGGGCGCGACGTCCGAGTTCCGGACGAAGAGGTCGCTCACCCGGCCCCGCGTCTGGCGCGGGCGCTTGATGAACAGCGGCACCGGCGCTATCCCCTGGACGTTCGCGCGTGTGACGATGCGCTTGTCGGTCTCGCCCACGCGGAACGAGATGCCGTGGTCGGCCACGACGACCACGAGCGCCTTGTTGTACAGGCCCGTCTTCTTCAGGTGGTCGATCAGGCGGCCGACCGCCCGGTCGAGGGCCATGACCTGGAACAGGTGGCGCTGGTAGGAGAGGTTCTCGAGGCCCGGGTCGAAGACGCCTCGGGCGCTGTTGATCCCGCGCAGCGGGGGCCGGTAGCCGCGGATGTACTGCTTGCCGGAGGGCAGGTAGATCCAGGGCAGGTGTGGCAGCAAGACGTGCTTGAACCAGATCGTCGGCCGCTTGCTCGGCTGGATCGAGTCGATGAAGTCGTTCAGGCGGGCCAGGCGGCTGCGCACGAGGTAGTAGCGCGTCGTGTGCTGCCGCCCGCAGAAGCGCCGCTGGCACACGCCCCTGGCCTCGGCCCGCGCGTGCACGCGGTAGCCGTGCCCGGCCAGGAAGCTGAGGATGTTCCCCCCTATCCGCGGCGGCCGGCCGGGCCGATAGCGGTGGACCCGTCCCTCGAGGATGGAAGGCACCGCGGTGAAGGTCGTGTCGGAGGCGGTGGTGGCGTGGCGGTACCAAGTAGCGTCCCCGGCCAGCCGGGCGAAGTTCGGGAAGCGCCGGCCGTCGATGCGGCCGTGCTTGCCGAACAGGTCGGTCGAGGGGAACTCGTCGAAGACCATGAGCACCACGGGCGGGCGCGACCTGCGGGCCTCGGCCGCTCCGGGCGCCAGCAGCGCGACGCAGGCCAGGGCGCAGAGCGCCCCCACGGTCAGCCGCGTGCTCAGAAGGCGTGCCTGGCCAGAACGCGTAGCGCCGCGAAGGCGAGCAGGACGGCGGAGGACTGCGAGTTGTCGAACGGGTCGTCCGGGGTGCTGCTCGAATTGCTGTCGTCGTTGGCGGCCACGACGATCAGCACGGTCCAGCCGATGATCGAGAGGACCGACAGCACGACGACCGCCACGCCGACCCACCAGCCCGCGGTGGCCAGGTCCTTGTGCTTGGCGGTCTCGCCCGCCTCGACCCTCTGCTTGCCCTTGCGCGAGAGGACCATCCCGACGATCGCCCCGGCGAGCGTGATCGGCGAGAGGAACCCGGCCGAGGTGAGGCAGAGGAAGGCCGACACGCAGGAGGTGACGAGCCCGCCCACCGCCAGGCCGTTGCCCGGCTGAGGCGGCGGCGGGGTCCAGCCGTAATAGCCGCCGGGCGGCGGCGTGTAGGGCTGCTGCCAGCCCTGCGGCGGATAGCCGGGCGGGGGCGCGTAGCCGGGCGGCGGCGCATACCCGTAGGGCGGCGAATAGGGCCGCGGCGGCTGCGGAGGTGGCGGAGGCTGAGGGGGCGGCTGCGGCTGCTGCGGCTGCTGCTGGCCGCCGCCGACGTCGGGCGCGGGGCCCGTTGGCTCCGGCGGCAGGTAGCCCTCGTCCACTCAGAACTCCGTCTCGATCCAGTCCATCATCGAGCGCAGCTCCTTGCCCTCGCGCTCGACCTGGTGGTCCTTCTGCTCCTCGCGCATGCGCTGGAAGTTCTCCTGCCCGGCGCGGTTCTCGGCGATCCACTCCTTGGCGAACTCCCCGGACTGGATCTCGTCGAGGATCTTCTTCATCGCCGCCCGCGTCGGCTCTCCGATGATCCGCTTGCCGCGGGTCAGGTCGCCGTACTCGGCCGTGTTCGAGATCGAATAGCGCATCCCGGTGATGCCCTTCTCGTACATCAAGTCCACAATCAATTTGAGCTCGTGGAGGCATTCGAAGTAGGCGAGCCGCGGGTCGTAGCCGGCCTCGACGAGAGTCTCGTAGCCGGCCCGGACCAGCTCGGTGACGCCTCCGCACAAAACCGCCTGCTCGCCGAACAGATCGGTCTCGGTCTCATCCTTGAAGGTGGTCTCGATCGCTCCGGCGCGGGTGCAGCCGATCCCCTTGGCGTAGGCGAGCACCAGCTCCTTGGCGCCGCCGGTGGCGTCCTGGTGCACGGCGACCAGGCCCGGCACGCCGTTGCCCTCCAGGTACTGGCGCCGCACCAGGTGGCCGGGGCCCTTCGGGGCGACCATGCCGACGTCGACCTCGGGACTCGGCTCGATTTGCTCGAAATGGACCGAGAAGCCGTGGGCGAACAGCACCAGGTTGCCGGGGGCGATCCCGTCGCTGATCTCGGACTCCCAGACCTCGGCCTGCTTCTCGTCCGGCAGGAGCACCATCACGATGTCCCCGTGGCTGGCGGCGTCCGCGGTCGACTCGACGCGCAGGCCCTCGCCGCGCGCCTTGTCGGCCGAGGATGAGCCCTCGCGGAGCCCAACCACGACCTCGACCCCGGAGTCCTTCAGGTTGAGCGCGTGGGCGTGGCCCTGGGAGCCGAAGCCGAGGATCGCCACGGTCTTGCCGTCGAGCTGCGAGAGGTCGGCGTCCTTGTCGTAGATCATCGGCGCAGGACTCTAGTCACGACCGCGTGGGGAACTGCTCAGCCGCGGGTGGCGAGGACGCTAACGAGCGTCGCCAGGGTTGCGACCAGCATGCTGCCACCGAGCTGGATCATCAGTCGCTGGAGGCCGTCGAGCCGCCGATCGACGGCCTCGAAGCGGCGATCGATCGTCTCGAAGCGCCGATCCACGCCCGCGAAGCGTCGATCCACCGTGTCGGAGAGAGCGCGCAGGTCATCGTGGACGCGGTTGAACCCGGTCTCCATGCTCCGCGCCAGGTCGTCGAGACGCTCGTCAGTCCAGGTCGCACGGCTCTGCTCCACGGTTCATCGAAGGATACGCCGCCCATCGACACGCCAGGCGCACTGATGCAACAAGTGAGCGCGTAGACTCCGCATGGCAGTCGAACCCGGGAGGCTTCGAAATGGCAGGGCCGAATGTGGGAGATCCGGCACCCGACTTCGCGTTGAAGGGGACGGACGGGAGCTTCAGGCTGTCCGCCCACCGCGGCGAGCGGGTCGTGCTGCTCTTCTACCCGGGCGACGGCACGCCCGTCTGCACACGCCAGTTCTGCTCCTACCGCGACCGCGCGGACGACCTCTCGGGTCTCGACGCCACGGTGGTCGGCATCTCGTCGAACTCGCTCGAGTCGCACCGCTCGTTCACCCTGCGCAACTCGCTCACTGTCCCGCTCCTCGCGGACGAGGACGGGGAGGTCGCCAAGGCCTACGGCGCCTGGCGCGGCCCGCTGCGCACCAAGCGAGCCGTGGTGATCGTCGACGAGGAGGGCATCGTCCGCCACCGCCACGACCACCTGCTGGGCATCGACTTCCAGGACGTTGACCAGCTCGCCGAGGCGCTCGCGGGCATCGGCGCCCGCCAGCGCTCCTAGCCCGAGGGCTGGATCGACCCCGCCACGTGGCGGGCCTGGCCGATCACCGACTCGAAGTCCGGCCCCTTGCCCAGCACCGCGAAGCCGTCGCCGCCGGCTGTCAGGAAGATGTCGATCTTCCGGTCCGAGCCGATCTGGAACGTCCATTCGAAGGCGTCGCGCCCGCCCAGCGTGGTCGACTCGAAGCTGAGCCGCTTGTAGCCGGGCGTCTTGGCCGTGTCCGCCTCGACCTGCGTCGCGCTCGTCTCCGGGTCGGCGCTTTGGCCGGGGCTGTGGTCGATGTCGATCTCGGAGCCGTCGCCGGCGACGAAGCTCGTGCGACTGTAAGTCGTCTTCAGGACGTCGTCCTGGTCGATCCGCCAGCCGGCCGGATACTCGGCGCTGTAGCCCTCGGTCGAATAGGCGGTGTAGTCGTCGCTGCTCGAGGTGACGGTCTTGTCGCTGCTGTCGCTCCCCCCGCCGGAGCTGTTCGACTGCGATGAGCTGCTCGTGGTCTCCGCCGCCGGCTTGCTCGAGCCCGAGTCGAAGACCCCGGCGGCGAACAGTCCGCCGGCGAGCAGCGCCGCTCCGAGGAGCGCCGCGGCGACGCCGATGGCCACGCCGCGGCCGCGACGCCGCGGCGGCAGCGCCTGGGTGGCGCCCGTGTAGGGGACCGGCGGCGCTGGTGGCGGCGGCTGGGGCGGCAGCTGGTGGGCCTCCGGCGGGGTGTGCACGGTGGGAGCGGCGGCGGCAAGCGCGGTGGCGGGAGCGGCCTCGCCTCTCGCCACGCTTCGCTCCGGCTCCTCCGGCGCGCGCCGCTCGGTGGCGGCGAGGCCGGCGCGTCCGAGGTCGCCGGCCGACGGATAGCGCCCCTCCTGGTCCTTGGCCATCGCCCGCGCGATCACGTTGTCCAGCTCGGGCGGCAGCGCCGGAACCACCGCGGTGGCGGCCGGCGGCGGCTCGCTCAGGTGGGCATACATCTTCGCGACGTCCGAGTCGCGCAGGTAGGGCACCTGGCCCGTCAGCGCCTGGTGCAGCACGCAGCCGAGCGCGTAGACGTCGGTCCGCGCGTCCAGCGAGCCGCCCTGGATCTGCTCCGGGGCGACGTAGTCGATCGTGCCGACCACCGCTCCGGTCTTGGTCAGGCCGCCGAGCGAGGAGGTGTGCTTCGTAAGGCCGAAGTCCGTGAGGTAGGCGTGCTCACGGTCGCCCACCCGCGCGATCAGGACGTTCGCCGGCTTCACGTCGCGGTGCACGAGGCCGCGGGCGTGGGCGGCGTCGAGCGCCGCCGCCACCTGGGCGGTGATGTAAGCGGCCCGCTGGGGATCGAGCCTGCCCTCGCTCTGGAGGAGGGCGCGGAGGTCCGTGCCGTCGACGTAGCGCATCGCGATGTAGAGGAGGCCGTCCACCTCTCCCGCGGCGTGCACGGGGATCACGTTGGGGTGGTCGATCGACGCCGCCAGCCGCGACTCGCGCTGGAAGCGCTGGCGGAAGTCCGGATCGTCCGCCAGCTCCGGGGCGATCAGCTTGAGCGCCACCTGGCGGCCGAGCCGCACCTCCTCGGCCCTGTACACCACACCCATGCCCCCGCGGCCGATGCCGGCCTCGATCCGGTAGCCACCGATTACGGCGCCGATGCGCGGGTCGTCCTGCAAGTGCACTGCGGACGCTACAGCCTGTGCCTAAGGACCTTCCCCGCCGGGTTACGCGGGATCTCCGACACCGACTCGATCCGCTTGGGCACCTTGTAGCCGGCCAGCCGTTCCCGGCTCCAGGCCGTGAGCTCGCCGGCGCCGGTGGAGCCGTCGGTCACCACGAACGCGGTCACCGCCTCCCCCCACTCCGGGTCCGGGACCCCGACCACCGCCACGTCGGCCACCGCGGGGTGTGCAAGGAGCGCCTGCTCCACCTCGGCCGGCGCCACGTTCTCGCCCCCGGTCACGATCAGCTCCTTGAGGCGCCCGTGCACGGTGAGCAGCCCGTCTGCGTCGAGGCTCCCCGCGTCGCCGGTGTGGAGCCAGCCGTCGGCGGCGACCGCGCCGGGCGCCACCATCGGCCCGCGCACGAGGATCTCGCCGGCGTCGCCGATCCTGAGCTCGGCCCCGGGGAGCGGCCGGGCCCTGCGCTCACCGGCGGCCGCGGTGGCGATCTGGGAGGCGGTCTGGGTCATCCCGTAGGTGGGCATCACGGGCAGTGCCGCGGATTCCGCCCAGTCGAGCAAACCCGCGGGCGCCGGCCCGCCGCCGAGGAGGATCGCCCGCAGCGCCGGTGCCGCGCCAAGCCCGGCATCGCGCAGGCGCGAGAGCATCGTCGGCACGAGCGACGCCAGGCTGACGCTCCCCGACTCGAAGGCGTCGCGGACGCGCTCGACGTCGAAGCCGTCGTGGACCAGCGCCGCGGTGCCGTAGATCGCCGAGCGGAGCAGCACCGCCAGGCCGCCGACGTGGAAGAGCGGCAGCGGGCTGAGCCAGCGGTCCCCGGGGTCGACACCCAGCCGCTCGGCCGACGCCATGGCGCTCGCGTGGTGGTTGCGGTAGGTCAGCTCGACCGGCGCCGGCTCGCCGGTGGTGCCGGAGGTGAAGATCACGGAGTGGACGGCGTCGGGGTCGAAGTCGCTCCGGAGAGGGACGTCCGCCTCGGCGCCCGCGGGCGGCTCGTCGACCACGAGCCTCGGGCGGGCGACCTCGAGCTGGCGCTCCCGCTCCGCCGGGTTGAGCGGGACCAGGACCGCGCCCAGCCGCGGGAGCGCGTGGAGCAGGACCGCGAAGTCGAGCCCGGGCGGAAGGCTCGTGGCCACCCGGTCTCCCTCGCCTACCCCGGCCGCGGCCAGCCGCCGGGCGGCGGCCGCCGCCGCGGAGTCGAGCTCCTCGTAGTCGAGCTCGCGCTCACCGTCGCTCACGGCGAGCCGCCGCGGGCCCGAGCGCGCCTGCTGGGAGACCCAGTCGTCCAGAGCGGAGCCATGCTAAAGACGGCTTGACTCCGTCGTCCAAATGGGGGACCTTTGAGCGAGGTGGTAGGGAGGACTCGCCTTGTCCGCCGGACGCTGCCAGGGCTGCTGGTGATTTTCGCCGCCCTGGCGCTGAGCCCGTCGGCCCTGGCCGGGCGGCTGGTCGAGAGCGGCCACGACGCCGACTACCACTGCATCACCTCCCCCGCCAACGAGTGCGGCTTCGTCAAGGCGGGGCTGAACTACGTGCGCGCCGCCGCCCCCAGTCCGAGCAAGCCGATACTGATCCTCGACCGGGGCGGCCTACTGGCGCAGCAGTCGGTGAACAAGGTCTACGGGCACTGCCCCGGAACGAACTGCACCGTCGTCGACCCGCGCAGCGGGACGTTCAACACCACGCCGATCGACACCGCGCACTGGAGCGCGGTCTATGTGGCCTCCGACGTCAACTGCGGCGGCTGTGACCTCAACGACCCGATCGCCGGCGGGGTGGCTTCGACGCCCGACTCGACCGCCATCGCCGCCCGCACGGACGACATCTCAGCCTTCTTCAACGCCGGCGGCGGCCTGATGGTGGGCGCCGGGGCGGCGGACGCGGGCGGCTTCACCGGCGCCCCCACGTTCAGCAGCCCCAACGAGCCCTACTACTCCTTCGTGGCCACGGCCGGCGCGGACAACGCCAACCCGCCCTTCTCGCTCACGAGCCTCGGCGCCCACATCGGGCTGACGAGCGGCGACATCAACTGCAGCCTCTGCTTCACGCACAACTCGTTCGGCTTCCCGCCGGCCGGCAGCCAGCTGCACGTGGCCGAGCGCGACGCCTCCGGGCGCTTCGTAACGCTCGTCGAGGACAGCGACAACCCTGTCGCGAGGGTCCTCTCCGGCCCGTCCGGCGGGGCCGCCTCGAGCTCCGCCACGTTCACGTTCTCCGCCAACGAGCCCGGGTCGTTCCAGTGCTCGGTCGACACCGGCTCCTACGGCGCCTGCACGTCCCCGAAGACGGTCTCGGGGCTGCCCGACGGCAGGCACACCTTCAACGTGCGGGCCATCGACCTGGTCGGGAACGTCCAGCCCACCCCCGCCTCCTCGTCCTGGTGTCAGCCCGGCGGCAAGGAGGTCCCCGGAAACAAGGTCGACGAGGACTGCAACGGCTTCTCGGCCCCGTTCGACTCGGTCGAGGCGTCGATCCGCTTCGCCTTCCGCTTCACCCGGCGCTCGACCACGGTCAGCTCGATGAACCTCTCCAAGGTCACCTCGAGGTCCAAGCTCAAGGTCACCTGCCGGGGCAAGGGCTGCCCGTTCAAGTCGAAGAGCGTGAAGCTCAAGAAGGGCCGGGCCAAGCTCTCGAAGATCTTCCGCAAGCATCGCCGCAAGGCCAAGCTGCGCCGAGGCGCCCGCATCCGCGTGTCCCTCACCAAGAAGGGCCTGATCTCGAAGGTCTACGAGTTCAAGGTCCGGCGCGCCGCCGTACCGAACTTCGCCACCCGCTGCCAGACGCCGGGCAGCTCGAAGCTGCGGGCGCGCTGCCCGTCCTTCAAGTGACCCGCGGACGCCTCCTCAGCCTCGCCGCCCTGGCCAGTGCGCTCGCCGCCCTCGCCCTCGCGCCGTCCGCATCCGCCGGACGCCTGATCGAGAGCGGTCACGACATCGACTTCCACTGCGGCGGCTCCCAGAACACGGAATGCAACTTCGTCAAGGTCGTCGTCCGCTACATCCGCGGCGGAGCGCCCAACCCGACCAAGCCGGTGCTGGTGCTGGACCGCGACCCGACGCTGGACGACCCGGGGAACACGCCGGACGTCGCCTCCGCCTTGAACAAGGCCTTCGGCACCAACGTGGTGCCGCGGACCGTCGTGGACCCCCGCAGCGCGGCGTTCACGACCACTCCCATCGACACCGCGCACTGGAGCGCGATCTTCATTGCGTCCGACGCGAACTGCGGCGGCTGCGATCTCAACGAACAGCCGTCGAGCGGTGACGCACAAACCCCCGACTCGACCGCGATCGCCGCCCGGACGGACGACATTTCGGCCTTCTTCGCCTCGGGCGGCGGCATCTTCGCGGGCGCCGGGGACATCGACTCCGGCGTGTTCGGCGGCCTGACGTTCGCGCCGGCGAACCAGCCCTACTACACCTTCCTGGCGACCGCCGGCGCCGGACCCGCCGTGGGCCCCTTCTCGCTCACCTCGCTCGGCACCAAGCTCGGGATCACCAAGGCCGACACCCTCCCGAGCTGCGCCGGCGGCTGCACCCACAACTCGTTCGGCCCACCGCCCGCCGGCAGCCGGCTCAAGGCCGCCGAGACCGATCCGGTCACGAAGCGCTTCATCACGCTCGTCGAGGACACCGATCCGCCCCACGCGTCCGTCACCTCGGGGCCCAACGGCGCCACCGCCTCCGACAGTGCCACCTTCGCCTTCAGCTCGAACGAGGGCGGGGGCAGCTTCCAGTGCCGCGTCGACAACGGCGCCTTCGGCGCCTGCGCGTCTCCGAAGACCGTCTCCGGGCTCAGCGACGGCAAGCACACGTTCAACGTCCGGGCCATCGACCTCGTCGGCAACGTCCAGCCCACCCCCACCTCCTTCTCCTGGTGCCAGCCCGGAGGCAAGGAGGTGCCGGGCAACCGCGTGGACGAGGACTGCAACGGCTTCTCGGCCCCGTTCGACTCGGTCGACGCGACGATCCGCTTCTCGTTCCACCTAACGGGCAGCCGGACCCAGATCACCCTGCTCAACCTCTCCAAGGTCACCTCCAAGGCCAAGCTCAAGGTCACCTGCCGCGGCAGGGGCTGTCCCTTCAAGTCGAAGAGCGTCAAGCTGAAGAAGGGCCGCGCCAAGCTCTCCCGGCTGTTCAAGAAGCACGGTCGCCGCGTCAGGCTGCGCCGCCGGACGTCGATTCAGCTCTCGCTGACCAGGAAGGGCGAGATCTCGAAGGTCTTCCGCTTCAAGCTCCGCAGCCACGCCCTGCCGAGCTTCGCCACCCGCTGCCAGACCCCCGGCAGCAAGAAGCTCCGCAGCCGCTGCCCGGAGTTCAAGTAGCGCTCAGCGGTTCAGGCGCCAGACGGTGTTGCCGAAGCGGACGCGGTCGCCGTCCGCCAGCGTCGCGATCCCCGTGATCTTCTCGTCGTTGACGTAGGTCCCGTTCCGGGAGCCGAGGTCCTCGACGCCGATGCCGGAGTCGACCTGGTGGAAGGTGGCGTGCTTGCGCGAGACGTCCGGGTCGACGAGCTCGACGTCGGCGCCCGCGCGGCCAACGGTGTTTCCCGGAGCGATCCGGCGCTCCGCGCCCTCGATCGGGCGCTCCTCCACGAACACGACCTCCATCAGGCGCTGTCTCCGGGGCTGAGCGGCGGCACGCCGGCGGCCACCTGGACCATCCGGGCGTACGCGGTGGGGCTCGGGGGCCGGCGCTCGGCATCCTTCTCGAGCGCGCGCATCACCGCCCAGCTCACGTCCTGCGACAGGTCAGAGCGCTTGGCGCCCGGCTCCTTGGGCTCGTCGCGGAGGTGGGCCCAGAGCACCTGCATTCCCTCCTTGTCGGCGAACGGCGGATCGCCGACCAGCGCCTCGTAGATGACGCAGCCGAGGGCGTAGACGTCGGTGGCGCCAGTGACCTCCTCGCCGCGGATCTGCTCCGGGGCCATGTAGTCCATGGAGCCCACGGCCTGGCCGGGCTCGGTCAGCGCGCTCGCGTCGCGGTCCTTGGCGAGGCCGAAGTCCGTGATGTGGGCGCCGCCGTCCTCGTCGAGGAGGATGTTGGCGGGCTTCAGGTCGCGGTGGACCAGGCCCTCGGCGTGGAGCGCGCTCAGGCCCTTGGCCACCTCGAGGCAGAGCGCCACGGCGCTCTCGAGGTCGAGCTGCCCGTCGCGCTCGATCTTGTCCTGGAGGGTCCCACCGGGGATGAACTGCTGCGCCATCCACGGGATCCCCTGGTGCTCGCCGGTGTCCAGGACCGGGACGACGTGCCTATGGGTGACCCGGCGCGCTGCGCCGGCTTCGCGGTCGAAGCGCTTGCGAAAGACGTGGTCGGCGGCGAGCTTGCCGCGCACGAGCTTGAGCGCCACGTGCTGGCCGTCGGGACCGACCGCCTTGTAGACGAGCCCCATGCCGCCCTCCCCAAGACGAGATTCGATCTTGTACGGGCCGACGGTGGCGCCGGGCTGCAGGTCCGCTACCTGGTCGTAATTTTGGCTGCTGGTCACTCCCACGCCTAGCTTAGACCCCCCACGAAACGTTTCCGAGATCGTCACAAAGTGGCGCCCCGACACCGCATCGCACGTCTTCTTGCAGTTTTCATACTTACGTGCTCAACTAGCACCGAGGCGTGGTGCGTGCCCAGCGTAAGCGCATCTCGCCGCAGTCGCAAAAAACGGAATGGACGCGTCCCCCGACTCGCTCGAAAGGAGCTTTGGCCCGTGCGCCTTCGCTATGGATTGATCGCGACCCTGGCCGCATTCGTGGCCGTGGCAGCAGGCGCTCAAGCTGCTGATAACGGAAGCGGGCCAGAAGGACCCGGCCACTTCACGGCCTCGGCTCCGCCCGGCCTCAGCGGGCCCCACAAGCTCTCGGGTAAGAGCCTCGTCCAGCTCCACGGTTCCGCGCGAGTTCGCGGCACCAAGGACGTGAGCGACAATGTCGGCGCCGACGACTACGCCGACGCACCCGACTTCTCGGACGGCATCAACGGGAGCTCTATCTGTCGATACCCGAACACGTGTGCCTTCGAGGACGAGTCCACGGTCGGAGCCACGACCGAGGCGGGCTTCGACGCTCCTCCGAACAACACCTGCACCTTCAACTCAAACGTCGTCACCTACAAGTCGACCGTCTGGTACGAGTTCCAGGTCGACCACAGCGGCTTCCTGGATCTGGGCGTCTTCGGATCCGGCGCCGGGTTCGTCCCGCTCCTCTTCTACGGCGAGGACTACTTCTCGGGACCGACGGACTGCTTCCTCGCGGATGCCGGGAGCCAGACCTACCAGGCGCGCGACATCGTCGTGCCGAGAGGGAGCACTGTCGTCGTCGGCGTCGGAGCGCAGAACTCCGGCAACGACGGGGCCTACGACATCACCTTCAGGTGGGATCCGGACTCCGACAACGACGGCATCGTCGACAGCGGCGACGGCTGCAAGACGACTCCGGGCGGTCCCCACGGTCGCGGTGGCTGTCCCGACGCCGACGCCGACGGTACCGTCGACAAGAACGACGCCTGCCCGCATCTGTTCGGCACGGTGAGCCGGGGCTGCCCCGACTCCGACGGCGACCATCTGCTCGACCCGAACGACCGGTGCCCGCACGAGAGCTCGCTGGGCAAGACGGATCGCAACGCCAACGGCTGCCCCGACCGCGTGGCGATCCCCGACATCACCGCGAGCACGAGCGCCGGCAAGATCCGAAAGGTCCACGGATTTTCGGTCTACGTATCGGCGAAGCTGAGGATCAAGCTGGCGGGCAAGGCCCCGCGAGGCACCAAGATCAGGATCAGCTGCAAGCCACGAAAGCACTGCAAGATCCGGAAGAAGGGCTCGCTGTCGAAGCGCCTCAGGTCAGTTATTTTCAGCAAGAAGCGCAAGCGGAAAGAAGTCACTCGCGTGACGGTCAAGCTGACCAAGAGCGGCTACATCGGGAAGTACCTCTCGTTCAAGGCCGGCTACAAGGCCCCGCGGCACAGCTTCGCCAGGTCGATTCTGGCCGGTCCCAAGCGCTCGAGTAACCGCTGCATCCCGATCGGCAAGTCGAAGCCCACGAAGTGCACTAGCAACATATTCCTTCGGTGAGCGGCCTCAAGCCACAGCACCTCGCGATCGGGGCGGTGGCCGTCATCGTGGCGTTCGCGGCGGCCTTCGGCATCGGCAAGGCCACCGCGAGCAGCGACAGCAAGTCGTCCGACTCCGGCTCGGGCAAGGCCGAGAAGGTCGACACCTCCAAGGGCGGGCTCGACGTGGCGAGCCTCGATACCGGCAGCAGCGTGCCCGGGCTCAAGAAGAAGAAGTCCTCCGGCGGAGGCGGTGGTGGTGGCGGTGGCGGCAGCAGCAGCTCGGGCGGCTCCAGCTCGACCACCGGCTCGACGAGCGGCTCCACGTCCGGCGGCTCCACCAGCAGCACCTCAACCACCGGCGGCTCCACAACGGGCGGCTCCACGACGGGCGGCTCCACGACGGGCGGCTCCACGTCCGGCGGCGGCGGCGGCTCGACTTCCGGCGGAGCCACGAGCGGCGGCGGTGGCGGCGGTGGGGCGGCGGCCACCACCGGCGGCGGTGGCGGCGACTGACTCTTGCGGTATACAACCGACTTCACCCCCCATCCCCCCAGACACTGAAGACAGGAGTGTGAGTCTTGGCCGGTGAATCACTGCGCGTAGTCGCAGGCAACGCGGCTGGCAAGGAGATCCAGCTCGAAAGCGAGTTCCTTATCGGCCGTGCCGCCGACACTGACGACGGCAAGCTCGGCGACGACCCTGAGATCTCCCGCAACCACGCGCGGATCAGCCGGCGCGCCGGTGACCAGCTGGCCATCGAAGACCTCGGGTCGACGAACGGGACGTTCGTCAACGGCAAGAAGATCGAAGGCGCGCAGGTCCTGAACCCGGGCGACACCGTCAAGGTCGGGACCACCACGTTCCAGGTGCAGGGCGCAGGCGGCGAAGCGCCGCAGGCAACCGCCTTCTCCCCCTCGCAGCCGCCGCCGGGCCAGGCGACCAAGGCGACGCCGAGCCCGACTCCGCCTCCCCCGCCCCCTCCCGCTCCGGCGGCCCAGCCGCCCTCGGCGCCTCCGCCCCCGCCCCCGCCCGCGGCTCGTCCGCCGGCTCCGGGGGCTCCGGGTCCGGTAGCTCCTCAGGCTCCGGGGGCTCCTCCGCCTCCGGGGGCTCCGCCCCCTCCCCCGCGTCGTCCCGGCCCGCAGCGCGGCCGCGGCCGCAGCGGCCCCCCGGTCGTACCGATCATCATCGGCGTGGTCGTCCTGATCGCGATCGTCGTCGTCGCGATCGTGGCGCTCTCCGGCGGCGGCGGAAGCGACAAGCTGTCCACCAAGCAGATCATCAACGACAACAAGAAGACCGTCGCGCGCGTGGACACCAAGTCGCCGGGCTTCTCGAACGGCAAGAAGGTCACCGAGGCCGGCGGCGGCACCGGGATCGTGGTCGACGCCGCGAAGGGCCTCGTGCTCACCAACGCGCACGTCATCGCCGGCGCCACGTCGGTCAAGGCGACCGTGGGCAGCACGGAGTCGAACGCGCGGGTCCTGGGCCAGGCGCCCTGTGAGGACCTGGCGGTGCTCCAGCTGTCTCCCAAGCCCGCCGGGCTCAAGGCGGCCAAGCTAGGCAAGGCCTCGTCCGTGTCGAGCGGCGACAAGGTCGTGGCGATGGGCTACCCGGGCTCGTTCGAGTCCGACGTATCCCAGCGCCGGCTCCAGGGCACCGACGGCACGGTGTCCTCGGGCGCGGCCCCCGGCACGATCGCGGACGACCTGCCCAAGTACCCGGCGCTGATCCAGCACACCAGCCCGATCAGCCCCGGCAACTCGGGCGGCCCGCTGTTCAACGAGAAGGGCGAGGTCGTGGGCGTCAACACGATCGGGTCGAGCGGCTCGAGCCAGAACCAGAACGGCGCGATTTCCATGACCCGCGCCCAGTCGCTCCTCCCGGACCTCGAGGCCGGTCGCGACTCGGCATACCTCGGCTGGAACCTCACCGTCCTGGACGCGAGCCAGGTGGCGAGCGCGGTCGGGGCACGTCCGGACCACAGCGCGAAGATGCCGGTGGTCCTCTCCACCGACTCCGACTCACCGGCCGAGAAGGCCAAGCTGGTGACGGCGGACACCATCGAGGAGATCGACGGTCAGCCGGTGTCCACGGTCGCCGACACGTGCGACGTTCTCAGCTCGCACTCGTCGGGCGATCGGCTTACGATCAAGGGTGAGACGGCGAACGTAGGTGGGATCTTCCTGAACACCTACTTCGACTACACCGTCCACGCCCGGCTCAAGTAGGAGGCAGCGGGTGGCTGAAGGGTCCCCATCGGGAGTTCTGGAGAAGGGCACAACCCTTTCCGGCTACCGCATCGACGGGATCCTCGGACAGGGCGGGATGGGCGCCGTCTACGAGGCCACCCAGCTGTCACTGGACAGGGTCGTCGCGCTCAAGGTGCTTGCCCCGCACCTGACCGACGACCAGTCGTTCATCACCCGCTTCCAGCGGGAGGGCAAGATCCAGGCGGGCATCGACCACCCGCACATCGTCACGGTCTTCGACTCGGGCAAGACCGACCGCGGCTTCTTCATCGCGATGAGGCTCGTGCGCGGTCCCAACCTCAAGGACCTGATCGTTGCGCGGGAGCTCGATGCCGGCCGGGCACTCCGGATACTCACGCCGATCGGGGACGCGCTCGACGCCGCGCACCACGCCGGCCTGATCCACCGCGACATCAAGCCGCAGAACATCCTGGTCGGCGGACGTGACCAGGCATACCTGGCGGACTTCGGCCTGACCAAGGCCTCAGGTGACAGCGGCCTGACGAAGACCGGCCAGTTCGTCGGCACGCTGGACTACATCTCGCCCGAGCAGATCCGGGGCGAGCCGGCCACCAAGGAGTCCGACGTCTACGCCCTCGCGGGCGTGCTCTACGAGTGCCTCAGCGGCGTTGTGCCGTATCCAAAGGACTCCGAGGCGGCCGTCCTGTACGCGCACATGGCCGATCCGCCGCCACGGCTCAGCGAACACCGGCCCGACATGCCGGCGTCGGTCGAGCAGGTCCTGGTCCAGGCGATGGCCAAGGACGCCGCCGACCGCTACCACAGCGCCGGCGAGCTCATGCACGAGGCCAACCGGGCGTTCAGCAGGCGCACGCGCGCCGCCTTCACGCCCCCCGGCCCGATCGAGGCTCCACAGGAGACGGGCATCCGCCCGGCGGAGGGCGACGTGGCCACCCGCGAGGGCCAGACGCCGGACGTGACGCGCGTCGGACCGGAGCAGGCCACACCCGCGCCCGCCGGCTCGGCGCCGGAAGTGACGCGCGCGGGCGCGGCACCGCCGCCCGAGACGCTTGCGCCGACGCCCTCTGAGACCAAGGCGCCGCCGCCCGAGACGCAGGCTCCGCCTCCGTCTGAGACCATCGTCCCGCCTCCTGGCGAGACGCGCGCGGCTCCCGCCCCAACCGAGGCCGGCGCGGTTCCCGACCAGACCCGCGTCGCCCCGGGCGAGACCCGCGCGGCCCCGGCCGAGACGCAGATGGGCGCTCCGCCAGGGCCACCGCCGCAGGCCACCGCTCCGGCCGCCGCGGCCGCGGCGGCCTCGACCCCTGGAGCGCCCGCCGCTGCCGCGCCGCCTCCCGCGCGCCCCGCGGAGCGCCGCAACGCCGCTCCGCTCTTCGCCGGCCTCGGCATCGCGGCGCTTCTCGCGATCATCGTCGGCTTCCTGATCGGCCACTCGGGCGGCAGCTCGAGCGAGCCCGCCGGGGACAAGACCGTCACAGCCGGCGCGGTCGATCTGGGCACACCCAGCGACTGGACCAAGTCCGCGAGCCCGGCAAACATCCCCGGGCTCGACCTGGGCACCAACGCGGTCACGGTCAGCCCCTCCGGCGGCGCCGACGCCGGCACCTTGACCGTGGGCATCACGAACGCCACCGGCTCCACGCTGCTGCCGACGGCCTTCCTGAAGGGGCTCAGCACCCAGCCCAAGCCCACCGACGCGGTGAAGCTCGGCGACCTCGAGGCCTACCGCTACAAGGGCCTCAAGCCGAAGGGCTTCGACCAGAGCCTCACCGTCTACGCCTCGCCCACCACCGAGGGCGTCGCCACGATCGCCTGCGCGGCGCCCGCCGCCAAGGCCGGTGGGTTCCTCCCCGACTGCGAGAGCGTTGCCACCACCACCGCGCTCAAGACCGGCAAGCCGTACCAGCTGGGTGCCGACGACGACTACGCCTCGGACCTCAGCGACGCGATCAACAGCCTCAACTCGGCCCGCAGCGCCGGCGTCTCCAAGATGAAGAGCGCCAAGAGCGGCAGCGCCCAGTCGAGCGCGGCCAAGTCGATCGCGAGCGCCTACGGCAGCGCAGCGTCGACGCTCAAGGACGCCGACGTGAGCCCGGAGTTCGCGGCCGAGAACAGCACGCTCGTCAAGAACCTGTCGAAGGCGGAGTCCGCCTACACCAAGCTCGCCTCAGCGGCCAAGAAGGGCAGCTCGTCCTCCTACAAGAAGGCGAGCAAGCAGGTCAGCAAGGCCGAGTCCGCAGTCTCGAAGTCGCTGAACTCGCTCAAGCAGGGCTAGCGTCGGAGTCGGCGAGCGCCTCTTCCGCGTCGCGGTAGGCGCGCGAGAAGACGATCCGGCCGTCGCGGACGGCGAAGATCCAGGCGGCCGGCGACTCGACGTCGGCGCCGCTCCCCTTGCCGCGCGAGCTCCAGCGGCCGACCACCAGGATCCGGCCTCCGAGATCGCGGATCTCCTCCGGCTCGAGGCGCAGCTCCTCCCAGACGTCGGCGAAGCTCGAGAAGTACTCGCGGATCCCGGTGTGGCCGCGGTAGGCCTTGCCGTGGACCAGCTCGGAGGTGAGCGTCGACATGTCGGCGTCCGGGTGGTAGGCGTCCAGCATCGTCTGGACGTCGCGGCGGTTGATCGCGTCGAAGACCCGGCGGACGAGCTCAACGTCCTGTGCGCTCACGGGGCCAGCCTAACTGGCGGCGAGCTGCCGACTATCCTGCGATTCGGCCATGGACACGGCAGAGCGCGCCATCCGCCCCGGCGCCGACTGGCAGCCGGCGGGCGAGTACGAGGACATCCGCTACGAGCTGGCGGACGGCATCGCCAAGCTCACGATCGCCCGGCCCGAGGTTCGCAACGCCTTCCGCCCGGAGACGCTGATCGAGCTCTCCGATGCCTTCGAGCGCGCTCGCGAGGACACGGACGTGGGCGTGGTCATCTTGACCGGGGAGGGACCGCTTGCCTTCTGCTCGGGCGGGGACCAGCGCGTCCGCGGCGACACCGGCTACGTGCCCGCCGGGGCCAGGGTCGGCCGCTTCCATGTCACCGATCTGCATATCCAGATGCGGCGGCTGCCCAAGCCGATCGTGGCGATGGTCGCCGGCTACGCCGTGGGCGGCGGCCACGTGCTGCACGTGGTCTCCGACCTGACGATCGCGGCGGACAACGCCCGCTTCGGCCAGACGGGACCGCGTGTGGGCAGCTTCGACGGCGGCTTCGGCGCCGCCTTGCTCGCCGAGCAGATCGGCCAGAAGAAGGCCAAGGAGATCTGGTTCCTCTGCCGCCAGTACGGCGCGGAGGAGGCGCTCCGGATGGGGCTCGTCAACACGGTGGTGCCGGTCGAGGAGCTCGAGGAGGAGACCGTCCGCTGGTGCCGCGAGATGCTCGAGCTCTCCCCCTTCGCGCTGCGCCTCCTGAAGGCGAGCTTCAACGCCGCCGAGGACGGCATGGCCGGGCTCCAGCAGCTGGCTCACGACGCCAACCTCCTCTTCTACGCCAGCGAGGAGGCGCAGGAGGGGCGCGAGGCGTACAAGGAGCGGCGCAAGCCGGACTTCGGGAAGTTCCCGCGGCGCCCTTGAGTACGTTGCGGCTGTGGCTGGTGGCCGCGCGGCCGCGCACGCTGCCGGCGGCGATCGCCCCGGTCCTCGTGGGCACCGCGCTCGCCGGCACCGAGGACGTCTTCCATCCGCTGCGCTTCGTCGCCGCCCTGGTCGGCAGCATCTTCATCCAGATCGGGACGAACCTCTCGAACGACTACTCCGACGCCCGCCGTGGCGCCGACACCGAGGACCGGCTCGGCCCGGTCCGAGTCACCGCCGGCGGGCTGATGCCGCCGCGGACGGTGCTGGTCGGGACCTACGTGGCCTTTGGCATCGCAGTTGGCGCCGGGCTCTACCTCACGGCCGTCGCGGGCTGGCAGCTGCTGGTTGTCGGCGTCGCCTCGATCCTCGCGGGGGTGCTCTACACGGGCGGGCCGCGCCCCTACGGATACGAGGGGCTCGGCGAGCTCTTCGTCTTCCTCTTCTTCGGCGTGGTCGCGGTCGTCGGCTCCTACTACGTGCAGACGGAGGATCTGCGCTGGGAGGCGTTCGCCCTGGCCGTGCCGGTGGGGCTGCTGGCGTCCGCCATCCTGGTGGTGAACAACGTGCGCGACATCGACACCGATCGCCGCGCCGGCAAGCGGACCCTGGCGGTGAAGCTCGGCCGCGAGCGGGCACGAGGCCTCTACAACGCGATGCTGGCGCTCGCCTTCCTCGCTCCCGTGCTCATCTGGGCGTTCGGCGGGCTGTCCGCGTGGCTGTTGCTCACGCTCGCCTCGATCCCGCTCGGCCTGCCACTGGCGCGGACCGTGGGGAGCCGCACCGACGGGCCCGCCCTGAACGGCGCGCTCGCTGGCACCGGCAGGCTCCTCGCCGTCTTCTCGCTGCTCCTGGCCGCCGGCGTGCTCCTGTCGTGAGGCGGTCGCTCCTACGCCTCTCGATTCCGCTGCGCGAGCCGTTCGTCACGGCGGGCGGAGTCGTTCAGTCGCGCGAGCTGGCGGTGATCCGCCTCGAGGACGACGACGGCAACCTCGGCTTCGGCGAGGCGGCCCCGCTCGAGCCCTACGACGGCATCAGCGTCGACGACGTCTGGGACGCGTTGCGCGAGGGCCCGCCGCGGCGCGACGCACCGCCCCAGGCGCGCGCCGCCTGGGAGCTGGCGGAGCTCGATCTCCAGTACCGCCGCCGCGGCCGTCCGCTCGGCGAGCTGGGCCCGGACGCCATCCCCGTCAACAAGACCCTGGCGGCGGGCCCCCCCGAGGAGACGGCGGCGGCCGCGCGCGACGGCGTGCGCGCGGGCTACTCGTGCTTCAAGGTCAAGGTCGGCCTGCCCGACGACCGCGAGCGCGTGGCTGCGGTGCGCGAGGCCGTCGGCTCCTGGCCGGCCCTGCGGCTGGACGCCAACGGCGCCTGGAGCCCCGACGAGGCCGTGACCCGGATCGAGGAGCTGGGCCCGTTCGACCTGGAGATGGTCGAGCAGCCCTGCGGCACGCTCGAGGAGCTGGCGGAGGTGCGGCCGCACGTCGAAGTGCCGATCGCCGCCGACGAGCCGATCGTGGGTGTCGACGAGGTCCGCGGCGCCGCCGAGGCCGGCGCCTGCGACGTGGTGAACGTGAAGCTCGCCGGCAGTGGCGGCTACCTGCCCGCCCGCGAGGCGGTGCGCGAGGCGGAGCGCCACGGGCTGCGCGCCTTCCTCTCGAGCACGCTCGACGGGCCCTGGGGAATCGCCGCCGCGCTCCAGCTCGCGGCCGCCGAGGGAATCTCGCTCGCCTGCGGGCTGGGCACGCTGGAGCTGTTCGACGCCCGCATCGCGAAAGCGCTGGGGCCGGCGCGCAACGGACTGCTGGCGGTGCCGCAGGGGCCGGGGTTGGGCGTTGAGGTGGACGAGCGGGATCTTGCGGCTGTGACCGTTGATCGCGTTGACTAGGCGCTAGTCGCTAGTCGCTAGTCGCTAGGAACTGCTCCAGGACTCGGGCCACAGCTTCGGGGCGCTGCAGCTGCGGGGCGTGGCCGGCTTTTTCGATGGGCTCGAAGCGGCCGTTTGGGACGGTGGTTGCCAGACGCTTTGCCGCCTCGGTGTAGCGCTCGTCTCGCTCGCCCGCCAGCGCCAGGAGGGGCGGGTCGAGGCCGGGCAGGTCGTCCCAGACGGGTTCGAGGACACCCTGGCCGGCCGTGCGCAGGAGCGAGGCCAGGTCGGCGGGGTCGTGCGAGAGGCGGCCGGGACGCTGCGCCTCGATCAGCGTCTCTGACTGATCGGCGAACAGCGGCTGGCGCTCCCACACGCCCACGATCTCCTCGATGCTCGAGCGCTCCATCCACGAGGCGAGCTTCTCGTCGGCCGCCGAGCGTTCCGAGCGCCCCTCCTCGATGCCGGCCGTCGCCCCGACCAGAACGAGCCCCGCGTAACGAGAAGGCGAGCGCAGCGCGGCGCGCAGCACCAGGCGCCCGCCGAGCGAGTAGCCGACCAGCACCGCGCCCTCGTGTGCGGCGATCTCCCCGAGCCGGCCCTCGAAGGTGTGCTCGCGATGGTCGAGGAGCACGCTCGGATAGCGTTGCGGTAGCAGCTCGGCCACCGCGCGCCAGGCGTCTCCGCGCTGCATGAACCCGGGGACGAAGAGCACCATCGTGAGCGAGATCATCCCCGTCAACCGCACCTTCGCGCCGCTTCAGGCGTTCGTCGACGAGCTGCGGCGCTGCGGGATGACCCACGCGGTGACCTCCCCCGGCTCGCGGAACGCGCCGCTGGTCCTGACGCTGGCGGGACAGGAAGGGATCGAGGCGATCTCCGTCCTCGACGAGCGCGCGGCCGGCTTCATGGCGCTGGGGCTGGCCAAGGCGAGCGGCCGGCCGGTGGCGGTGACGTGCACGAGCGGCACGGCAGCCGCCAACCTTCACCCCGCGGTGGTCGAGGCCCACGAGGCGCGCGTGCCCCTGATCGTGTTGACCGCCGACCGGCCGCCGGAGCTACGCGACGTCGGGGCGGGCCAGGCGATCGACCAGATCCACCTGTACGGCACGGCCGCCAAGTGGTTCGTGGAGGTGGGCAACCACGAGCCCGGACGCGACTCGGCGATCCACCACCGGGCGCTCGGCTGCCGCGCCTGGTGGACCGCCGCCGGTGGCCGGCCGGGACCGGTGCACCTCAACTTCCCGCTGCGCGAGCCCCTCGCCCCGGCCCCCGAGGAGCTCGACCCCGAGCCCTGGCAGGGCCGCCCCGACGCTCGTCCCTGGGTCGAGCTCCGCGAGCACTCGAGCGCCCCCGACGCCAACGACGTCCAGCGGCTGGCCGACCGCATCGCCACAACTCCCCGCGGGGCGATCGTCTGTGGGCCGAGCGCCGAGGAGCTGACGGATCCGGTGACCCGGCTCGCCGCCGAGGCCGGCTGGCCGATCCTCGCCGAGCCCACCTCCGGCCTGCGCTGCGGCGAGCACGACCGCAGTCACGTGGTGGCCCACTACGACGTGCTGCTCCGGGTCGAGTCGTTCCTGGCAGAGCACCGGCCGAAGCTCGTCCTGCGGATCGGCGACACCCCCACCTCGAAGCCGCTTCGGCAGGTGCTGGCGGCCAGCGAGCAGGTGCTGCTCGACCCCCACGCGGCCTGGCACGAGCCCACGAGACAGGCCGGCCTCGTGCTCCAGGCGGCCGCCGCGCCCGCCTGCGACGCCCTTGCGGCGGCGCTCGAGATGCGCACGGCCGAGCGCGAGCCTGGCTGGATCGAATCCTGGCGGCGGGCCGACGCCACGGTCCCGGAGGCGCTGGCGCAGGCGCCGGACCCGTTCGAGCCCAAGCTGCTGGCCGGTCTCGAGCCGCAGCTGCCACCCGGGGCGACCCTGTGGGTGAGCTCGTCGATGCCGATCCGCGACGTCGAGGCCTACTTCCCCCAGAGCGACAAGCCGATCCGCTTCCTCGCCAACCGAGGCGCCAACGGGATCGACGGGGTAGTGGCCTCCGCGGCAGGGGCCGCGATCGCAACCGGGGCGCCAGCCTGGCTCGTCACCGGCGAGCTGGCGCTGCTTCACGACCTGGGGGGCCTGCTGGCCGCCCAGCGCGCCGGTGCGGACCTGACGATCGTCTGTTTCGACAACGGCGGCGGATCGATCTTCGACTTCCTCCCGGTCGCCGAGGCGGCGGACGGGGAGGCCTACGAGCGCCACATCGCCACGCCGGCGACCGTCGAGCTCGAGAAGGTCGCCGCGCTGGCCGGGGAAATTCCGCTGCAGGTGATCAAGACCGACCGCGCCGCCAACGTGCGCCTGCACCGCGAGACGGTCGATCGGGTGGCCGCCGCGCTCGGCTAGGTCCCGACCGCCCCGAACGTCCCGGAAAGCCGCCCGGAACCGGCAACCCCGGACGTTCGATGCGGCTAGGGGGTCGCGGGCGAGTTGCCGGCCTCGCCGGCCGGCGCCGCGACCTTGGGCGCCACGCCCCGCTTCAGGAAGGGGAACTTCTGGCCGTTGTAGAGCGAGCCGGGCGCGACGAAGCAGGGCGGCGCAGGCGACCCCGGTCCGCTCTCGATCGGGTTCCTCTTCTCGCCGCCCGCGGGCGCGCAATCGAAGCTCTCGACCACGCCGAGCGGGATCGCCCGCCGGTAGGCGTTGGGCGCGATGTAGGCGTTGCCACGCGAGTAGCTCGGCGGGGTGGCGTTGCGCTGAAGCGAACGCGGCTCGATCATCGCGATCTGCGGCAGGTAGTGCTCGTCGCCCGTCCCGCGCGCGTAGCCGCCCTCGCCGTTGCCGGCCAGCGCCGCCGGGCCCACACTGAGGAAGTCGGCGATCTGGCCCTTGGCGAACGAGAGGTAGGAGAGGATCGGGTTGAGCTCCGGCATGAACACGTGCACGGCGTCGAGCACCGGCCGCGCGCCGCGCAGCACGCGGTTGGCCTGCGGCAGGCCGACGTCGGCGGCGTCGATGAACGGGCCGAGCTGCACGAACAGGCGCTGGAGGTCCGGCGCCAGGGTGCCGAGGTCGTGCAGCGTCGGCCCCAGGTCGCGAGCCGGGGCCTTCAGGTCGGTGGCCAGCGGGTCCGCGTTGCGGGCGAAGCCCTCGAGCCGCCGCACCGTGGCCCGGGTCTCGCGAAGGAAGGTCGGGAAGACCTCGAACGTGTCGGCCAGCGACTGGTCGCGTGAGGCGAGCGCGCCGAAGGTGGCATTCCCGTTGACGATCAGGCCGCGCAGGGCCCCGTTCTCACGCGAGACCGCGCCGAACACCCTGCCCGTGTTGCGAACGAGCCGGCGCAGCGCGATCTCCTGGTCGTCCAGCGGCCGCAACAGCCTGGCGCCGGACTGAACGAACGGTGCCGCGTTGCCGAGCGCGTCGTTGAAGTTTTGGGCGTAGTCGCCGCTCGTCAGGATCCCGGCCTCGTGCAGCCAGTCCTCGAAGTTCTTCCGCGTCTGGGAGTCGAAGGCGGAGAAGATCTCGTCGAGCTGCGTCGCGCCCTGGACGTGGCCGTCGGGGAGGCGGCCGTGGTCGGGCAGCATGCCCGACGACTTGTGGCCCGGCGTCAGCTGCACGTACGTCTCGCCAAGCAGCGACTTCTGCCGCAACATCGTGCGGGTGTCCTTCGGGATCGGCGCGAAGCGCGAGTTGAGCTCGATCGTGGCGAGCGTGCGCCTGCCACCGTCGGCGAGCGCCCTCTTCTTGACCTTGCCGATGTTGACCCCCGCCATGCGCACGTCGGCCTCCTCGACCAGCGTCGCCGCCTCGGGGAAGGCCACCTCGAACTGGTACTTCTTGGGCCGCAGCGGCGTGGTGCCGCCGAAGGACAGCCACAGGAACATGAGCAGGCCGAAGACGGAGAGCGCGAAGCCCACCATCGCACCGATCTGCTTGAGGCCTGGAGTGTCCTTGACCATGGCTAGAAGCTGCAGGCTCCGAATCCGCCAGAAGCCTGGACGAGCTTCTGGGCGAGGTTTGCCTCGGTCGCGCCGAGCTGGTTGAGGAGCTGCTGGAACTGGGCCGGCGCATTGGCCTGCACGTTGGCGATCAGCTGGCCGAGAAGCCCCGTGACCACGCTGTCCGGCAGCCCGCAGATCGTGAGCCGCCGCCACGGTCCCTGGGCGTCGGCAGTGTTGAAGAGCGAGACCCCGTTCTGGGCCGTCCAGGCGAGCCAATAGAGGAAGCCCTCCTGGCGGTTGCGCTGCTGGGCGACCGACTTGCCGCTGAGACCCTCGGCGCCGCCCGGGTTGTACGCGCCCATGTTGAAGAAGCGGTTGAGCTCGGAGACCGAGGTGGTCAGGTCGGGCAGGCCGCGCACCGTGTCCTTGGCCGCCGCCGACAGGTTCTTGGCGTACGGCGTCGCGCGGCGGACGAAAGGCCGGATCTGCTTGCGTAGCGCCGGCTCGGTGTCCTCGAGCAGGGGACGGACTGCGGCGTTGGTCGGGGCCAGGCGGCGGATCGCCGGGCGCAGCGACTGGAGCGAGGAGCGCAGCAGCGGAGCGAAGCGGTCGACCTGGTTGAGGGTCGCCTCGGTGCGCCGCAGCGTGCCCGGCAGCTGAGCGACCGCCGAGGAGATGTTCGTGTCCTGGCTGGCGGTGGCGGAGAACACGTCGCGCGACGCGGTGACGACGCGCGAGAGGTCGTCGCGGTGGCGGCCGAGCTCCGTGACCAGCTCCGAGTAGTTGTGGACGAGCCGCTTGAGGGCGTGACGGCGACGGGCGCTCGCCTGCGTGACGCGGGCCAGGTCGCGGTGCAGCGGCCCGAGCCGCCGGAAGACCTCACGCAGGTCGCCGCCGCGGTTCTGGAGGCCCTTGCCGCCGCCGACCACGAGCAGCTTGAGGTAGTCCCGCGCGTCCGAGTCGAGCGCCTCGTAGACCTCGTCCGGGTTGACGTCCGGCAGGCTGTTTGCCACCGGCAGCGTGCCGCCCTCCGGCAGGACCTTGCCCGAGCCCGGGCTCACCTCCATGAACATGTCCTTGAGCGGCGTCTTCGGCCGCAGCAGGACGGTGGCGTCCCTGCGGATCACGTTCTTGTACTTCGGCTTGATCTCCAGCTTGACCACGGCCACGCCGTTCTTGAGCTGGACGCCGCCGATCTCGCCGATCTCGACCCCGGCCACGCGCACGGTCTGGCCCTGGCCGGGCAGCACGGCCTGCGAGCTCTGGAACTCGGCCTGGATTTCCTTGGGCTTCTTCTCGATGAAGGGGAAGCGCAGGCGCTGCTGGCTGAGGATGTATCCCGACACACCGAGCGCGACGATCACCAGGCCGAGGACTGCGAGGAAATCGCGGAAGTGCTTGCGGATCGCGACCTTCATCGCGACTCCTCCTTTGCCAGGGCCTTGAAGCGGCGCTCGAGCGCCGCGAACTTGCCGCTGCGGAGCATCTGCCGCCACTGGGCGCCGATCCGGCGGATCTTGGCTGCGGACGTGTGCGGGCCGCCGCTCGAGAACTCGTTTGCGGGACCGCCGGGCGCGTTCAGGTTGGGCGGGTCCTGGGTCTCGCAGGGCACGTCCGGGCGGTGTGGCGGCGGGGTGTGCGGGTCGGTCGGCGCGGCCGGCTCGATCCGCCCGGTCACCAGGTTCAGCGGGTTCACGCCCTGAATGTGGAAGAACGGCGTGTTGGCGTCGTTCAGCCGGCTCTCGCCCGCGAGGCCGACGAAGGCGCGCTGCAGCTGGCGCCGGACCTCCTGGTTCGAGTTGCCGGACTCGATGCTCGGAATCCGCGACTCGATGAACGGCGTGAGCACGCTGTTCGTGCAGGAGGAGAGCTCGCGGCCGGTGCGCAGCAGCGGGCGCAGCTGGATGTTGAGGCTCACCAGGCTGGGGGTGGCCCGCCGCAGCTCGCGCGAGAGCCCGCGCAGCTCGCTGGGACCCATCAGGAGCCGCGCCTGGTGGAGCCACGGGATCCCCGCGGTCAGCACCGGAAGCGACGAGCGAACGCCTGGCAGCGCCTCCACCGCGAAGGCACGCAGCGTCGGCAGCGCCGCGTTGAGCGAGGCGAGCGCCGGCTGGCCGGCCCGGAGCGTGTCGCGCAGGGCGGGCACGGACGCCGCGAGCGGCCCGTCCTCGCGCGCCAGCGCGCCGGCGGTGACGTTCAGGTCGGTGACGAGCTGCTCGAGCGCCTCCGGGTCCGCCGCCAGCGCCGAGAAGGACCGCTGCGAGCCGCGCAGCAGCCCGCGGACGTCGCGCGTCGGGTCCTGCCCCAGCAGCGCGTCGTTGGTGATCGCGGTGAAGCGGTAGGCGGGCTCGAAGTAGCGGGCCGCCTGGTTGAAGCCCTGGGCGCCTCCCTTCGAGAGGCCGCTCGAGTACTCGCGCAGCAGCGTCTGGAGATTGCCGCGTACGTCGTTCTGCAGCGCGCCGAGGATGTCGGAGAGCGAGACCGAATGGGCCGTCTGGCGCATCGGCAGCGTCGACCCGTCCGCCAGCACCGGCGCCGACGGCGACCCCGGCCGCAGGTCCACGAAGTAGTTGCCCTCGAGGAAGATCCGCGGCCGCACCTTGAGCGTGGCGTCGCGGTGGAGCGGCAGCGCCTGCTTCTTCAGCTGCATGGTGACCTCGCCCGCCGCCGAGCCCGGCACCGGCTCGACCTTCTTGACCTTTCCGACCTCGACCCCGGCGATCCGCACGGGCGCCTTCGGCTGGAGGTTCTGGACGTCCGAGACCATCGCCTTGAGCTCGTACGGATGCGTGAACGGGTTCGACTTGGTGAAGCCGAAGTAGGCGAGGAGCGCGATCGTCACGATCGCCAGCACGCCCGCCTTGAAGGGGTTCATCTCGCGACCCATCAGGGCAGGTCCCCCAGCTTCTTGAGCCCGAGCTTGCGGGTCACGTAGGTGCCGCCCGCGTTGCCGGGCGTGTTCGCGTCGACCACGATGTGGCTGCCGCCGCCCTGGGCCGGGTCGGTCGACGGCGGGTAGCGGGAATGGGCCGCCAGCCGGTCCGGGTAGCCGGTCTGGCCGGAGCCGCAGTCGGCCACGCCGCCCGGTCCGAAGGGAGAGACGCCGCCGCCGTACTGGGTGTGCAGGGCCTGCGCCGGCGGGGAAGCCTGCGGGTCCTTGCCCTCGGGCACGTCGACCGGCCGCGTCGAGTGCGTGTCGAACATCGTGTTCCGCTGCGTGGGCGGCACCAGCTTGGCCAGGATCCGCTCGCTCGTTCCGCCCGGCACCGGCTGCGAGATGTGCGTCCCGAGCGGGTTGAAGAAGTAGACGGCGTAGTTGCAGAGCGTCTGGAACGGCGCAACGAACTGGACCGCCGGCGTGGCGACGTCGGCGCCGGTCCGGAGGTCGCGCAGGGCCAGCAGCGTGTTGGGGTCGCGGCCGAGGTCGACAAGCGCGTCAAAGGTGCCCTCGAGGTCGCCGGCCAGCTCGGGAGTGCGCGACAGCACCGGCGTACCCGTCCGCAGGGCGGCGCTCACCGGCGGCAGCGCCCGGCTCAGCTCGGCGGCACCCGGCTGGAGCAGCCGCGAGGTGTCGGCGAAGTTGGCGAGGAACGGCGTCTGGACGCGGAACGAGTTGATCGAGGCGTCGAGCGTCGGCGGGCTCTCCTCGATCGTCTGCTGGAGCGCGGCCGGGTCATGCGAGATGGCGGCGAAGGTGTCGGCCATGTTCGAGAACAGCTCCGCCTGCACCTGGGCTACGGGCGCCACCTCGGCCGCGGCCCGGCCGATCCGCGGGAAGAAGCCGGCGAGCTCGGTCTGCGGGTCGTTGAGCGCCTTCATCACCGGCGTGAGGTGGCGCAGGAACGGCCGCAGCTCCTGGATCACCACGTTGATGTCGGGACCGCGGCCGGAGATCGCGCTGCCGAAGCCCTGGAGCGCGGCGCGGGCGTCGTTGCGCGTCTGCGGCTGGAAGGTCGAGAGCACGTCCTCGAGCTCGAGCGGCTCCTTGTTGGCGTTCTTCAGCGGGATCGTGTCGCCCTGGGCGAAGGTCTGCTTGGAGTTGCCCGGCTCGATCTGGACGTACTTCAGGCCGAGGGCGGAGCGAGGCCTGATCATCAGCTTGGAGTTCCTCGCGAGCGGCTGGATCGTCTTGTCGAGCTCGAGGTCGAGGAGGGCGATCGGCTGCTCCTTGCCGTTCACCTTCTCCCGCTTGGCGGTGATCTTCTTGACGATGCCCACGCGGAAGCCGCCGGCTCGGACCTCGTTGCCCTCCACCAGCTTGTTCGCGTTCGGCACGCGTGCGTGAAGCTTGTAGGTGGGCAGGAAGGGCAGGCCCTGGTTGGCGTTGTAGGCGATGAAGACCGCCACGACCGCGATCAGCACGGTCACCGCCCCGATCATCACCGGGCTCGCGGTTATCGGTGCGCGCCTGACCCGCCTCATGGGGAGAGCAGGTAGTCGAGGAGCGGGACGTCGACCCGGGGCGGCGTGCGCGGGGCGGGGCGCGGGCCGGTGACCGGGTCGAGGAGCTTCTGCACGGCCTGGGGCAGCGCGGGGGCGCGGCGGCCGCTGGACGGGGCCGGCGTCGTCGGCGTGCCCCGTGGGGGCGCGGCGGCCCGCTTGCGCTCGAGCCTGGCGGGCCGGGTCAAGCGCGGCGTGCGCGCCTTGCTCGCCCCGCCGGCCTCACCCGGGATCTCCGTGGGATCCGGCGCGTTGATTCCCGGCTGGTACGGCCCGAGCCACTGGTTGCAGGAGTCGATCAGCGCTTCCTGGCCGGTGCGCTTGACCTGGTAGGGCGAGCACTGGTTGACGAGCGCGGTGAGCCGCAGTACGTGACCGCTCTTGTCGAGCGGGTTCGTGGACAGCGCCTGCCAGTAGAAGTAGTCCCAGAGCCCCTCCATGCCCGTGAAGCCGCCCTTCGTCCCGGAGGGGATGTGGGTCTTGTCGCCCGCCGGCGGGCCTGTGGCGGCGGCGCGCGGGTCGGGCTCCACGGCCCGCGTGCGGTCGTCGAGCGAGGTGAGGAACTGGCGCAGCGGCTTGGCGAGGCCGGGCACGATCTGCGCGAGCCGCCGCAGCTCGACGACGTCCTTGTTCGTGAGCTTCACGGCGCGGGTCCCCACCTCTGAGGCGCGGCCGAGGCGCTGCAGCGCCGGCCGGGCGGCCTCGGAGAACGGCCCAAGCCGGCGCAGGAAGGTGTCGAGGTCCCCGGACGCCCCACGCAGGTCGCGCAGGAGCGGGGTCTGGGCCTCGGTCAGGTCGCCGAGCCGGCTCATGTAGGGACGCAGCTCGGACAGGAAGGCCGGGAGCCGGTTGAAGGTGCGCGCCAGCTCGTTGCGCCTGGTGGCGGTGATCTCGGCCGTGTTGCGGGCCTCGTGGACGAAGCGCGAGACCTCGGTCTTGCGGTGCGCCAGGGCGGCCAACACGGTGTCCGAGTTGCCGATGAAGCGCTCGATCGTCGCGGTCTGCCTGCCGAGGATGGCGAGGGTCTTGGTGGTCTCGCGAAGTCCCGGGTCGGCGCGGCGAAGCACGGCACTCAGATCCTGCGGCCGGCCGGCCAGGCCGGCGCCGAGCTCGGAGATGATCAGCCGGAAGCGCTCGCGGTAGGGCAGGCGCAGGATGTCGGCCACCAGGTCGGCCGGGATCGTGGACGTCGTGTGCTTGACGCCGATCGTGTCGCCGCTCTGGAGCTTCTGCTTCGAGCTGCCCGGCTTGCAGTCGACGTAGTACTCGCCGATGAACGACTGCGGCCGGATGTCGCAGCTCGCGTCCTTGCGCAGGTCCGCCATGCCCGGCTGCGTGATCTCGGCGTCGACCACCGCCTTGGGCCGGGGACCCCCGGTGATGTCGAAGCTCGGTGTCTTGCCGGCGCGGACCCCGGCGATCTTGAGGTCGCCGCCCTCGGCGAGCCCGAAGGCGTTGTCGAACTGGATCTTGAAGTGCAGCCCCTTCTTGGTCTCGTTGCTGGCGCCGGACAGCACGAGCGCGAGAAGGCACGCCCCGATCACGAGCCCGCTGGCCGCCAGTCGCCTCATCAGGGCCCCACCGACCGCTGGTTCGGGTCGCAGTCGAGCTGGGACGCCTCGTCCGAGCTGATGACGTTCGAGCCGTCGGAGGCCGGCAGCTCGTCGGCCCCCGGGCAGCGCCGGTACTGGCCGGTCTTGGGCCCCGGGCCCTGGAGGATCTCGTCGAGGCTGATGAACGCCCGTGAGAAGCCGCCGAGGGCGTCGTAGGCGCCGGTGTCCGAGAAGTCGTCGAGCCAGCCGACGAAGTCGTCCGTGTAGGGGCGGCCGATGGCGATCGTCGGCGCGGCGCCCTTGAGCGCGTCGGCCGTCTCGGGGAAGGCGCCGCGCCGCTCGGCGCCGTTCACCTGCCGCCGGTCGAGCGCCAACCGGGCGAGCGGCGGGAACGTGGTCATGAGCTCTGTGAGGTCGTTGCGGCGACCGGGCCTGCGGAGCGTTACCTTCAGGTCGCGCACGGTCGGACGCGCGCCGGCCGCAAAGCCGCGCGCCTCATCCAGGAACGGGCCCAGCTTGCGGGCCACCGGCCGCGCGGCGGTGACCAGCGGGTCGACGTCGTTGAGCGCCGCCCGGAGATTCACGAACGTGGTGTTGGCCCGGCGCATGAACGGCGGCAGGAGGTCGATCGACTCCGCCAGCGCGTCCTTCTGGCTGCCCAGCGCGCGGGTCGTGGTGTTGAGGTTCGAGACCACGCCCGAGAGGTCGTTCTCTCGGGCGGCGAGGGTCGTGACCAGCTTGGAGCTGTCCACCAGGAAGCGCTCGAGCAGGGGCGTATCGCGCGTCAGCTCACCGAACAGGCGGGCGCCGGTCGACAGCGCCGGGTTCAGGTAGCGGGTGCCGCGCTGGATGTCCCTGCCGCGGCCGCGGAGCATGTCCGCCGAGCCCTTGATCACGCCCTTCAGCGACTTCCGCGTGGGCCCGTTCAGCAGGTTGAAGATCTCGTCGATCTCCACCGCCGACTCGGTCTCGTCCGGCCCGAGCTTGCCGCCGTCGGCGATCGAGGCGCCGGTCTGGGGGCCGAGCTGGAGGTCGATGTAGCGGTTGGCGATGCCCGAGAGGGAGGTCTGCTTGACGATCGCCTTGGTCCCGCGCCGCAGTGGCGAGTAGTCGCCCTTGACGCTGAACTTGACCATCGCGTGGCCGTCGCTCGTCACGTCCACGGACTTGACCGAGCCGACGGGCGTTCCGCCGACCTTGACCTGGTTCCCCTTGACGAGCTGCCCCGCGTCCTCGAACTCGGCGGTGACGCTGTAACCGCCCCCGCCGCGGAACATCAGGAACGCGGCCACCGCGAGGGCGATGATCATCGCGGCGAGGACAAAGATTCGGGCTGGGGTAAAGGTCCCGCCGTCCTTGGGCTCGCCCCTAGCCTCTTCCCGCATCGGGATTCCTATCCCCCGGGTTCCTCCCCTTCACTCCCCCATTGGGGTTAAGCGGCGCTTAAGCGCCCGGGGTCAGCGCCGGATCCTGCGGATGGTGACTGTCCGGACCCCGCCGTAGGCGCCCACGGCCTTGAGACGAAGCGTTCCGTGGACCGGCCGGCGTCTGGGGGTTCTCTTGAGCAGCCTGGCCCGGCGGCGGCTGAGCCCCACCCTGGCCCGTCGCGACGCGGCCGTTCGGATCACCAGCCTCGCCGAGCTGAACGCAAGGGCCTTTCGCCGGCCTCGGACCTTCATCGCTCCTCGCGCCCTGACGACACACGGCTGGTTGCACTTGAGGACCACCTTGAGCCAGCGCCCGCCACGCAGGCGACGACGGCCCAGGATCCGCGCCCGGACCCGGAGGGGCTTGGCGTGGACCGGCTCGAAGACGAGAGGCGGCTCGCCCGCGCCGCTGCAGGCCTGCGCGGCTGCCCCGCTGTCGTAGTCGGCGGACATCTCGGTCGGCCGGTAGTCCACGTGTGACAGCACGACCGCGCTGCCACCTGGCGCCAGTGCGGCGCCGTCGGCGTGCGCCGCCGGAGGAGCGCAGCGCACGGGCTCGAGCTGCCCGAAGGAACCAAACGGCGCGCGGCGCACGACCTCGACGTCCTGGCCGCCTCCGAAGAAGGTCACCAGGGCGTCGCCGCGCCGGTTCATCCTCAGGTTCGATGCAAAGGCGAACCGGTTGTCCACGAGCCGGGTCGGAGTGCCGATGGAGCCGGTTCTCGTGCTGCCGAGAGCCGCCTCCGGCGGCCCGAGCTGGCTGCCTCCCCCGGGGAGCGGCGTGGACGAGTGGTAGGAGACGATGGCTTCGCCCGCGTCGCTAACCCCGAGCTGCGGCCCGAGCCAGTCGGTAAAGCCCCCTATCGGGCGGGCCTGCTTGAAGGGCCCGGCCGCCGGCCTGTACGAGGCGATGACCGGACCGCTGGCGCCCCCGCCGTCGTTGTCGACCCACACCGCGAACCCGTTGCCATCGTCGTCGGTCGCGAATCGGGGCATGTGGGAGTCCCGTCCCGGGCGCGAGAGCGTCACCGGCGGCGAGATGGTCCCGACCGGATCGCGAAGCGCGGCCTTGATCACGCTGGACTCGCCCTTCACCTCCTCCCAGACGTAGACGCCGCTTCCGTCCGGGAGCAGCTCGACGTCGAGCCCGAAGTTGTTGATCTCGTCGGGGATGAAGTCCGAGACCGCCTCGGGTGGCCCCCAGTCGCCTCCCGACGGCCTGAAGCTCGTGTACAGACGCCTCCCCCGGTCGGGAAAGCTGCTTTCGTTGTAGCTGTTGAAGGCGATGACGGCGTCGCCGGCCGCGTTGGTTGCCAAGCTCGTCCCGGCGCCTCCGTGACCGACGTTCACCGGCGGCTCAAACGGGCCCCCTTGGGGACGGTAGGACACCATTACCTGGCCCCCGTCCCTCGTCCAGGTGAGGTAGGCGCCGCCATGCCGGTCGACCTCGATCTGGCTCCCCGGGGCAGTGCCGGGCTCGATCGTGGCCGCGGGTCCAAACGTCCCACCGCCGGCCGGCCTCGCGGCCACGCGCATCCCGGGAGTCGACCCATCTGCCAGCCGGTAGTCCGGATTCCAGGCTGCAAGCAGCTCGCCTGACGACGTGAAGGCGATCGTCGGCGACTGGATCGGCTCGCCCTCGGCGGTCCGGAGTTCGGCCGGCGGTCCCCAGACACGCGCTGCCCGTGCTGGTACCGGCGCGGCGAGAACCAGGCCAGCAGCTACGCCTGCCACCAGGGCGCGCATGTGTCGATTGTTGCATGCCCGCCTCGCCTAGGCGAGCAGTGGCAGCAGGGCCTGGAGCTTGACCTCGGTCTCCTCCAGCTCCGCGGCCGGCGAGCTGTCGCGCACGACGCCGCAGCCGGCGTACAGGTGAGCCACGGAGCCGCGGATCAGCGCGCAGCGCAGCGCTACGCAGAACTCGCCGTCCTCGGCCAGGTCCGTCCAGCCGATTCCGCCCGCATACCAGCCGCGGTCGAGGCCCTCGAGCGCGGGGATCAGCGGCTCTGCCTGCTCGCGGGGCTCGCCGCAGACGGCCGGGGTCGGGTGCAGCAGTCCCGCCAGCTCCAGCGCGCCGAGCGGCTCCGCCAGCTGGGCCCGGATGGCGGTCGCCAGGTGCTGCACGTTCTGGACCTTGACGAGCGCCGGCGAGTCACCGCCGGCCACCCACAGGCTCACCGGTGCGAGCGCCCGCTCGATCCGCCTGGCCACGATCGCCTGCTCCTCGCGGTTCTTGTCGCTCTGGAGGAGCTGCTCGCCGAGGTGGTCGTCAACGGCGGGGTCGGCGCTGCGCCGGGTCGTGCCCGCCAGCGCCACGGTCTGCGCCCGCGCGCCCTCGCGGCGCACGAGCAGCTCGGGGCTCGCGCCCACGAACGCAAGCTCCGGCGTCCCGGCACACCAGCAGTAGCAGGCCGGGAAGGCCGCCCTGAGCGCGTCGAACACCGGCGCCGGGTCGGGCGCCGCCGGCGCGTGGACGCGGACCTCGCGAGCCAGCACCACCTTCTGGAGCTCGCCCGAGCGGATCCGCTCGACGGCGCGCGCCACGGCCGACTCGTAGTGGGAAGGCGGAGCAGCGCCCGAGACCGTCGCGCGCTCCACCGGCTCCGGGTCGAGGACCGGCATCGGGGCGGGCCGCACGCCTTCCAGGCGCGTCCTGGCCCGCGCCACCGCCTCGCCCGGCGCGTCGTCGGGCTCGACCGCGGCGCAGAGCGTGAGCCGCGCCTCGCCGCGGTGGCGGGCGAGCGAGATCGTGGGCAGGAGGAGCTGTGCCGGCGCCAGGGAGCCCCACTCCGGAGCGGAGCCGCCGTCGGCGGCGAAGGCGAAGCCGCCGACCAGCACCGGGCCGCTCGCCGCCGGCGCGCCGGGATCCACTTCGCCGCCGATGGCCACGCGTGCACCCAGCTTCCGGCTCGCGCGGGCGAGGTCGCGGAAGCGGTCGGGGCCCCGGGCCTCGAGCGTCGCCTCGGCGCCCAGGCTGGCGAGCGCGAAGCCCGCCCGGTCCGGCTGCTCGAGGCAGAAGAAGCGCTCGTCCGGGCGGCGCGCGCCGAACACCGCCGCAGCCAGGTCCAGACCCGGGTCGATCGGCACGGTCACGGCCGCATAGGCCGTGCCCCCGTCGCGCCGCGCCACGACCAGCGCCCTCGCCTCGCTCTCCGCGAAGCGGCCGGCGGCGTCAGCGTCGAGCGCGAGGGGATCGCGCGACGCGGTCTCTATGGAGACACCCACCGGCTCAGGTGGTGCTTCGCCCGCGGGGTCCCCGCATGACGAGCGGGCACGTAGGGCGAGTCGGGCAAGGACGCAGCGAGCGACGCGTGCTGTGCACGCGAGCGACCGAGGACGCAGCCGGGCGAAGCACTACGTGGTCGATCGTCCGCGGGAGACCGCAATCTCGCCGGTCCTGACCATCTCGATCAGGCCGAACGGGCGCACCATCTCCTCGAACGCCTCGATCTTGTCGTCGGTGCCGGTGATCTCGATCGTCACCGACCGCCTCGAGACGTCCACGACCTTGCCACGGAAGATGTCGCTGAACTGCATCACCTGATGCCGGGCTTCGCCCTCGGCGCAGGAGATCTTGAACAGGGCCAGCTCGCGCGACACGCACTCGCCCGGCTCGAGGTCGCGGATCTTGATCACGTTGACCAGCTTGTGCAGCTGCTTGGTCACCTGGTCGATCGGCTGGGCGGCGCCGTCGACGGTCAACGTGATCCGCGAGATGTGCGCGTCGTCGGTGGGCCCGACGGCGAGCGAGTCGATATTGAACCCGCGCCGCGCAAAAAGCCCCGCAATCCGCGCCAAAACACCCGGCTTGTTCTCGACGAGCAGCGACAGGATGTGCCGCCGCCCGGTCATGCGGCCGCCGGAAGCCTCGAGCTCTTCGAGGTTCAGTACTTCTTTTGTTCCTGGTTCACCCATCGCTAGTCGCTAGTCGTTAGTCGCTAGTCGCTAGGGCTGTCGTCCCTAGCGACTGGCCACTCAACCGACCATGTCCCTCGCCGCCTGCCCCGCCGGGATCATCGGATAGCAGTTCTCTTCCTTCGTCACGTGGACGTCGACCACGACGGGCCCGTCCTCGGCGAGCGCCGATTTCATCCCCTCGACCAGCTCGCCCTTCTCCGTGATCCGCATCCCCTTGGCCCCGAAGGCCTCGGCGAGCTTGACCCAGTCCGGGCTCGCGCCCATCTCGACGGAGCTGTAGCGGCGGTCCCAGAACAGCTCCTGCCACTGGCGGACCATGCCCAGGTAGCCGTTGTTCATGATGAAGACCTTGACCGGGATCTCCTCGGTCACGCAGGTCGCGAGCTCCTGGATGTTCATGATCAGCGAGCCGTCGCCGGCCAGGCAGACCACGTCCTGGTCGGGCACCCCCACCTTCGCGCCCATCGCCGACGGCAGGCCGAAGCCCATCGTCCCGAGGCCGCCCGAGTTGATCCACTGGCGCGGCCGCTTGAAGTCGAAGTACTGCGCGCACCACATCTGGTGCTGGCCGACGTCCGAGGTGACGATCGCCTCGCCGCCCGTGGCCTCGTGCATCGCCTGGACCATGTACTGCGGCTTGATCTCCGAGTCCTCGGAGTCCTGGTAGCCGAGCGGGTGCTTGTCCTGCCAGCCGCGGATCCGCTCCCACCAGCCGTCGAGGCGGGAGCCGTCGGTCTCCAGCGCCCGGTACTCGGCGGTGAGCTTGGTCACGATGTTCTTGGCGTCGCCGACGATCGGGATGTGAGCCGGCACGTTCTTGGAGATCTCGGCCGGGTCGACGTCGATGTGGATGAACTTGGCGCGCGGCGCGAATTCCGACAGCTTGCCGGTGATGCGGTCGTCGAAGCGGGCGCCGATGGCCACGATCAGGTCGGCCTCGTCCATGGCGTAGTTCGCGGCGCGGGTGCCGTGCATGCCGAGCATGCCGAGCCACTGGTCGTGCGGGGCGGCGAAGGCGCCGAGCCCCATCACGGTGAGCGTGACCGGGAACTTGTCGGCCAGGCAGAGCTCGGTGAACTCCTTGCCGGCATTGGCGTTGACGATCCCGCCGCCGCCGTAGATCACCGGCCGGCGGGCGTTGGCCAGCGCCTTGGCCGCCAGCCGGATCTGCTTGGTGTTGCCCTCGGTGGTGGGCTGGTAGCCCGGCAGCGAGATCTTCGACAGCTCGACCGGCTCGTACGGGATGTCCGCGCGCGAGAGATCCTGCGGCACGTCGACCAGAACGGGGCCCGGCCGGCCGGTGCGCGCGATGTGGAAGGCCTCGTGGATCGCCTGCGGGATCTCGCGCGGGTCCTGGATCAGGATCGAGTGCTTGACGATCGGCATCGTTATGCCGGTCACGTCGGCCTCCTGGAAGCCGTCGGTGCCGATCAGGTCGGTGCGCACCTGGCCCGTGACGAACACGGTCGGGACGGAGTCCATCATCGCGTCGGCGATCGGGGTGACCAGGTTGGTGGCGCCGGGCCCGCTGGTGGCGAGCGCCACGCCGACCTTGCCGGACGCCTTGGCGTAGCCCTCGGCCGCGTGGCCGGCGCCCTGCTCGTGACGGCACTGAACGTGGCGGACGCCCGCGTCGTAGAGCGCGTCGTAGGTGGGCAGGTTGGCGCCGCCGGGGATGCCGAACACGTGGTCGACGCCCTCGGCCTTGAGGCACTCCATGATGGCGTCGACGGCTCTCATCAGGCGAACGAGTGTAACGGCCTCAGCCGGCCTGACCGGAGGGCTCCGGGCTCTCCGCTCGGGGCTCTGGGAAGTCCAGGTCGGTGCCGCATCTCATGCAGACCTGGACGTATAGGGGCAGGATTTCCCCGCACACCGGGCACTCGCGCCTCGGCTCGCGTCCCTCCCAGCGCCAGAAGATCGCCGCGATCGTGCCGATGATCGGCAGCACGAGGCCGACGGCGAACCAGATCCAGAAGGAACTGCCCTTGATCTTGCCGATCACCCCGGCCGAGAGGCCGAAGCTGATCGCCAGCGCGACGTACTCCACTGGGTCAGAGGACGCGGAGGGCCCAGATGATGGCCAGGATCGCGACCACGACGATCACGATCCACGCGATCGCCATGACGAACCCGAGTACGACCTTGAACAGCACGAAGGCGGCCACGACCAGGATCCCTACGGCGAGGACCTTCTTGCCTGCCTGAGAGAGGGCTTCACCCATGGGGTGAAGTGTGGCAGGTGCCTGTCAGGTGCTAGAGGACGTAGGCGGGGCGGGTGGGGAGATAGCGATCCAACCCCGGGAGGGGCTCCGAGCAGAGCACCCAGCTCGGCCAATCGACCCTGAAGCCGAGGGACGTCAGCCGGCGCAGGAGCCACCAGCTGTCGGTGGTGCAGAAGACGTGCAGCTCCTCCGACCCCTCGGCCTTCGCGACCCGGTCAAGGGCCGCGAGAATCACCGGCATCAGCCGGCCCGGCTCGCTCGCGACGCCCGGTCCGATATAGCCGGCGGAGCCGGCCCAGCAGAGCGCGTTGGCGCTGCCGTCCTGCTCCAGGCTCGCCAGGCAGATGCGTTCACGACCGAAGAACTCGTGCAGCAGCGGACGCTCGTGCGCGAGCGCCTGCGGCTCGAGCCGCTGCCACTCGGGGATCGCGCGGTCGGACTCGAGGACGTGCACGTCGGCCTCGGCGATGTCGTGCGACTCCTGCGAGCGCTGCTCCAGGTAGCGCTCGGCAGGCTGGCTGAGCCGCCAGTGCCCGGTCACGGGCATGACCCCGAAGCCGAGCAGGAGACCGAGGTCGACGCCCGCTCCCGCGGCGACGACGACCCGCCCCATCTCCTTGGTCGGCGGCCCCGGCCAGCAACGCTCGAGCAGGCCACGGGCAATGCCGCGGCGCTGGTACTCATCCGCCACGCAGACCTCGGTGAGCTGCTCCATTCGCCCGAACCGCACCACGCGGGCGAAGCCGATGAGCTCGCCCTCGCTCTCAGCGACCCAGAAGTGGCCGCCCTCCTGAGCGGCCATGAACTCGACCAGCGGGCGCTCGAGCTTCCAGTTGGCCTCGATCTCGGCCTCCTCGAGCTCGTTGCCGTGAGAGCTGCGCAGGCGCCGCGCCGCGGAGACGATCGTCCGCTCGTACAGGCCGAAGGCCGACCGCAGGTCGCTGGCGCGGCCGTCCCGGAACGTGATCTCACCGCTCACCGCGGCGTGGCCCCTCCGGCCTCCCGGCGCCGTTCGTCGGAGTCGGGGTCCAGGGAAGGCGGATGGCCCAGCTGCCCGAGCTCGGCGGCTGCCCGTCCGAAGAAGAGCCCGACGGTCCAGTCGGCCATCAGCCTCAGACGCCGCGCCACCCCGGGCATCACCGCCAGGTGGTAGGTGCGGGCCGCGAACCAGGCGGGAAAGCCGCGCAGCCTCAGGCCGAGCATCGTCGCTACCGCCTTGTGCTGGCCCATGTCGACGAACACGCCGAGGGTGCGGTAGCGGAACCGCCGCAGCCGCTTGCCCGCCAGCGTGGCCGCGAGGTTGTCGGCCACGACCCGCCCCTGCCGGATCGCGTGCTGCGCCGTGGGCGGGCTCGGCTGCCGGCCTCCCTTGGCGGGGTCGGGCACGGCCGCGGTGTCGCCGATCGCCCAGACGTTCTCGCGGCCCCTCACGCGCAGGGTCTCGTCCACGTCGATCCGCCCCGAGGGGTTGAGCGGGAGGCCGAGCTCGCGGACCACGGGAGGCGGCTTGACGCCGGTGGTCCACACGAGCGTGCGCGTGGGGATGCGCTCACCGGTGGACAGCGCGGCGCTCGACTCGTCGAGGCTCTCGAGGCGCGTGCCGGTGCGGATCTCGATGCCGCGGCCGCGCAGCTCGCGGGTGGCGAACTCGGCCAGGCTGGGCGGGATCTCCTGCATCACCCGATCCCCGGCCTCGACGAGGATCCAGCGAGTCCCGTCGAGCCGGCAGCGCGGGTAGCGGTCGATCAGCCCCGCCACGAAGTCCTGGAGCTCGGCGATCCCCTCGAGCCCGGCGTAGCCGGCGCCGACGAACACGAAGGTCAGCCACTGGCGCCTTTCCTCCGGGTCGGCGATCGACTCGGCCACCTCGAGGTTCGAGATCACCCGGTTGCGTAGCGCGATCGCCTCGGCGAGGCCCTTGAAGCCCACCCCGTGCTCGGCCAGCCCGGGAATCGGCAGGACCCGGGACACCGAGCCGAGCGCAAGCACGAGCTGGTCGTAGCGGATCGCCTCCGCACGGCCGTCAGCCGTCTCGATGTTGAGCTCGCCGAGCTCGGGGTCGGCGCCGGTGACGCGGGCGATCCGGACGTCGGTCCAGTCGAGCTCCTCCCGCAGGGGAACGACGACATGCCGCGGCTCGAGCGAGCCCGCTGCGGCGCCCGGCAGGAGGGGCGTGTAGAGCATGTAGTTGGCGTCGGCGACGAGCAGGATGCGAGCGCTGTGTCGCGGCAGCTTGCGCTCCAGCCGCCGCGCCGCATACAGACCTCCGAACCCGCCGCCCGCGATGACGACGGTCCAAGCCATTGCCCGCGAGGCTACTCGCGCGCGGCGCTCAACGCCGGCCGCATTCGCTTGGGCAGCCGACGGCGTACTCGCCAGGCGGCCCCGGCGAAGGCGTGGTTGGCCACCGTGGCGAAGCCCTGCTCGTCCTCCCGCAGGGCCAGGAGCAGGTGCGCGACCCGGTCGGAGGGCGGAAGCTCCGGGTCCGTCGTCCTGACGCAGAAGCAGTGCACCCGGCGGCGCGTAACGAGCAGCGCGCCTCCCTCGCCCACCAGCCAGATGCCGAGCGCGCCGCGCTGCATGGCGAGCCCGGTCTGGCGCTGGAGATCGCGCTCGTCGTGCGCGAGCAGGTCGCCGAGGAAGCCCTGGGCGGTCGGCTCGCCCGCCTCGTTGCGCGGGCCCTTGGGCCGCACCACGCTCGCCCCCCGATAGGCGTACAGCTCGGGGATGATCCAGGCGTGCGCGAAGGCGGCCAGCGCCACAGGCGCGGCCAGCGGCTGTATGGCGATGAGCGCGACGCCCGCGGCTATGAACGGGACCGTGTATGCCACCGTCCAGGCACCCCAGATCCGGCCCCAGCGCCGCAGCCAGCGCTCGTCCGTCCGCTGGCGCCAGGGGACCGACGCCAGCTCGGGAAGCGATGCTTCGGAGCTAGCCGCCGGCAATGGGACGCCGCATGATCACGAGGTCCGCGTCCCGCGGCAGCTCGCGAACGTGGGTCGCCTTGCCCTGGCCCTCCGGCACGGTGCCGATGTAGCCGAGCTCGAGCTGCCCGCCGAACTCCTCCACCGCGGCCTGGAAGGCGGCATCGTCCTGAGTCGTCCACTCGGCGAGCGTCGTGTGCCCGCTGCCGTCCATCCGAACAAGTCGTGCCATGCCGGTCCTCCTAGGTCGCTGAAAAAAAGGGGACGGGGCCCTTTCTTTCATGGAGGATACGGGGGTGCTCGCGCGATCGGCGATCGCGCTGCGCTCCTCCTAGCCGATCCGCTCGCGGATTAGGCGCTGCACCTCGCCGCCGTCGGCGCGGCCCTTGGTCTCGCGCATCACCGCGCCGACGATCGCGCCCACCGCCTTGCTGCCGGGGTCGGCCTTGAGCTTCTCGACCACGTCGGGGTTGTCGGCCAGCGCGCGCTCGACCACCTCGGCCAGCTCGTCCGCTCCCGCGGCGCCCAGGCCCTTGGCATCGACGATCGCCTGCGGGTCGCCGCCCTCGGCGACCAGCGCGTCGAGCACCTCCTTGGCCGCCGACTGGGAGACGGTCTTGTCACCCACGAGCGCGACGAGGCGGGCAAACGCGTCCGGCTCGACCTTCCAGTCGTCACGGTCGGCGTCGCCAAGGCGCTGGACCAACTCGTTCTTCACCCAGTTGGCGAGCGCCTTGGGGTCCGCGCCGCCATCCGCAGCCGCCACCGCCTGCTCGTAGAAGTCGCCGAGCTCGAAGCGGTGCGCCAGGACGCGCGCCGTCTCCTCGGGCAGGCCGAGATCGCTGCGGAAGCGCTCCGCCCGTTGGGCCGGGAGCTCCGGGATCGCGGAACGCGCGCGCTCGAGCATCTCGTCGCTCGGGGCCAGCGGAACCAGGTCGGGCTCCGGGAAGTAGCGGTAGTCGTGCGCCTCCTCCTTCGAGCGCAGCGGCGACAGGGCGCCGCTCTGCGGGTCGAAGTGGAGCGTCTCCTGCTCGACCTCTCCCCCGCTCCCGACGATCTCCTCCTGGCGCTCGATCTCGGCCAGGATCCCGCGCCGCAGGAAGGTCCACGAGTTCATGTTCTTGAGCTCGGTCTTGGTGCCGAATGTCGCCTCGCCGGCGGGCCGGATCGAGACGTTGGCGTCGCAGCGCAGCGACCCCTCCTCCATGCTCACGTCGGACACTCCCATCGCGCGCAGCGTGGCCTGGAGCAGCCGGCCGAACTCGGCGGCGTCCTCGGCGGTGCGCAGGTCGGGCTCGGTGACGATCTCCACGAGCGGCGTGCCGCCGCGGTTGAAGTCGACGACGCTCGCCTCGGAGCCGTGAATCCGGCCCGACTCGCCGGCGTGGACCAGCTTGGCAGCGTCCTCCTCGAGGTGCACGCGATGGATCCGTACGTCGCCCAGCCGGCCGCCGCTCGCAAGCGGGATGTCGTACTGGCTGATCTGGTAGCCCTTGGGCAGGTCGGGATAGAAGTAGTTCTTGCGGTGGAAGATCGAGCGCGGGGCGATCTCGCAGCCGAGCGCCAGCCCGATCATCAGCCCGTACTCCACGGCCCGCTCGTTGGTCACCGGCAGGCTGCCCGGATGGCCGAGGCAGACCGGGCAGGTGTGTGTGTTCGGCTCGTCGCCGAAGGAGAGCGCGCAGCTGCAGAACATCTTCGTGCGCGTCTTGAGCTGGCAGTGGATCTCCAGCCCGATCACGGGCTCGTACATGGTCACTTCCGCGGGGCCTCCGGCCCCGCGTCCTGAGACGATCGATCGGCATCCTGCCGCTCGAAACGGGGCACCCCCTCGAAGCCGATCGCCTGCTCGAGCGCGAACGCGCCCTGGAAGATGCGGTTCTCGCTGAACGCCGGGCCGGCCAGCTGGATCCCCACGGGCAGTCCCTCGGAGAGCCCGCCCGGGATCGAGATAGCCGGGATGCCGGCGAGCGGCATCGGGACCGTGCAGTAGTCGGACATGTACATCGCGAGGGGGTCGGCCGTGCGCTCGCCGAGCTTGAAGGCCACGGTCGGCGAGGTGGGCGTCACGATCAGGTCGACCTTGTCGAAGGCGGCCTTGAAGTCCTCCGCGATCTTGGTGCGCACGCGCTGCGCTCGTCCGTAGTAGGCCTCGTAGTAGCCGCTGGAGAGGGCGTACGTGCCGAGCATGATCCGCCGCCGCACCTCGGGCCCGAAGCCGTCGCGGCGGGTCTGCTCGTACATCTCGGTGAGGTCGCCGTTCCCGCTCCGAGGCCCGTAGCGGACGCCGTCGTAGCGGGCCAGGTTCGCGCTCGCCTCCGCCGGCGCGATCACGTAGTAGGCGGAGATGCCGTGCGGGGAATGGGGCAGCGAGACCTCCTCGAGCGAGCCGCCCAGATCCTCGATCAGCTTCAGCCCCCTCTCGAACACCTCGCGCACGCCCGGCTCGACGCCCTCGCCCGAAAGCTCCGGCGGGACGCCGAAGCGCATGCCGTCGAGCCGCTCGGCGCTCGGCAGCTCGACCTCCTCCGGGAACTCGAGCGAGGTCGAGTCGCACCTGTCGCGCCCGACCATGTGCTTGAACAGGAGGGCGGCGTCGGTCACGTCCCGCGTGAGCGGGCCGCACTGGTCGAGCGACGAGGCGAAGGCGATCATCCCGTAGCGGGAGACGGCGCCGTAGGTGGGCTTCAGGCCGACGATCCCGCAGAGCGCGGCGGGCTGCCTGATCGAGCCGCCGGTGTCCGTGCCGATCGCCCAGGGCGCCAGCCCCGCCGCGACCGCCGCGGCAGAGCCGCCGCTCGACCCGCCCGGCACCCGCTCGCGGTCCCAGGGGTTCTGCACGGGCCCGTAGCCGGAGTTCTCGTTCGACGAGCCCATCGCGAACTCGTCCTGGTTTGTCTTGCCGAGCACCGGCGCGCCCGCGTCGCGCAGCCTGCGCACCGCGGTGGCCGTGTACGGCGGCCGGTAGCCCTCGAGGATCCGCGAGCCGGCGGCGCTCGGCACGTTCTCGACGCAGAAGAGATCCTTGACGGCGAGCGGCACGCCGCCCAGAGGACCGTCCGGGACCTCCGGCGCCTCGTCCGCCACCCAGAGGAACGCGTTCAGGTCCTCGGCCGCGGCCCGCTCGCGGTAGGCGCCGAACAGCTCGGCCGCCGACAGCTCTCCGGCGCGCACGCGCTCGGCGGCCTCGGCCGCCGTGAGGCTCAAGATCTCCTGGCTCACCCGGCCCCCGGGCTCGGCACCCTGAAGCCGGCGCCCGTCGAGTCGGGCGCCTCGTCCAGCATCCGCTCGCGCGGCCAGCTCTCGCGGGGCTCGTCCGGCCGCAGCACGTTCTCGACCTGGACCACGTGCGAGGTCGGCTCCACGTCGTCGAGGTCGAGCTCGTTGATCTTCTCGATGTGGTCGAGGATCGTCGAGAGCTCGCCCGACATCCGCTCCACCTCGTCCTCGCCCAGCTTGAGGCGCGCGAGCTTCGCGACGTGCAGCACCTGCTCCCGGTCGATCACGCGCCCGATTCTAGGCGCGCCGCGCTTCTCAACTGGCTTGGGCCACCGCCTCCGGCGAGATGCCGAGCTGCATCATGAAGCCGGCGTTGTCCCACTGGTCCCAGGTCTCGACCAGCTTGCCGTCGGAGTCGAAGCGGTCGAACGACATGCCGGTGATCTCGACCGGCTTGCCCGTGGGCGGCATGCCCATGAGCTCACCGTCGTTCGTTCCCTTGGCGCGCCAGCGGGTGGCAACCAGGTCGCCGCTCGCCACGGCCTCGTCGACCGACACGACGAGATCCGACATCGCCGTCCGGTAGCCGCGGATGCGCTCCTTGTGGGCCTCGATCCCGCGGATGTCCTCCTGCTCGGCGGGGTCATGACTCACGTAGTCGGGCGAGCAGACCTCGTCCAGGAGGTCGAGGTTGCCCAGGGTGAACGCCTCTTCCGGTACGCGACGAGCGACCTCGATGTTGCTCTCTGCGGACATTGGGGGCTCCTTTCGGATTGGGCCAGCGCCCCCGCAGGGCGATCCTAAGCCGCCGCGAAGGAGATTGGAAGCGCCTCGAGCCCGTAGAGCCCGGTGATCGTTCCGTACTCCGGCTCTCCGTCGAGCGCGAGCCGCTCGAGGTGCGCCGCGAGGAAGGCCAGGCCCTCCTGGAGCTCGGCGCGGGCCAGGTTGGCGCCCATGCAGAAGTGCGGCCCGGCGCCGAAGGTGAGCGCCTTGCCGGAGCCGCGGTCGGCCGCGATGTCGAACGAGCTCGCGTCGCCGTTCCCGAGGTCGCGGTTGGCGTTGAACTGGGAGACGGTGACGATCGTGTCCTTTGGGAACTCGACCCCGCGGTACTCGACGTCCTCGAGCAGGATCCGCGTGGTGAACGGGGCGACGGGCTCGAAGCGCAGGACCTCCTCCGCGGCCGCCGGCGCCCGCTCCGGCTCGCGGCCGAGCAGCTCCCACTGGTCGGGGTGATCGGCGAACAGCCTCACGCCGTGGGCGAGCTGGCTCTGGGTCGTGTCTATGCCCCCGTTGAGCGCGTCGCGCACGAGGCCGACGCACTCGTCGTGCGACAGCCGGTCGCCCTCCTCCTCGGCGGCGATCAGCCGCGACACGAGGTCGTCGCCCAGGTCCTCGCGGCGGGCTGTGACGAGCCGCTCGACGTACTCGTCGAACTCCACGGCCGCGGCCTCGAGCTCCTCGCGGCGCGTGGCCAGGGCGATGGCGTCGAACTGGCTCTGGAGCAGGTTGGACAGCTCGTGCAGGCGCGCGGCGTCGCCCGGCGGAGCGCCGATCACGGTGGCGATCATCCGCGCCGGATAGGGCTTGGCGAAGGCGCTGACGAAGTCGCACGCCCCCTCGCCCCTCACCGCCTCGTGGAGCTCGGCCAGGATCTCGCGCATTGCAGGGCGGTAGCGGTCGGCCGCCTTGGGTGTGAACGACCCGTGCACGAGCTTGCGCAGGCGCCGGTGCTGGTCGCCCGTGAGGCTGATGATGTTGTTCGACAGCGACTCGTAGAGCGGCCCGTCCGTGATGCCGACGAGCTCGAGGATCCGAACGCCGGGAAAGGCCGCCTTGTCGGTTCGCAGGAAGAAACCGGCGGCCTCGCGGTCGAGCACGAAGTAGCCGAGGTCCCACTTCGCGATCCATGACTCCTCGGCCAGCCCGAGCATCACGTCGTGGAAGCGGTCGCCGCGAAGCTCCGGGTCGAGGTAGTCGAGGCGGGGAAGGTCGAGCTCGCTGATAGCGGCCATGGGCCGACATTCTCGCTGCTTGACCGTTTCGGGGGTCGGGCGTACGCTCATGGAGGACCCGCACCCGCCCCGAAAGGACGCCCAGTGTCCGAGCAGAACAAGGCGATCGCCCGCGCCGTGTTCGATGTCTTCAACGGCAGCGATCCCGCCGAGCTCGATGACGTGGTGGCCGCCGACGCTGTCGACCACGATCCCGCCAACCCCTTCGCGGGGGAAGGACGAGAGGGGTTCAAGAAGATCATCGCGATGTACCGCGAGGCCTTCTCCGATCTTCACTTCACGATCGAGGACCAGATTGCGGAAGGCGACAAGGTCGTGACCCGCTGGGTCGGCCGCGGCACCCACGACGGGGAGTTGATGGGGGCTCCGGCCACGGGTAAGTCGACCGAGGTCGGCGGAGTCGGCATCGACCGGATCGAGAACGGCCAGGTCGTGGAGGCCTGGGGCTACTGGGACGCGCTGGGCCTGTTCCAGCAGCTGGGTCTCGCCGGCGAGCCGGCCGGCGCCGCACAGGCTTAGAAAACTCGGCGCCACCGCGCGTCGATGCCAGAGCAAGGGAAGGGGGCGCCGGGACGGCGCCCCTTCTCTCTACCTAAATCCGGATCTGTCGACGACCCGGCGTTCGTGCGTGCCGACGCCGATCGTCCGCTCGCCCTCCTTCACCTCTACGGCGAAGCGGAGCTTGCGCTCGTCGACGACGTCCTCGAGCCGGGCGTGCACCGTGCAGCGTGCGCCGGCGGCCGCGGCGGCCACGTGCTTGACGCAGACCTCGAAACCGACGGTGGCCTTGCCGTCGGGCAGGTTCTCGAGGGCGAGGATCGAGGCGTTGCGCTCCATCATCGCGATCATGCCGGGAGTCGAGAGCACCTTGGCTTCGATCGTGCCGCCGACGTCGGTGAGCAGGCGGTCGGCGACCTCGAACTCGTCGCTGCGCTCGAGGCCGGGCTTCACTCGGCGACGGGCTCGGCGGGGTTCTCCGCCCGCCGCTCGCGGAAGGGCCGGCCCTCCTCCTCGTGCTTCAGCCCGCGCGCGCAGGCGAAGGCGATCAGGCCGAGCAGGGCCACGGCGAGCGGCGCCCCGGCCTTGACGTTCGTGGCGTCGTCGAGTCCCGGCTCCTGGATGATCCGGTAGGTCACGAGCAGGGCGGATAGCGCGGCCGCGACCGCAGCCAGGGCGCTCGGCGTGAGCGGCGGCTCGAAGCTCCTCCCGGCTGCCCGCAGGAAGCCCGCTCCCAGGGCCAGGGCGACCGTGGCGAGAAGGCTCAGCAGGATCACGCGGTCGATCAGCCCGGTCGTCTGCCAGGCATTTCGTTCCTGGCCCTCGGCGATGTTCTTGGCGTCCTGGTTCGCGTCGCGCAGGTCCTGGCCGGCCTCGCCCCCGAAGTGCCCCTGGGTGTTCTGCTGGACCTGCCTGGCCTCGTCGCCCAGCGTCGTCGAGTACCAGTCGGCAGCCATGACGAGCAGCAGCGCGAGGGCCGCGAGCATCGCCACCCAGTCCATCGTCCGGAGCCGCGCGAAGGTCACGGCCGTGGCGCCGGCAGCGGTTCGATCTCCGTCGGAGGCGGCGCGCCGGCCACCCGCTCCTCACGGACGCTGATCCATCCGCCGCCGGCGAGGCCGAGGACCGACGCGAGGGCCAACCAGAGGCCCCAGTCGCGGCCGCCGTCGGGAGAGACGACCTGGACGAGCACGAGCACGACGGCCACCACCGATACGAGGGTCAGGACGGCCTCGAACGCGATCGGCACCGCCGGCACGCGCTGGGTGGCGGTGAGAAGGAAGGCAGCGACCCCGCCGAGCGCGATCAGGGCCACGATCACGTCGCCCACGCCCAGCTCGTCCACGGCGGATCGGCCGTCGTACCAGGGCAGGAACAGCGACACGACCAGCGCCGCGCCCGAGATGCCGGCGATCCATTCGCCCGCGCGCAGCCTTCGCAGGTCCATCGGGGCGCAGACTAGCGACGGGCGGCTTCGGCCGGCTCCGCTTCCACCAGCCGGCGCGCGGCCGCGACCGTGTTCGACAGCAGCATCGCCCTCGTCATCGGCCCCACCCCGCCGGGGACCGGCGTGATCGCCCGGGCCTTGTCCTTGACCGCGTCGAAGTCGACGTCGCCGGTCAGCCCGTCGTCGGTGCGGTTGGTGCCGACGTCTATGACCACGGCGCCCTCGCCCACCATGTCGGCAGTCACGAGGTTGGCCCTGCCGACGGCGGCGACAAGCACGTCCGCCTCACGGCAGACCGCTGCCAGGTCCCTGGTGCGCGAATGGCACTGCGTGACCGTCGCGTTGGCCGCCAGCAGCAGCGCGGCGACCGGCTTGCCGACGAGCTGCGAGCGGCCGAGCACGGTGGCGCGCGCCCCCTCGAGCTCGACGCCCGCGTGCGCCAGCAGCTCCATCACCCCGGCCGGCGTGCACGGAACGAGCCCCTCGCGGCCCTGGGCGAGCAGGCCGGCGTTGATGGGAGTCAGGCCGTCGACATCTTTGGCCGGATCGATGAGCGCGGTCATCTCGGCGTCGTCGAGGTGATCGGGCAATGGAAGCTGGAGCAGGATGCCGTGAACCCGGTCGTCGGCATTCAGCTCGTTCAGAAGAGCGGTCAGGTCCTCTTTCGAGACGTCGCCTCCGGGCTCGTGGTGGAACGACTCGATGCCGACCTGCGCGCTGTCCTCGCGCTTCATCCGGACGTACATGTGCGAGGCGGGGTCGTCTCCGACGAGCACGGTCGCCAGGCCCGGTGTGATCCCGAGCTGCGCGATCTCCGCGGCGACGCGCTCGCGCACGCCGGCGGCAACCGCCTTGCCGTCGATGATCTCCGCGGCCATCCGGGTTCAGGCTACCTGCGTACGCTGACGCGTCATGGGGACGCCGGACAACGTCCACGAGCTGGTCGCCCAGCTCGACTATCCGATGTTCATCGTCACCGCGGCGGCGAACGGCGAGCGCGCCGGCTGCCTCGTCGGCTTCGCCACCCAGTGCAGTATCGACCCGCCGCGCTTCCTGGTCTGCATCTCGGTCAAGAACCGCAGCTTCCGCGTGGCGCAGCAGGCAGACGTGCTGGTGGTCCACATGGTGCCGGAGGATGCGACCGACCTGGCCGACCTCTTCGGCGGCCAGACTGGCGACGAGGTCGACAAGTTCGCCCAGGTGGATTGGAGCCCCGGTCCCGGTGGCGCGCCGGTGCTCGACCGCTGCCGCAACTGGTTCGCCGGGCGGATCCTGGACCGGATCGACGCCGGCGACCACCACGCCTTCCTGCTCGACCCCTTCGAGGCCCGCGGCGACTCCGGCGACAGCCCCTTCACCTTCCACCGGGCCCGGCGGATCGAGCCTGGGCACGAGGCGTAGCGACGTCGCGCAGGATCTTCTCGACAAAGGCCGGCTCGTATCTCACCTGCGCGCGTGTGAAGCGGAGCGGGATGAGTCCGGCGGCCAGGTGGATCTGGTCCTTGACGCGATCCCTCGCCTGTTCGGCCGGCGTGCGGTGGTAGCGCAGGCCGTCCGTCTCGACAACGAGGCCGCGGTCGGGCCACCAGAAGTCGACCTGGAAGCCGTTCACCCAGCGCTGGGTGAACGGCTTGTCGAGCCCGACCCGCCGTGCAATCGGAAGGAAGCGCCGCTCGAGCTCGGTGTCGGTCATCGTGTACGTGCGGCGGTCGAGGGTCCTCCGCAGCACCGCGACGCCGGGCTCGCCGGGGCGGTGTTGAAGCGCCTCCCGCAATGCCTCCGGATCGACCAGGTCCAGCTTGTCCGCCTCGTTGATCGCGCCCTCGAGCGAGTCGCGCCCGAGCCGGGTGGCGAGGTCGAGGAGCGTCTGGACCGGCGAGGTGACCGGGATGCCGTCGCAGATCCCCACCTCGAAGCTCTTGCGCCGGTGCACGCGAACGCCGGGCGGCCGGGCGCGGACGTGCGTGGGGACTGAGACCTCGA
>DASXBA010000039.1:0-1587 GCA_036406475.1 Thermoleophilaceae bacterium | reverse complement strand
GCCCGACCTCGTGGCCCACGCCGAGCAGATGAAGGCGAGGGTGGTGGTGATCTCGGCGCGGGTGGAGGCGGAGCTGCGCGAGCTGGATCCCGGCGAGGCCGAGGAGATGCGCCACGAGCTCGGGGTCGAGCGCTCCGGCCTGGAGCGCCTGATCCGAGCCGCCTTCGAGCTCCTTGACCTGATCAGCTTTTTCACCGCCGACACCAGCAAGGAGGCGATGGCTCGGACGCTCCGGCGCGGCGGCACGGCCTACGACGCCGCTGGACGTGTTCATGGCGACATCCAGAGGGCGTTCGTCCGCGCCGAGGTGATCGCCTGGAACGAGCTCGTCGACGCCGGCGGCTATGCGGCCGCCCGTGATCGGGGCACGCTGCGGATCGAGGGGCGCGACTACGTCGTCGTCGACGGCGACGTGGTCCACATCCGCACGTAGGCGCTCTTCCTCGTTCTCGGCCCCAATCCTGCGGGTGGCACCGGCGCCATCAGCGCCGTCATCTACGCCTTCTGCCTGGGTAGCCCGCTAACTAGAGTCCGGGCATGGACGCGCCGCGCTCGACCGGCGACCGGCTGGCCGTGGTCTACGGCTACAGCCTTCCCGAGGGTGCCCATCCGGTCGAGGGCGAGCGAGTTGAGGTCGATGCCGGCGGGGCGCGGGCGGTCGAGGCGATCGACGCCGGCGAGATCGTCGGGCTGTCGCGCCATGGCTTTGATCGCAGCGTGCCGGCTCACCTGGTCGATCACGGCGCGAACGTGCGAGCGCTGTGCGAGCTGGACTGCGGCCGCGTGCTTGCCCTGGGCTCGGTCGGGAGCCTTCGACCGGAGCTCGAGGTGGGCTCGTTCCTCTCCCCGGACGACTTCTACGCACCCGAGAGCGCGCCGAGCTTCTATGACGACCCTCGAGGCCACCAGGTCCCTGGCTTCGACCTCGAGTGGCGGCAGCAGATCCTGGATGCCTGGAGCGAGCGAAGCGAGACCAAGCTCGTCGACGGCGGCGTTTACGCCCAGACGCTCGGGCCGCGCTTCGAGACGCCAGCCGAGGTGCGGGCACTCGCGAAGGTCGCTGACGTCGTCGGCATGACTCTGGCGGCCGAGACGGTGCTCGCCAGGGAGGCCGGTCTCGCCCATGCCGCTGTCTGCTCGGTGGACAACCTCGCCAACGGCCTCAGCGAGCGGGCGCTGACCGTCGAGGAGTACCAGCGGGGTCGCGACCGGACAGCCGCGGCGCTGAAGGCGAACCTGGAGGCGGTCCTGCCTGCGCTCGCCACAGGAGGCGCCGGATGAGCCTCGTCGTCACCGGCGCGGTCCTGGACGGCAAGACGGTCGGACTGCGCGCGGAGGAGGGTGTGATCACCGGGCTGGGCCCGGAAATCGAGCCGAGAGCCGGCGACGAGGTGCTCGACGCAGGCGGGCTACTTCTCACCCCGCCGATGGTCAACGGCCACACGCATGCCGCGATGACGCTCTTCCGTGGCTTTGGCGACGACATGCAGCTGATGGAGTGGCTGGAGAAGAAGATCTGGCCCGCCGAGGCGAAGCTGCACCCCGACGACGTCTACTGGGGAACGCGGCTGGCGTGCCTGGAGATGG
>DASXBA010000038.1:0-3531 GCA_036406475.1 Thermoleophilaceae bacterium | reverse complement strand
CGACGGAGCTGCAACAAACGCTTGCCACAGAGCCCGAGGAGCCACCGACAGACGCGATGCTCGACGTCTACAACGCGATCGCCAACGCCGTCCGCGGAGGCGACAGCCAGGCAGGGGTCGCGGAGCTCAACGAGCGGTTGCGTGCCGTGTTCGAGGAGTTCCGTCTGGATCGCGTAGATGCCGGCGTCGTCGGCGTCCTCCCCGTCCTCCGACGCGACTTCATCGAGCGCTACCGCGACACTGCACCCGTCATGGCCGACTACGAGGACGCGATCCCCACAGACAACCTGCCGGACTCAAGCCCAACCGTCCTCTGGGCCACCGAACCGCCGCCCGTGAAGCCCCTGGCCGTCCCTTCCGAAACAGGACCAAACACCCAGCTGTAGCGCTGGATGAAGCCGAAGCGGCGCGCGTTGGCGGCGAGCCAGCCGTACGCCGAGGCCGGCCCGAGATCGAGTTCGGTGCCAAGCCGGTGGAGGCTCTTGCCCGGCGGCGCCACCCACTTGGGATCCGGATGGGCGGCGAAGAGCTTGGCCTGCTCGGCATCGGATCGGTAGCCGCTTACGACGATCAGGTAGACGCCGTCCCGGCGGGCCGCGGCCGCCATGCGGTCGAAGGCCTGAGCGGTATCAGGACGCATCGGCTTGCCCTGTCGGTAGGCGAGCGGGCCGCTGTAGCCGCCGCCGGCCGCGCTGCCCGGCAGACCGGGCCCGCCGTTCGGGCTGAGCTCCGCCGTGGCCCGGGCGCGCACGGGAACGCGACCGGGGCGCAGGCGCGCGCTCCCGCGCGCGAGCACGGTTACGCGCGTGGGCGCAAACGAGGCCGGGAAGCGAACGTCGGCCGGTCGCAGCCGCACGCCGTTGCCGAGCCCCGCCCCCAGTGCCGCGGAGCGGCCGAGCTGCTCGTACTCGGCAACGGACAGGTGGCGCGGGTTGGGCGCGCCATCCGGCAGCAGCGGCGGCTCGAACAGGCGCGGATAGGCGTCGGCCATCGCGCGCGCCGCCGAGACGGCCGCGAGATCGGCGGCCCGCTGATGCTTGCCGCGGGCGCCGAGGGCCAGCCCCCACGAGCCGAGGAAGAGCGCGCCGGCCAGCAGCGCGGCCATGAAGCCGAGCAGCAGAAGGGCGGCCTGACCGCGTTGAGAGGACACGGCCGCAGCGTGCTCGGAGCCGTGTGACGGCTCAACGCGCGCGGGTGACGATCAGGCGACTTGTCTAGACGCGTTGCGTGTCGCGCCGGAAGGCGGCGACAGCCGTGGCCGTCAGGATCGCCGTCCAGCCGATCACGACGGCCCAGCCGCGCACGCCCCAGGCAGCGCCGCCCAGGGAGATGTGGCTCGCCTGGACGAGCCAGTAGGACGGCAGCCACTGGGCGAATAGGTGCAGCACGCTGTCGCTGTCGATCGGGAACCACGTGCCGCTCACGAATGCCAACAGCGAGACGGTGCCGCCAGCGGCCGGGCCGACCGCATCCGAGTCGAGCAGGTGGCCCAGCGTGATTCCGAGTGCGGCGAACGGCGCCAGCCCCACGAGGATCAGCCCGGTCATGGCGAACCAGCGGCCGGCAGGCATGCTCACCCCGAGCACGAGTCCCGCGGAATAGACGAGCACGATCGTGATGACCGCCGTCGAGTAGGCGGTGATCAGCTTGGCCCGGAAGTAGCCGGCGGCGCTCAGCGGCGTCACGCGCAGCTGGCGGGTCCAGCCGACAGTGCGCTCGAACGCGATCCGGGCGCCGGTCGTGACCATCCCGGTCATGGTTCCGAAGCTGGCCAGCGTGACCATGAAGTAGAGCGGGATCGGGATGTGGGTGTCGCCGAAGCTCTGCTCGTGGCGGTTGGGCCCGGCGATCAAGAAGTAGAGGAGCAGCGGGAAGCCGAGCGAGAAGAACATGAAGCGCACGTTGCGCGAGGTCCTCAGGAGCTCGAGGCGGGTGTAGGCCCACGTGCTCACGCCGGCACCGCCTCGGTCAGCTCGAGGAATGCCTCCTCGAGCCCGGCCCCGGTCACCTCGATGTCGCGCACGTCCGGGTACTCCGCGAGCAGCGCCCGCAGCGTCTCGTCCGAATCGGAGGTGCTCATCCGGACCGCCGACCCGCGGTTCTCGGCGCCAAGCACGCTCGGGAGCAGGAGGAGGGACTCGACGTCGGTGCCCGGGAGGGTCGCGCGGATCGTCTTGTGGCCGACCCTCGCCCTCACCTCGCTGGTGGCGCCGTCGGCCACGACGTCGCCGCGCGCCATCAGCACCACGCGGTCGGCGAACTCCTCGGCCTCCTCGAGGTAGTGGGTGGCGAAGAGCACGGTCCGTCCCTGGGCGGCATAGCGGCGCACCGCAAGCCAGAAGGCGTTCCGGCTCATGACGTCCATCCCGGCCGTGGGCTCGTCGAGCACCAGCACCTGCGGGTCGCCGATCAGCGCAAGCGCGAAGCGCACCCGCTGGCTCTCACCGCCGGAGAGCTTCTGCGTGCGCCGGTCGGCCACGCCCTCGATCCCCACCAGCTGGATCACGTCCTTGACCCGCAGCGGCTCGGGGTAGAGCGAGGCGACCGTCGAAAGCAGCTCGCGCGGGGTTAGATCGCGGACCAGGTCCCCGACCTGGAGCATCGCGCCCACGAGGCCGGCGTCAACGGCCTCGCGCGGGCTGCGACCGAGCAGCTCGACCTCGCCGGTGTCCGGCGGCGTCAGCCCGAGGAGCATGTCGATCGTGGTCGACTTGCCCGCCCCGTTGGGCCCCAGCAGCGCGACGGTCTCCCCGCGCGCGATCGAGACGTCCACCCGGCGCACCGCCTGCACCTGGCGGTACGACTTGGTCAGCTCCCGCAGCCTGACCGCCGCGCTCATGCCTCTGAGGGGACCGGCTCCGGGCCCATCGCCTCGACGGGCTTGAGCAGGGTCACGGCAACCCCTACGGCGACCAGCACCAGGCCTGCGGCGATCAGGAACGCGAGGTGGTAGCCGGACGTGAGCGCGGAGGCCGTCGAATGGCCCTCGTCGAGCAGGTTGCCGGTGCGGGTGGTCGAGAGCGTCGCGAGCACGGCGAGCCCGATGGCCCCGCCCACCTGGAGGGTGGTGTTGACGAGCCCGGAGGCCAGACCGGAGTCCTCCGGCGTCGCTCCCGACATCGCGAGCATCATGAAGGCGGGGAAGGCAAGCCCCGCGCCGATTCCCAGCAGGACCATCACCGGCAGGACATCGACCACGAAGCTGCCGTCGACGGGCGCCCGCGCGAACAGGACCAACGCTGTCGCGGCGAACAGAAGGCTCGGGATCAGCACGTTCCGGGGGCCGAAGCGCATGTTGAGCTTCTCCGAGAACCCGAGCGACAGGGCGCCGATCACGACGGTCGTGGGCAGGAAGGCGAGCCCCACCTCGAGCGCGTCGTAGCCCAGCACTCGCTGGAGATACAGGGCGCCGAGGAAGAACATGCCGAACATCCCGGCCACGAACAGCGCCTGGATCAGATTGGCGCCGGAGACGTTGCGCGACCGGAAGAGGCGCAGCGGCATCAGCGGCTGGTCGATGACGGCCTCGCG
>DASXBA010000037.1:0-17233 GCA_036406475.1 Thermoleophilaceae bacterium | reverse complement strand
ACAGCGGTCGCCCCCGAGACGCTGAACTCGTCGAGGCCATCCGCGCTCGACACTACCAAGGCCATCTCGGTGCCGAGCTCGCCCAGGGCGGCGGCGATCGTCTCCAGATAGCGGGCGTCCGAGACGCCGATCACCTGTCGCCTCGCACCCGCCGGATTGGTCAGCGGGCCGAGGAAGTTGAAGATCGTGCGGACGCCCAGCTCCTTGCGCACGGGGACCACGTGGCGCATCGCCTGGTGGTGCCGCGGGGCGAACATGAAGCCGAAGCCGACGCTCTCGATGCATTCGCCGACGGCGTCCGGCTGGAGCTCGATGTTGGCGCCGAGCGCCTCGAGTACGTCGGCCGAGCCGCACTGGCTGGTCGCCGAGCGGTTGCCGTGCTTGGCCATGCGGCAGCCGGCGCCCGCTGCGATGAAGGCCGCCGTGGTGGAGACGTTGAACGTCGGCCGGCCGCCGCCGGTGCCGGCCGTGTCGACCAGGTCGCCGGACGCCTCGACCCGCGTCGCCAGCTCCCGCATCGTGCGCGCGAGGCCGGCGATCTCGGCGACGGTCTCACCCTTGGTCCGCAGGGCGATCAGGAAGCCGGCGGTCTCGGCCTCGGAGGAGTTGCCCGACATCACCTCGTGGAGGACGGCGGAGGCCTCGTCGGACGACAGGTCCTCCCCTCCCGCCAGGCGGTCGATCGCTTGGGTGACTACGGCGTTAGGCATCCAGGAAGTTGCGAAGCAGCGCCCTGCCGTCGTCCGTGAGGACCGACTCGGGGTGGAACTGCACGCCCTCGGCGGGCAGCTCGCGGTGGCGCAGCCCCATCACGGTGCCGCCCGAGCGCGCCGAGACCTCGAGCTCCTCGGGCAGGTCGGGATCGACCACGAGCGAGTGGTAGCGACCGGCCACAACCGGGGATTCGAGTCCGCTGAAGATCGTCCTGCCGTCGTGCTCCACCTCGGCGGTCTTGCCGTGGACGGGCTCGCCCCGCACGACCCTGCCGCCGAACGCCACGGCCACCGCCTGGTGGCCGAGGCAGACGCCGAGCACGGGGGTTCCCTGTTCCGCGAAGCGACGGACCGCCTCGGTCGAGATGCCGGCCTCGGCCGGGGTGCAGGGACCGGGCGAGACGATCAGACGCTCGTGACGGCGCCGAGCAGCTCGTCGACGCTCGCCTCGTCGTTGCGGACCACTGACGGCTCCGCCCCGAGCTCGCCCAGGTACTGGACGAGGTTGTAGGTGAAGGAGTCGTAGTTGTCGAGGACGAGCACGCCCATCAGGCCCAGTCCCCCTGCGAGCACGCGAGCCGGACGGCCTCGAACACGGCGCCGGCCTTGGCCTCGGTCTCGCGCACCTCGTAGTCGGGCTCGGAGTCGGCCACGATCCCGCCGCCGGCCTGGACGTGCATGCGGCCGTCCTTGACGAGCGCGGAGCGGATGTAGATGCACGTGTCGAGGTCGCCCGTGTAGGAGAGATAGCCGACCGCGCCGCCGTAGGGGCCGCGCCGGACGGGCTCGAGCTCGTCGATGATCTGCATCGCGCGGATCTTGGGAGCGCCGGAGAGCGTGCCGGCGGGCAGCGAGGCGCGCAGCGCGTCGAGCGGCGTCACCTCGGGGCGCAGCGTCCCCGACACCGAGCTGACGATGTGCATCACGTGGGAGTAGGTCTCGACGACCATCAGCTCGTCGACCGCGACGCTCCCGTACTCGCAGACGCGGCCGAGGTCGTTGCGTCCGAGGTCGACCAGCATCACGTGCTCCGCCCGCTCCTTCTCGTCCTCGAGCAATCCCTTGGCGCGTTCGATGTCCTCCTCCGTGGTGGCCGCGCGCGGCCGCGTGCCCGCGATGGGGCGCTGCGCCGCGCGCCGGCCCGTGACCTTTACGAGCGACTCCGGCGATGCGCCCGCGATCGAGAAGTCCTCGAAGTCCAGGAAGTACATGTACGGGCTCGGGTTGACCGTGCGCAGGCCGCGATAGACGGAGAAGGCGTCCACCGGGGCGTCCGCGCTCCAGCGCTGGCTCGGCACCACCTGGTAGACGTCGCCGGCGCGGATGTACTCCTTGGCGCGGTCGACCGCCGCGGCGTAGCCGTCGGAGCCGATGTGGGAGGCGACCTCCGGGGGCTCGCGCCGGCCCGCGCGCACGCGCGGGACCGGCGCCGCGAGCCGCTCGCGCACGTCGGCGATCGCGGCTGCGGCCGTGCCGTAGGCCCGCTCGAGGTCGTCCTCGACGAAGACGTTCGCGAGCACGGTCACCTCGTGCCGCAGGTGGTCGAACGCGAGCATCAGGTCCGAGACCATCAGCGCCAGGTCCGGCATCGCGAGCTCGTCGGGGTTGCCCTCACCCACTGTCGGCTCGGCGCTGCGCACGAGGTCGTACCCGAACAGGCCGACCGCCCCTCCAGCGAAGGGGGGCAGCCCGTCGAGCGGAGCGATGCGGTAGCGGCTGAGCTCGGAGTCGACGAGCGCGTACGGGTCACCGGGCTCGCCGGCGCGCCAGCGAATGACCGTGCGCGGACGGAGGCCGAGGAACGACCAGCGGCCGAAACGCTGGCCCTGCTCCGCCGACTCGAGCAGGAACGAGGGGCCGTCGCCGCGCAGCTTCAGATAGGCCGAGACCGGAGTCTCCGTGTCCGCCACGAAGGTGTGGCGGAGCGGCACGAGGTTGTGCTCCCGTGAGAGGTCGCGTACCTCGTCGAGGCTCGGGAAGAGGTCGAGCTCGGCCCGGTCAGCGGCGACGGCCATTGAGCTCCTCGAAGGCGTCCTCGAGACTCAGCCCGCGCGAGGCGAGCAGCACCGTCAGGTGGTAGAGCACGTCCGCCGCCTCCTCGGCGACGCGCGAGTCGTCCTCCTCGCGCGCGGCGCGGGCTACCTCCTCCGCCTCCTCCTGCACCTTCTCGCCGATCCGCGGCGGGTCGGCGAGAAGCTCGACTGTGTAGCTGCCCTCGCTGGGCTTGGCCTTCCGGTCGGCGATCACCCGCTCGAGAGTGGGGAGCGCCTCCTCGGGCACGGGCGCGAGCTCACCGTTGTGGAAGCAGCTCCGCTCGCCGGTGTGGCAGGCGGGGCCGGCCGGGTCGACGAGCGCGAGCACGGCGTCGAAATCGCAGTCGAAGCGCAGCTCGCGGACGCGCAGGACGTTGCCCGAGGTCTCCCCCTTGTGCCAAAGCTCCTGGCGCGAGCGGCTCCAGAACCAGGCCTCGCCGCTCTCGCGGGTGCGCCTGAGCGACTCCTCGTTCATGTACGCGAGCGTGAGCACCTCGCCGGTACGCGCGTCCTGGACCACGCACGGCGCGAGCCCGTCCTCGCCGAATTCCACCTGCAAGTCCACGGGATCATTGTCGCAACCGGCCTGCGGCGTGCTCGGCATCGGCCCGCGAGTCGAACATCTCGACCCGGGCGACCTTGCCGTCGCGGAAGGTCGTGATGCCGTGGAGGACGCCCCTCAGCGGCACCCCGCTCCCGCGCCCGTGGGCCTCATAGCGGATCGAGGCCACCACCAGCTGGCCCTGCTCGACCACGTCCTCGGGAGTCCACTCGCCCTCGAGGAACTCGTCGCGGTAGTCCTGCCAGAAGCGGCGGATCGAGTCGCGTCCGCGGACCACGTCCTCGAACATGAAGCTCGGGCTCGTGACCCACTCGGCCTCGGGCAGGTAGTGCTCGAGGACGGCGTCGATCTCGCCGCGGTTCCGGGCCTCGATCATCCACTCGAGCCGCTCCGCCAGGGTCATTCGATCCCCAGCCGGTCGAGCAGGCCCTCGTCGCGGCGCCAGCCCTTGCGCACGCGGACGCTCAGGTCGAGGTGCACCGGCCGGCCGGCCGCGGCCTCCAGCTCGGGCCGCGCGGCGCTGCCGATGGCCTTGACCATGCGCCCGCCGGCGCCGATGAGGATGCCCTTCTGCGACTCGGTTTCGGCCCAGATCCGCGCGTGCACGAGCAGTGAGCCGTCGTCGCGCTCCTCGAGCTCGTCCACCTCGACCTCCACCGCGTGCGGAACCTCCTCGCGCGTCCGCAGGAGCGCCTGCTCGCGGATCAGCTCGGCCAGCCGAACCCGCTCCGGCAGGTCGCTGCTCTCCTCGGGCGGATAGAGGAAGGGCCCGTCCGGCAGCAGCGTCACCAGATGCTCGACCAGCTCCGGGACGCCGTCGCCGCCCTTGGCGCTGATCGGGAAGACCTCCGCGTCGAGGCCGAGCTGGGCGGTGGCCGCCAGCGCTTCGACCGTGCGCGGCCTGCCCAGCAGGTCGACCTTGTTGAGCGCGATCGTCGCCGGCAGACCGACCGTGCGTATGGCCTCGGCGATGAAGCGATCCCCAGAGCCGAGCTGCTGGTCGCCGGGCAGCACGAAGAGGACCGCATCGGCGTCGGCCAGGCCGCGCTCCACCTGGCGCTGCATCCGCTCGGTGAGCGGGTCGCGCGGGCGCTGCACACCGGGAAGGTCGACCAGCACGAGCTGCCAGTCCTCCCTGGTGGCGATCCCCCGGACCTCGCGGCGGGTGGTCTGCGGCTTGTCGGAGACGATCGCCACCTTGCCGCCGACGATCGCGTTCACGAGCGTCGACTTGCCGGCGTTGGGCCGGCCGGCAAGCGCCACGAAGCCGGCGCGGCTCACAGCCCCCCCAGCACCTGGCGCTGGAGCTCGAGCATCTCGCCGTCGTCGGTCTCGTGGTCGTAGCCGCAGAGATGGAGCACGCCGTGGACCACCGCCTCGCGCAGGTTCTCCGTGTGCTCCGGGCAGATCAGCACGTCGCCCAGCTCGGGCGGGCCCTCGTCCACCGGAAACGAGAGGACGTCGGTGACCTCGTCCCGCCCCCGATACAGCCGGTTGAGCTCGCGGATGCGGCCGGGGAGCACCAGGGCCACCGCAAGGTGCCCGTCGTCCACGCCCGCCGCCTCCAGCGTGGCGAGGGCCGGCGCCCGCAGGTCCTCCGGCGCGTCGATGAGGTCGAGCTCGATCAGCCCTGCTGCCGCCGCGCGGCGTGCTCGCGGAGTCCCGGCGCCTGCTGCTCGGCGTACTCGCTGTACGCGGCCACGATCCGCTGGACGAGCTTGTGCCGCACCACGTCCTCGCTGCCGAAGCGGACGAACTCGATGTCGTCCACTCCGCTCAGGATGTCGCCGATGATCACGAGCCCCGAGCGCTGGTCCCTCCCCAGGTCGATCTGCGTGATGTCGCCGGTCACGACCATCTTCGAGTTGAAGCCCAGCCGGGTGAGGAACATCTTCATCTGCTCCGGGCTCGTGTTCTGCGCCTCGTCGAGGATGATGAAGGCGTCGTTGAGGGTGTTGTGCGTGACCAGGAAGTCGTTCGTCACGTACAGCGAGTCCGCCGCTGCGACCTGAATGCAGACCGTGTCGGTCTCACCCACGGACTCGATCCTGTCGATCATCCGCATCGGGCGGCCGCCGCCATGGCGCTCGTACAGGTCCTGCTTTCGCCGCAGCCTGAACGGCTGCATGCCGGCGGGCAGCCGGATGTCCATGACGAAGGCACCGGAGCGGTGGTGCACGGGTCGGCCCCCCGCACGCCCTGGCGAACGACCCTTCGCGTCCCGCCTCCGTGAGTAGGCCACGCCACCCAGTGAGCGCACGAGGAAGATGACGTCATCACAGAGGGGCTCCGAGCACGTCACATACTGGATCCGACAGGATCGGCCCTCCTGCACAACAGGGCCACCATCGCTGTCCAAGAGCCCCTGCAGCACGGCTAAGCGGACGGACGACTCGTTGTTCCAATAGTCGACCGGGACGAACTTCGTGTTCGACCGGGTTCCGGCAAGCCCGAGCTCTCGCAGGATCGTCGTGACGGGGTTCGCGACGATCACGCCGCCCCTGTGCCCATGCACGTGTCGAAGGACGTAGTTCGGTCCTCCCCTGTGCCGCAGCTCTATGCCATCGAGCGCGCTCTCCAGCGCGACCACGAGCTCCGGATCGGTTGTCGTGAAGCTTGGGGTCGTCGACGTCGTGAGGCAGCCGTCGCCCAGCAGTAGTCCGAGCGCGTACGGATCCATCGGTACCGGCCGAGGCTCGAACTCGGCTGGCTCGCTGAGAAGGGGCAGCTCGAAGCGACGCTGGCGACCGCGCCGCACGCGCCCGATCATCTCTCGCGTTTCGAGGGTCCGCCCCGGCTTGCCGTGGCTCCTGTCGTCCAGCGTCCTCACGTGCCAGAGGTGCTCGCCACAACACAGAGTCGAGGCCCCATCCTGCGTACTGACCCGGAAGACCTCCTTCCGCCCTTGGGGATACACACCAAGCACCGGAGTCGGGCGCCCGTCTGAGCCCATCACCAGGTCGCCCACACGTAGGTCTCCGATTTGGCGGAAACCAGAGGGCGTCGCTACCGGGCTGAACACCGGCTGAGCACGGCCACGCATGTACGCCAGCGGCGCCACCTCGATCACGCCGCGCTCGAGGTGCTGGTTGACCCGCTCCGGCTCGAGCATCGCGTAGAGGGCGTCGAACAGCGGCCGCAGGTAGGGGTCGACCTTGGCCATCACGTCGCCGGGTAGGAAGCCCAGCTGCTCGCCGGCCTCGACCGCCGGGCGGGTCAGGACGATCCGGTTGACCTCGCGGCGCGAGAGCGCGGCCACGGCCATCGCTACGGCCAGGAACGACTTGCCGGTGCCGGCGGGCCCAATGCCCACGGTGATCGTGGAATCGCGGATCGCGTCGACGTAGTGCTTCTGGTTGACGGTCTTGGGCGCGACCCTGAGCGAACGGTGGCGCCAAACCACGTCCTCGAGGATCGAGCTGGGCGACTCGTGCCGGCCGAGCGCCTCCGAGATCGCCTCGATCGTCCCGGGCGAGACGTCGTGGCCTTGGCGAACCAGGTCGCCGAACTCGCGGACGACCGTCTCGCCGAGCGCCACGTCGCCCTCGGACCCGTCCAGCGTCAGCACGTTGCCGCGCAGGAAGACGTCGCAGTCGAGGTTGTCCTCGAGGGTCCGCATGATCTGGTCGTTGGCGCCCGCCAGCTCCGCGGCCACGTCGTTTGTGAGCTCGAGCTGGGCCCGCACTACGAAGCGAGAGCCTCCCTGACCAGCTCGCTCACCCGCTTGCCCTCGGCCCGGCCCTGCACCTTCGGCATGACGAGCGACATGACCTTGCCCATCTCCCTGGGGGAGCTGGCGCCCGACTCGGCCACCGCGTCGCCGACGATCGCCCGTAGCTCGTCGTCCGGCATCTGCTCGGGCAGGTAGCCCTGGATGATCTCGGCCTCGCGCTCCTCGGCGGCCGCGCGATCCTCGCTGCCGCCCTCGCGGTAGGCCTCGGCCGCCTCCAGGCGGCGCTTGCGCTCGCGCTGGAGGACGGTCAGGTCGTCGTCCCCGCCCTCCTTCGCCGCCATCTGGAGCTCGCTGGCGATCAGCCGCAGCGCGTGCACGCGCTCGCGGTCGCCGCCCTTCATGGCGGTCTTCACGTCATCCTGGACCCTCTCCAGCACGGACATGGCCCAAGTGTAGGAGGGCAGACCGATACCGGACCAGGCAATCACCACCGCCACATTCGACTGCTTCGGCACCCTGATCGACTGGGAGGGCGGCCTGGGCGCCTTCCTGTACGACATGGCGCGCCGCAACGACGACGAGGACCCGGGCTCCGGCCAGGCGCTGCGGGAGCGCTGGGAGGAGATCCAGTTCGAGCTGGTCCAGAAGAGCTACCGCCGCTACGCCGACATCCTGCGCGACAGCCTCACCGAGTGGGCCAACGAGCGCGACTACCGCTGGAACGAGAAGGACGGCCGCGCCCTCGTCCGGGCGATGGCCAGCTGGCAGCCGTTCCCGGACACGGTTCCCGCCCTGCGCAAGGCCAAGGAGGCCGGCCTCAAGCTCGTGATCGTCTCCAATAGCGACCGCGCGATCATCGAGCACACCCTGCGGCAGCTGGACGTCGAGTTCGACACCGTGATCGTCGCCGAAGACGTCAAGGCCTACAAGCCGTCGCGGGCGCCCTTCGAGCTCGCGCTGAACGAGACCGGCGAGCGTCCCGAGCAGATCCTGCACGTCGCCTTCGGCTTCAAGTACGACATCGGGCCGGCGAAGGCGCTCGGCTTCCAGACCGCCTGGGTCAACCGCAAGCGCGAGCCCCGGCCCGGTCCGGACGAACCAGATTACGAGTGGGACACGCTCTGGCCGCTCGCGGACGTGGCGGGCTGAGCACGCCTGGATGAGCGACGGCACGCTGATCCTGCTCGCGGGAGCGCTGCTCGCGCTGGGCATCGGCGCCACGCTGGTGGCGGGACGGGTGCGCGTCCCAGGCCTCGTGCTGTTCCTCGGCCTGGGGATGGCGATCGGGTCGGAGGGGCTCGGGCTCGTGGACTTCGGCCACAGCCTGGACGACGTCGAGCTGGCGCGAACGGTCGGCGTGATCGCCCTCGTCCTGATCCTGTTCGAGGGCGGCCTCGCGGCGGGCTGGGACGAGATCCGCCCCGTGCTCGCGCCAAGCGTGGCGCTCGCCCTGTTCGGGACGGTAGCCACGGCGGTGATCGTGGGGCTCGCGGCGTCAGTGCTGCTCGACCTGTCCACCCTCGAGGGGCTGCTGCTGGGCTCGATCGTGGCGGCCACCGACGGCGCGGCCGTCTTCTCGGTCCTGCGCGGATCGAGCATCGAGCGGCGCCTGGCGCGTGTGCTCGAAGCCGAGTCCGGGCTCAACGACCCGGTCGCCGTCGTGCTCGTGCTCGGCCTGATCGACGCGATCCAGAAGCCGGACTACGGCGCGCTCGACATCCTCCTGCTGGAGATCGAGGAGCTGGCAATCGGCCTGGCGGTGGGACTCGCCGTCGGTTGGCTCGCCACCCAGGCCTTTCGGCGCATCAGGTTCGGCACGACCGGCCTCTACCCCGTCGCGTCGATAGCGGCGGCGGCTCTGAGCTTCGGCGTGGCCGACCCGCTCCACGGCTCCGGCTTCCTGGCCGTCTACGTGACCGGGCTGATGCTGGGGAGCGCCCAGATTCCCGCCCGGCGGACGGTGGCCGACTTCCACGACGGCCTCGCCTGGGTCAGCCAGATCGCCGTCTTCTTCACCCTCGGCCTGCTCGTGTTCCCGAGCGAGCTCGGCGATGTGGCGGGAGACGCGCTACTCGTCGCCGCCGTGCTCATGTTCGTCGCGCGCCCCCTGGCCGCCTTCGCCTGCACCTTCTGGGCACGCTTCTCGATCCGCGAGTCCGTCCTGCTCGGCTGGGCCGGGCTTCGGGGCGCGGTCCCGATCGTGCTCGCCACGTTCCCGGTGATCGACCACGTGCCCAACGCCGACCCCTTCTTCAACATCGTCTTCTTCGTGGTGATCACCTCGACGCTGATCCAGGGGGTCACCTTCGAGTCGCTCTCCAAGGGGCTCGGGCTGACAACCGACGAGCCCGCGGTCTCGAGGCCGCTCGTGGAGGTCGGAACGATCCGCCGGCTAGGCGCCGAGGTCGTCGAATTTCCGGTCCGCGACGGCGACGCCGTGGTGGGCGCCCTCGTCCGAGAGCTGCGCCTGCCGCGCGAGGCGCTCGTGAGCGTTCTCGTTCGCGGCAACGAGGCGCTCCTGCCGCGCGGCTCCACGGAGATCGAGGCCGGGGACCGCCTGCACATCCTCGTCCGCGGTGCCCAGCGCGAGGACGTCGAGGACCTGTTCGAGCGCTGGCGCTCGGGGCCGGTGAAGGAGCCGGAGGAGCTCGTGGTGCCGATGTACGGCCGAGCCGCCATCTTCAGCGTCCAGCCCTGGAAGGCCGACTTCGGCGACCCCGGCGAACCCTCGAGCATCGAGGGCGTGGCAGTTGTGCGAGCGCTCCGCCAGCGCCACGGAGAGCCGGGCGCACTCGTCCAGCTCGAGGACGGGCGCTTCGCGGTGACCGGCGAGGGCATCGTCGCCGCGGGCGGTCCCAGGCAGCTCTTCCGCTTCTGCCGCGACCGCATCCGCCGGGCCGAGAACGAGCAAAGGCGCGCCTGGTGGCAGGAGGTCGCGGGCGTGCTATCGCAGCGCGTAGTGCGCTGACGGCCTAGGCACGGCGCCGCACGCGGCGATGGAAATCGCCGCGGCATAGGCGCCAGACGCCGCGGCGAGCCCGACGGGCCCGCCGCTGCGTCGCCCTGAAACGGTCGAAGAGCTCGAACCGAGGGCTCGCCCGGAGCACGCGGGCCCAGCCCGAGCGCACCTGGCTCCCCGCCAGGTTCACGCCGTCCCTCCGTTTGACGTAGGCGAGCAGCCGGCCACGGCGGTCGCGCAGCGGCTGGCTCGGGTCGGTGATCAGCGTCACCCGCCGGCCCTTGCCGCGCACGAAGGTGAGCCGCTTGAGCTTGCGCGTGGCGGAGATCGCGGCGCACTCGGCCGGCCTCCTGCCGGGCGCGTCGACGCCGAGCAGTCGCACCGTGTAGCGCCGGCGCCGGCCCGTTGTGGCACGGGCCTTGATCGTGTCGCCGTCGACGACCCGCGTGACCCGCGCGTGGATCCGCTGCCCCTTGGGAGCCTCGGAGACCGGCGTGACGGGCTTCAGGGGCGACGGCGGTGTGGTCTTGCCGGTGCTCGGCGGGCGCGGCGGCCCCACGCAATCGGCCGCCCCCGTGTCCGTGAAGTCGCTCCCGGAGTGGCCGTCGTCCACGAACTCCCACTGGTACCAGCCGCGCGGGTGGGCGGACGAGGGCTCGTTGAGCGTCAGCTTGAGCACCCCGTAGACAGTGTTCTGAATCACCTGCGTCGTAGGGTCGGGGGCCGGGTTGAGCGTTGTCATCGAGCGGCCGCCCGTGCCCACGATCCACTCGCGAACGCCGCGCCCCGGCGCCGCCTGCTCGCTGGGATTCTGCGGCGCGAAGCGCTCGTAGTGGTGCGCATGCCCGGCGAGGGCGACATCGGCGTAGTCGTCGTAGAGCGCCTGATAGATCGGCCCCATCTCGTCGTGATCCGCCTGGGTCGCGCCGTCCGTCCCCGAGCTGAAGCGGGGGTGGTGCCAGTAGGCCAGGGTGCACTCGCTGTGGTTGGCGGCGAGGTCCGCCCTCAGCCACTGCTCCTGGTCCGAGCCCGCCGCGCAGCCGCCGGCCCAGCCGACGTTCGGCGCAAGCCCGGCCGCGCACTCGGAGTTGATCGCCACCAGATGCCAGCCCGGCACGTCGAAGCTGTACCAGCCCTTCAGCGGGTCGCTCGCGTCGTCCCCGAACGGCTCGAGCTCGTCGGCGAAGTAGGTGAAGTAGCCGCTCCCGTTCGTGATGTTGTTTGAGCTGCTGCCGTACTCGTGGTTGCCGGGCACGGGCTTGGTCTTCTCCTTCGCCCCCGGCCGGCCCCAGCTCGTGGCCAGGCCGTAGGAGGTCTGGAACCTGGAGAGGGCGCCGTCCTCGTACTGAAGGTCGCCGAGAGCGAGGATGTGCGCCGGGGCGAGCCCGGCGAACAGGTCCGATGTGTAGCGCTGATGGCAGACCCCGGGCGGCGGCGACGTCGTGCCGTCGCCGGAGTTGAAGCTCGAGTTGGCGGGATCGCAGGCCACGTCGCCCCCCGCGACGACCACGGTGGAGGCGTGGGCGGGGGCGGCTGCGAAGCACAGTGCCACGACGGCACAGGCCGGTACGCAGCGTCTCACGGCGTTTCGAGGAGTAGGGCGACCCAGCCACTATCCCCGACCCGCCGACGCCCTTCCAGTCCCGAGAAGGCGGCCGCGACTTCGTCCGCCTCGTGCTCGAGCACGCCCGACACGATCAGCGCCTCCGGCGGCCGCTCCATCAGCTCGGCCACGCGCAGGAGCAGCGGCCGCATCAGGTTGGCCGCGATCACGCGCGCCTGCGGCGGCGACTCCTCGCGCAGGTTCACGCGCTCGACGCTGTCGAGCGCCACGCCGTTTGCCACCGCGTTCTTCGTCGTCGCCTCCACGGCGCCGCGATCGGAGTCGACGGCGGTCACGGGGGCAAAGCCGAGCTTGGCCGCCGCGATCGCCAGCACGCCCGAGCCGCAGCCGAGGTCGGCGAACGAGCCCTCGGGCTCGAGCTCGAGCATCAGCTCGAGGGACAGCCGCGTGGTCGGGTGTGCGCCGGTCCCGAACGCGCGGCCGGGATCCACCACCAGATCGATCACGCCGGGGCGGATGGCCGCCTCCTCCCAGGGCGGCCGGACCCAGACCCGCCCGCCGACGAGAACCGGGACGTGGAAGCGCTTCCAGCGCTCGGCCCAGTCGTCCGGCACCTCCGAGCCCTCGACGCGCACGCGGACGCCTCCCACCTCGGCCTCGCCTTCCGGCAGGTCAGGCAGCTCGCCGGGCGCTCCATATACCGCGTATTCGACGAAGCCTTCGCCGTCGACCTGCTCCACCCCGCTCGGCGCCAGCTCGATCAGCGCCGCCAGCACCTGCTCCCCGGCCTCCGCCGGCGCGCGCACGGCCAGCCGGATCAGCGGAACGCGCGCCTCACCTTGGCGAACAGCGACTCGTCGGAGGCCGCACGGAGGTTCTCCTCGGTGAGCGAGCCGCCCAGCTCCTCGAGCAGGTCCTTCTGGCGCCCGGAGAGGTTGCGCGGGATCACCACGTGGAGCACCACGAGCTGGTCGCCGCGGCGACCCCGGCCGAGCGTGGGCATCCCCTTGCCGCGCAGGGTCACCACGGTGCCCGGCTGGGTGCCGGCGCCGACCTCGACCTCCTCCTCGCCGTCGAGGGTCGGGACCTTCACCTTCGTCCCCAGAGCCGCCGCAGGAGCGGGCACGTCGACGGCGGTCACGAGGTTGCTGCCGTCCCGGACGAAGCGCTCGTCCTCGGCCACCCGCACCAGCACGTAGAGGTCGCCGGGAGGACCGCCGCCCTCGCCCGCGTGCCCGCGGCCCGTGAGCCGGATGCGCTGCTCGTCGGCGATGCCAGGCGGCACGTCCACCGCAAGCGTCTTGCGCAGCGCCCGGCGGCCCCGGCCCGAGCACTCCCTGCACGGCTCGCGGGGGATCCGGCCGTCGCCGCCGCAGGCGGCGCAGGGGGTGGTCCGCACGAGCTGGCCGAAGGCGGTCCGGGTGACGGCCCGGAGCTCGCCGGAGCCGCCGCAGTGATCGCAGACGTCCACCTGGGTGCCCGGCTCGGCGCCGTCGCCCCCGCAGCGCTCGCAGACCTCGACCACGTCGTACTGGACGTCGACGCTCTTGCCCGCCGCCGCCTCGGCCAGCTCGACCTCCACCTCGACGGCCACGTCGCCCCCCTGGACGCCCCCACCCCCACGGCCGAAGCCCGAGAACGGATCGCCGCCGAAGAAGGCGTCGAAGATGTCGGCGAAGGAGCCGAAGCCGTGGCTGGCCGAGTCGTAGCCGCGCGAGTCGAGGCCCTCGAAGCCGAAACGGTCGTAGACCGAGCGGCGGTCGGCGTCCGAGAGGACCTCGTATGCCTCCGCGGCCTCCTTGAACTTCTCCTCGGCCTCGGGGTCGTGCCTGTTCACGTCGGGGTGGAGCTCGCGCGCCAGCCCGCGGAAGGCCTTCTTGATCTCCCTTTCGTCGGCGGTCCGGGCGACGCCCAGCACCTCGTACGGGTCTCGCCTCATTCGTCGTACACCTCGGCGACGAACTTCGACAGCTCAGAGGCGGCCTGGCGCACGGCCATGATCGCCCGCGGGTAGTCCATGCGGACGGGGCCGACCACGCTCACCGCGCCGAGGTTGCGGCGCGGCAGCCCGTAGTTGGCGGCGACGAGCGAGAGCGAGCGCAGCTCCGGGCGCGGGTTCTCCTGGCCGATGCGCAGGTACACCCTCGGCTCCTCGAGCGACTCCCGCAGAAGAGACAGCAGCACGACGCGCTGCTCCAGGGCGTTCATGAGGTCGCCGAGCTGGGAGAGCTCCTGGAAGCGGTGCTCGGACAGGAGCCGCGCGGCACCGTCCACGAACAGCGTGTCTCCGGCCGTGCCCTCGAGCTCGGTGAAGACAGGCGAGAGCGTTTCCAGGAAGCTGCGCTCGGAATCGGCGAGCCCCGGATCGGCGAGCTTCGAGCTCACCATCCTCGCGCCCACGTCCAGCCCGCCCATCACCTCGTTCAGGTAGCTGCCGGCCCAGCTCACGAGCCCGGCGTCGACCGGCCGGTCGTAGGAGATCACGCGCTTCGTGACCCCGCCCGTCGAGGTGATCACCACGATCATCAGCACCTGCGGCTGGAGCAGCAGGACCTCGACCCGGCGGATCGTGCTCGTCTCGATCGGCGGCGCGGTGACGAGCGCGAGCAGGTTCGTGACCTGCGACAGCTGCTCGGTGGTGGCCCGCATCGCCTCGTCCACCTCGCGGCGCATGTCGGGCAGTGCCACGCCCTCGCGCGGCACGGGCAGCGGCCCCTCGACCAGGAGCTCGTCGACGTAGTAGCGGTAGCCGCTGTCCGTGGGCACCCGGCCGGCCGAGGTGTGCGGGTGCTCCAGCAGCCCGGCGTCCTCGAGCCGGGCGAGCTCGGCCCTGATCGTCGACGGGCCCCAGGGGATGTCGTCCTGGTCGGCGACCCACTTCGAGCCGACCGGCTGGTCGAGGGCCACGTGCCCCTCGATCACCTTCCTGAGGATGAAGCTCTGGCGAGGCGTGATCTCCACGGCCTCACAAGTTTGCCCTACGGCCGGATTTCCGCCTCGGCGTTGCGGATTATCTGGTTGCCCCCCTGCTCCGCGACGGTGTCGACGACGACCGTCCCGTCCCCCTCCTCCTTGACGGTCCCCGTCACCGTGATCTCCTGCTGAGGGAAGCCCATCCCGCGGAACTGGACCTCCAACCGCTTGAGCTTGCGCGGGTCGCCGCCCACGGCCGCGGTGTTGGCCCGCGCGACCTGAGCCATGGTGTAGAGGCCGTGCAGGATCACGCCCGGGAGCCCGACGCTCTTGGCGAAGTCCTCGTCGACGTGGATCGGGTTGGGGTCGCCCGACGCGTCCTTGTAGCGCTGGGTCAGGCCCTCGTCGGGGGTGACCTTGAGCTCGGGTATCGAGTCGCCTGGCTTCATCGCACGATGTTGGTCCAGGTCGCCCGGACCACCTCGTCGCCATCCTGGTTCCTCGAGACCGACTCGAAGACGTAGAAGGTCTTGCCGTCCTTCTCGCTCACGTCCTTGACCGTCGCCTCCGTTGTGATCGTGTCGCCGGCGCAGACGGGCTCGCCCCAGACGAACTCCTGCCCGCCGTGGACCATCCGCGGCAACGCCTCGCCGATCGTCTCCATGATCGGCGGCCCCATCGCCGGCGCCGAGTAGACCACGGCGAACATCGGCGGCGCGACGAGATCCCGGAAGCCGGCCTCCCTGGCCGCCTCGGGATCGTGGTAGACGGGGTTGTCCTCTTCAACGGCGTCGGCGTACTGGCGGATCCGGTCGGCCTCCACCTCGAAGGTCGCCGGCTCGTACGTCTTGCCCACGTTGGTCGTCACGGCGGCGCAATATATGCGAGGCGGTGGGCGGTAGGCAGTAGGCGGTAGATATCGGGCCGAAGCCCTAGCGCCTAGCGCCTGGTGCCTACTTAGGCGACGTCTCGAAGCGCCTGCGTCTCGGACAGCGCGCCCAGCTTCCTGATCGCGCCTTCCTCGATCTGGCGGGTCCGCTCGCGCGTGACGCCGAAGGTGCGCGCCACCTCGTCGAGGGTGCGGGGCTGCTCGCCGCCGAGCCCCCAGCGGAGCTCGATGATGCGCCGCTCGCGGTAGGAGAGGTTCTCGAGGGCCTCGCGGAGGCCGCGGTGGAGCATCCCCTCCGCGGCCACGTCGAATGGTGAAGGCGTGGCCGCGTCAGGGATGAGGTCGCCGAGCTGCGCGGCGTCGCCGTCGTCGCCGACCGGTTTGTCCAGGGAGACCGGCGCCTGAGCGGCGCGCATGATCAGGTCGGCTTCGTCGGGGTCGACGCCGGCGAGCGCGGCGATTTCCTCCACGGTGGGGTCTCGGTCGCCCCCCGTCGCCTCCAGCTTGCGCTGGGCGCCGTCGAGCTTCTTGAGGACGTTGTCGATGTGAATCGGGATCCGGACCGTGCGGGCCTTGTCGGCGATCGCCCGCGAGATCGCCTGGCGGATCCACCAGGTCGCGTAGGTCGAGAACTTGAAGCCCTTGCGGTAGTCGAACTTCTCGACCGCGCGCACGAGGCCGATCGAGCCCTCCTGGATCAGATCGAGGAAGGGCAGGCCCTGGTTGCGGTAGCGCTTGGCGATCGACACGACGAGGCGCAGGTTGGCCTCGATCATCCGGTTCTTGGCCTCGAGGTCGCCGCGCTCGATGCGCTTCGAGAGCTGGACCTCCTCCTCTGCGGTGAGGAGGCGGGTCTTGGCGATGCCGTCCAGCAGGAGCTGGAGCGAGTCGAGGGTGGGATCCGGGGCGGGTTGCGTGGCTGTGTCGGTCGTCACGGTGCGGCCAAATTACGGGCGTGCTCTAAGGCGGAGCTAAAGCCCGATGAATGGCGGGTTTCGGGGTTCGATGGTTGAATCGCCTTCGTGAGGGTTTGGACCGCTCTGGCCGCCGTGCTCGCGCTCGCCGGCCTCACCGCCGCCGCCAGCGCATACAGCGCGCCCAAGCCTCCGTCGAAGCCGGCGATCATCTCGCCCGACCCGCCCAAGCCGCGGGTGCTGGCCTCGGCCACCGGCACGGACCGCCGCTACGCGCTGGCAAACGGGTGCTACGCGCTGCGCTCGCGCTCGGCGGGCAGGTACGTCGCGGAGAGCGGCCCCGGCTATCGCGCCTCCGCGGGCTCGACGGGCACCGCCGAGCCCTTCCGCATGCAGGCCACGGCGCTGGGCAGCTACCTCTTCTACGGGCGGAGCGGCGACTACATGGCCAAGGGCACGCTCGGCAACGTCGTCCAGCACGTCGCCGGAGCAAGCCCCTCCGCGGACTGGCGCGTGGACGTCGCCGGCAACGCCTTCAAGATCTCGCTGCCCTCCGCGGGCAAGGTGCTTGCGGTCTCAGCCGGACAGCTCGTGCTGGCCGACTCGGGCGCCGGCGACGCGGCGATCTTCACGTTCGAGCCGGCTCACGGCTGCGCCGTGTACCCGGAGGTCGGGACCGGCGCGTCCGGCCGCCCCCTGAAGAGCAAGACGCCCTGGGGGGCGGTCAAGGGAATCATCGACCTCCACATGCACATGATGGCCTTCGAGTTCCTCGGCGGACGGGCCCACTGCGGGCGGCCCTGGTCGCCGTACGGAGCCCCCTACGCGCTCAAGGACTGCCCCGACCACGCGGCCACGGGCGGCTGCGGAGCGGTCCTCGACAACGTTCTCTACGGCAACCCCGCCCGCTGTCACAGCCCGGAGGGGTGGCCGTCGTTCAAGGGCTGGCCCGACCACGCCTCGCTCACCCACGAGCAGAGCTACTACCGCTGGGTCGAGCGCGCCTACATGGC
>DASXBA010000036.1:0-38660 GCA_036406475.1 Thermoleophilaceae bacterium | reverse complement strand
GCTGAAGGCCGGCCCCGGCGGCCCCTGCCACGGGAGCGCCCGCGTTCGCTTCAAGATCAAGGACGGAAAGGTCAAGGAATGGCGGCAGCTGCCGGAGCAGCCCTCCGGTCCTGTGGTCTGATCGCCGCCTGCCTGCTGGCGACGTGCGCGGCGCCCGCGGAGGCCCGCTGGCACCCGAGGCCGACGACGAAGCCGTGGCAGCTCCAGCTGAGCGGCAGGGTCGACACCAGCGTGCGCGCGCCGGTCTTCGACGTGGACGGGGTCGAGACGCCGCGCCGCTCGATCCGCCGGCTCCACCGCCGCCACCGCAAGGTCGTCTGCTACTTCTCGGCGGGCAGCTATGAGCCCTACCGCGCCGACGCGTCCCGTTTCCCGCGCGAGCTGCTCGGCAAGCCGATCGCGGGCTTTCCCGACGAGCGCTGGCTCGACATCCGCCGGCTCGACCTGCTCGCTCCGATCCTTCGCGACCGCATCGACGCCTGCAGGCGCAAGGGCTTCGACGCCATCGACCCGGACAACGTCGACGGCTATACGAACGCCACGGGCTTCCCGCTCACCGCGGGCGACCAGCTGCGCTTCAACCGCTGGCTCGCGCGAGCGGGCCACGACCACGGGCTGGCCGTGGGCCTCAAGAACGATCCCGGTCAGGCGCGGACCCTGGCGCGCTCGTTCGACTTCGCCGTGGTCGAGCAGTGCTTCCAGTACTCGGAGTGCCGCTTCTTCAAGCCCTTCATACGCGCGCGCAAGGCCGTCTACGAGGTCGAGTACCGGACGCCGCGGCGCCGCTTCTGCGGCCGCTCCCGCCGCCTGCGCTTCAGCTCCGTGTTCAAGCGCGTGTCGCTCAGAGCCTTTCGGCGGACCTGCCCCGGACGCTAAAGCGACCCTCCGGTGGCCACGATCCGCTTGGACGGCGTCTGGACGCGCCTGACGGCGTTCCCGGGCACGCCGATGCTTTGGCATCGACTTACCCCGGGCCCACCGTCAGCCCCGCCCAGCCACTCGTCCAATTCGGACCGTGGCCACCGTCAGGCCGCTAGGCTGCCTCAGAAGCCCCACCACCGACTTGGGAAGGAGACGGGATGCCCGGACTGGCCGGCCGAATGTCCACGGTCATCAAGGCGAAGATCTCGAGGCTGCTCGACCGTGCCGAGGACCCGGGCGAGACGCTCGACTACGGGTACCAGAAGCAGGTCGAGTCGCTGCAGAACGTGAAGAAGGGGATCGCCGACGTGGTGACCTCCAAGAAGCGGCTGCAGATGCAATCGCAGAAGTACGAGCAGCAGATCGTCAAGCTCGACACCCAGGCGCGCCAGGCGCTCTCGCAGGGCCGCGAGGACCTCGCCCGCACGGCGCTCGAGCGCAAGGCCCTGATCCAGGGTGAGCTGCAGTCGCTCGACACCCAGGTCAAGGACCTCGAGACGCAGCAGGAGCAGTTGACCGAGAACGAGAAGAAGCTGCGCGCCAAGGTCGAGGCCTTCCGGACCAAGAAGGAGGTCATCAAGGCCCAGTACTCCGCGGCGGAGGCACAGGTCCAGATCTCCGAGGCCGCCCACGGCGTGGGCGAGCAGATGGCCGACGTGGGCATGGCGATCCAGCGCGCCCAGGACAAGACCGAGCAGATGCAGGCGCGGGCCAACGCGGTCGAGGAGCTCGAGGCCGCCGGTACGTTCGAGGACCTGACGGCGCTCGGCGACGGCCAGGACGACATCGACCGCGAGCTCGCCCAGCTGGGCACCGGCGCCCAGGTGGACGACGAGCTGGCGAAGATGAAGGCGGAGGTCGGCTCGGGCGGCGGCGACCCTCCGGCCCTCGGCGAGGGCAAGGAGGGCGCATGATCGTCCGCATCGCCGGCGAGGGCCAGTTCGAGATCCCGGACGGGGACGGCGAACGGCTCAACGAGCTCGACAACCGCGCCGTGAGCGCGGTGGAGCAGGGCGACGAGGCGGGCTTCCGCGAGCTCTTCACTCAGATGCTCGAGCTGATCTCGGCCGACGGCAACGCGCTGCCGGACGAGGAGCTCGTGGTCTCCGACGTGATCGTCCCGCCGCGGGACATCAGCTTCGAGGAGGCCAAGGGCGAGTTCACCGGCGATGGGCTGATCCCTGACTAGACCCCGTCTGGGGCGTCCGCCAGAATCGACCTCGAGCGGCGGATTCCCTAGCCACCGCTGCGCACGATGACAAGAGTGGTCGCCTCTCGGCTGGAGCGGGCCAAACTCGGAGCAGTCGTGTTGGGCGGTGTCGCCATGACCGGCGTCGCCGTAGCCATCACGGCAAGCGACGCGCCGGGTCAGGCGTGGCTGGCGGCCGCCGGCCGGGGGGTCATGGTCGCCGTGCCGGTCGCCGCCGGCATCTACGCGTGGCGGAGCCGTCCCGGCGAGCGCTTCGGCCCCCTTCTACTGATCGTCGCCTTCGGGGCGTTCCTGTCCACCCTGGCGGAGTCGCAGACCAGCTTGGTCTACAGCGTCGGCCGGGTCGTGGGCTGGGCCACCGAGCCGGCCCTCCTCTACCTGATCCTTTCCTTCCCCTCCGGGCGTCTGCCGGAGAAGAGGGACCGGCGTCTCGTGACCGCGGCCGCGCTGCTCGTCGCGGCCGTCTACCTGCCCGCCGCCCTGCTGACCGAGAGCTACCCGGTCCCGAGCCAGTACACGAGCTGCACGGCCCACTGCCCGCACAACGCCTTCTTCATCCTCGGCTCCGAGCCGGGCTTCGTCGACTCGCTGCTGCTCCCGCTCCGCGACGTGCTTTCGATCCTGCTCTTCCTGGCCGTGACCTTCCGGCTCGTGCAGCGGGTGCGTCAGGCCAGCCTGCTGATGCGACGGACACTGGATCCGGTGCTCACGGTGGCGCTCCTGCGTTGCGTCTCCCTGGCCATCGGGCTCACCCTGCGGCGCGTCGACCCCGACTCGGCAGCGCTCGACGGGATCGTCTGGATAGTCGCGATGGCGCTTCCGCTCCTCGCGCTCGGGTTCCTCTGGGGCCTGCTCTCCTGGCGGCTGTACGCCGGCAGCGCGCTCGAGCGCCTCGGCGGGCGCGTGCGGGCGGGATTGGACCCCGTACGACTCGAGCGCGAGCTGGCGCAGGCGCTGGAGGACCCCGGGCTCCGGGTCGTCCTCTGGGTCGAGCACCCTGACCCGCAGTGGCTCGACAGCCGGGGCCGGACCGTCCCGGCCCCGGGGCCGGGCTCCGCCGAGATGCTGACCGAGCTGCATAACGGCACGCGGCGCTACGCGGCGATCGTGCACGACGCCGCTCTCCGCGACAAGCCGGACTTCCTCGCGGCCGTTTCCTCCCACGCCGCGATCGCGCTCGAGAACCGCCGCCTGGCGGCGGAGGTCAGGTCCGCGCTGCAGGAGGTCGAGGGGTCGCGTGCCCGCCTGGTCGCCGGCGCCGACGCGGAGCGGCGGCGGATCGAGCGCGACCTCCACGACGGCGCCCAGCAGCGCCTCGTGGCCCTGCGCATCCAGCTCGAGCTGACGGAGAAGCTGATCGAGGAAGACCGCGAACAGGGGATGAGGAAGCTCCACAGCCTCGGCGACGAGGTGGGCGCGACGCTCGAGGAGATCCGGACCCTGGCCCGTGGCGTCTATCCGTCCCTTCTCGCGGACCAGGGTCTAGCCGAGGCGCTCGGCGCGGCCGCTCAGCGCGTCCCGATCCGGGTGCGCGTCGAGCCCGACGGAATCGGCCGCTATCCCGAGGTGGTGGAGAGCGCCGTCTACTTCTGCTGCCTCGAGGCCATGCAGAACGCCTCCAAGCACGCCAAGCACGTCCGCGAGGTAACGGTCTCGCTGAAGCAGGACGGGGCCCTGAGGTTCCAGGTCCGCGACGACGGTGACGGCTTCGACGTCGACTCGGGGAACGGGGGGTTGGGCCTGACCAACATGCGCGACCGGATCGTGGCCGTGGGCGGCGAGCTGGCGATCCGGTCGTCCGACAGCGGAACCGTGGTGACGGGAATCGTGCCCGTCGCGCCCGGCTAGCTAGCCCGTCGCCCCGAGGATCCGCGCCTTCTCGCGCTCGAACTCGGCGTCGTCGAGGATGCCCTGCTCGCGCAGCCTGCCCAGGCGCTCGAGCTCGTCGGCCCGGCCGCGTTCCCCGCGTCCGCGGCGGGTCAGCCCCGAGGCCCATTCACGCATCCGCTGCGTTGCCTCCTCGCGGCTCGCGTTCGGATGCTCGCGGGCGGTCTGTCGCCGGAGCACCTCCACGCCCGCGACCAGGAGGGCGATCAGCAGGAGCATCGGAAGGAAGCGCCTGGTGGCGGGGGTCGGTCCCCAGGCAATCAGGAGCAGCACGATCACGGCCAGGACGCCGTAGGCGATGGTCGGCTCTCGCAGCCATGGTGCCAGAGCGCGCCGGGTGCCCACGGCCGCCCGGGTCGGCCCGGCGAGCCAGGCCGCGAAGACGATGACCACTCCGTAGAAGATGCTCGCCACAGCGGCCTCCTCGAGCAGCGAGGTCCCGATGCTCCAGACCGCGTCGATGGCCGGCCGCACCGACTCGGTCGTCGCCAGCGAGTCGCCGACGACGTTCCCCGCGAGACCGCGGGCGACCAGCGCGCCCGCTCCAGCCACGATGAAGCCGACGCCCGTGGCGCGGAGCGCCTCGCGTCGCCAGCCGCGCGCCAGGTAGATCGCCAGGCCGTACAGGCCCAGCGCAAGGACCACGAGCACGATCGCGAGCGACTTGAGGACTTGGACGATGTCCTGCGCCAGCGAGAGCTGGTCCGAGCGCAGGATCGTCAGCTGGGCTGCGTCGGACGGCAGCTTCTCCCCGGCGCGGCCGCCGATGCCGACGCGCCCCTCGGTCTGGCCCAGGAGCGCCTTCAGGTCGAGCACGACGTTGCCGTTGGTCGTGGAGACGACGTCGCCGCCGCCGTTGAGGACGGCGATCAGCTGTCTGTGCGCATGGCGGTTGGCCCGCTCCCAGGCGCGCTGCGGGAGCGGCCGCTGGAGGAGCTTGTTGGTGACGTTGTTGGCGAGCTGGCGAAGCCCGCCCGCCGCGGGCCCGGCGAGCGGCTGGGCTCGCGGCGGGAGCGCGGCGCGGATCCGGCCCTCGACGTCGACGTTGGCGTAGAGCTGGTCCACGAGGTAGTCGGAGACCTGCGTGCGGACCTGGTCGTTCTCGAGCAGCTTCGTGCTGGTGTCGGTCCAGTTGTCCGTGTCGAGGAACTGGCGGTTGGCCCAGAGGGCGAAGATCGCGAGGAACGCGAGCAGGGTCGCAACCACGATCAGGGCGATCCCCAGGCGGCGGTGAGCCATCGTGCCTAGCGAACCCGCGCGCCGCCGCTCGCGCAATGGCGCGCACAGGTGTACGGGGGACAGGCAGCCCTACCCGTCGGGGTGCGACTCGGCGAGGAACAGCAGGGTGGCCTTGACCCGCTTGCTGACGTCCGTCGAGGTCGCCAGGCCGAGCTTCATGAAGATCGAGTTGATGTGCTTCTCCACCGCTCGCTTGGTCAGCACGAGCGATTCGGCGATGGCGGTGTTGCTCTTTCCCTGGGCGATCTCGGCCAGCACGTCGTGCTCCCGCGGTGTGAGCTCGGCGAGCGGCGAGTGCTCCGCCCGCGCGTTCGCGGCCACAAGGACCTCGACGATCTTCGGGTCGATCACCGAACCGCCCTGGGCCACGGCGTCGATCGCCGCGATCAGCTCGCCGCGGTTGTGCACCCGCTCCTTGAGGAGGTAGCCGCGGCGGTCGGAGCCCGACTCGAGCAGCTTCAGCACGTAGGCGGGCTCCGAGTACTGGCTCAGCACCACGACGCCGGTGCCGGGATGGCTCTCGCGCAGGCGCCCGGCCACCTCGATCCCCTCGTCGGTCCCGGAGGGGGGCATCCGGATGTCGGTGAGCACGACGTCGGGCTCGTGGTCGGCGACGGCATCCAGGAGCGAGTCGCGGTCGCTGCAGACCGCCACCACCTGAGTGCCCGGCGAGGATTCGAGCAGCTGCTGGAGCCCCTCGCGCACGATGAGGCTGTCCTCGCCCAGCACCACGCGAATGGACACGAAACGGACAGTACCGGTAGGAGAGGCGGGCATCCCCCGGGATTGACCTGCGGGCTGCCTTGCTCGCCGCTGCTGCCATGCCCAGCATGACGGGAACCCGAGAGGAGACAAATTGCTCATTGCCGACGACTATCCGTTCCTCGACGTCATGTGGTCGATGCTGGTGTTCTTCGGCCTGGTCGTCTGGTTCTGGCTCCTGATCAAGATCTTCGCCGACATCTTCCGGCGCCACGACGCCTCCGGCTGGAGCAAGGCTGCCTGGATCCTGTTCGTGGTCGTAGCCCCGTTCCTGGGAGTGCTGATCTACCTGATCGTCCACGGCAAGGACATGGGCCGGAGGGACGTCGAGCAGATGCAGCAGAACCAGGCCCAGTTCGACGACTACGTCCGCTCGGTCGCAAGCGACAAGGGCGGTCCCGCGGCGGAGATCCAGCGGGCCAAGCAGCTCCTCGAGGACGGCACGATCGACCAGGCCGAGTTCGAGTCGATCAAGGCCAAGGCTGTCGCCGCATCCTGATGCGGGGGGAGGAGGTCGGCTGGGCCGGGCCGGCCGGCGATCCCGTCGCCCGCGTCGGCAAGTACTGGTGGCTGTGGATCGTGAGCGGCATCGCCTGGGGCGTCGTCGCCCTGGTGGTCCTTCAGTTCGACCAGGCGTCGATCAAGACCGTCGGCGTGATCATCGGCCTGATGTTCCTGGCCTCGGGGGTCTGGCACCTGGCGGTGGCCGCCATGGTCGACCGGCTGCGTTGGCTTTACGCCCTGTTCGGCGTGCTGATGCTGGCGGCCGGCGTGATCTCGCTGATCGAGCCTGAGCAGACCTTCGCCGGGGTGGCCGACATCCTCGGCTTCCTGTTCCTGCTCGTCGGGATCTTCTGGACCGCACAGGCCTTCGTCGAGCGCGAGGCCGGGCAGCTCTGGTGGATCGGGCTGATCGCCGGAGTCCTCATGATCATGCTGGCCTTCTGGACGAGCGGGCAGTTCTTCGTCGACAAGTCGTACGTGCTGCTCGTCTTCGCCGGCATCTGGGCACTGATGCACAGCGTGACCGACATTGTCCGCGCCTTCGCCATCCGCTCGCTGGCGCGCTGAGCCGCGCGCTCAGCGGCCGTGATCGTGCCAGAGGCCGCGTAGCAGGTCCGGGCAGAAGTCCTGCTTGCGGACGAGCGCCTCGGCGCTCGAGGAGGAGGCCTTGGCCGGGAGGTTGGAGGCCTCCTCGATCGAGATCAGCACCGCGACGACCTCCGGGTGCGCGCGCTTGATCCGCTCGACGACCTCGATTCCTCCCATGCCGGGCATGCGTACGTCCACCAGGACGAGCTCGGCCTCCCGCTCCTCGAGCAGCTCGAGGGCCTCCGGGCCGGATGCCGCCTCGCCGATGCTCCTGAACCCCGCCGTGGCGTCGATCACATCGCGCGCGGCCTCACGGAACACTCGCTGGTCGTCCACCGTCATGACCGCGATGTCCCCGTTGTCGGCCGGCACAGCTCCCTCTCAGAGGTCCATCCGGGCCGGGAGGCGACCGCTCTCGATCGCGTTCACCAGCGCCTCGTAGTCGCTTTCGTTGTGGTCGGCATAGATCTCCGCGAAGTCGGCGATCGCCCGGTCGAAGCGGTCGCCGCTCCCGAGATAGGCCCCGATCGCCACGCGGTCGCCGGAGCGCGCATGTGCGCGGGCGAGCGTCTCCCCGCAGAGGCCGCCGTAGAGCTCCAGCATCTTCTGGTCCATGCCCTCGACGTCCGCTGACATCTTCCAGTCCCACAGCTGCCGGACGTAGAAGTCGCGCTCCTGGCCGTCCAGGCCCTCGGTGCGGATCCAGCCGAGCATGATGTCGCCCGCGGCCTGCATGAGCCGCTGGCCCTCGACCACCCGGCGACCCTCGTTGCCGTATGCGCTCGGATGCAGGAACTCCTCGAGCACCGAGCGCTGGGCCTCCTTGACCTGGAGGAAGAGCGGGTCCTCGCCGTCGCGGCCGAGGAGCAGCACGATCCAGGCGCGCGTGCCGACGCTGCCGACTCCCACCACCTTGAGAGCGAGGTCGACGAAGCGGTAGCCGCCGACAAGGTGGCGGCGATCGGAGCTGAGGGTCCCGCGGTAGTCGCGGAGGAGCTCGCGGACGCCGTCCATCAGCTCTTCGCGGCTGCCGAGCCCGTAGGACTCGAGTATCTCGTCCGCGGTGACTATCAGCGGCGGATCGCCGACGATCCGCGGCTCGCCGTCCACCACCGTGGTCAGCTTCGCGAGCGCGCGCATGCTGTCCTTGCGCTGGGCCTTGGCCGCGTTGCGGCGGGCGCGCCTGAGGCTGTCCTTGGCGATGTGCTCGGCCGCACCGGACAGGGCGTCGTCCACGTCGACGTGCGAGTACCAGACGTCGAGATTTCGCATACCGGCGAACCTGCGCATCGCGGCCCGATAGCGCTCGACGGTCGTGAGCACGATGCGCCGGCGCGTGCGGGCGTCGAAGTAGCTCTGCCGGCCGGCGATCGCCAGGCTGGCGGCGAGCCGCTTGACGTCCCATTCCCACGGGCCCGGGAGCGTCTCGTCGAAGTCGTTGAGGTCGAACAGGAGCCGCCTGTCCGGTCCGGCGAATCCGCCGAAGTTGGACAGGTGGGCGTCGCCGCAGAGCTGGACGGTGATGCCGGAGTCCGGGGTGTCGGCCAGGTCGGCCGCCATGACATAGGCGGCGCCGCGGAAGAACGCGAACGGGGAGGACGCCATGCGGCCGTAGCGAATCGGGACGAGCTCGGCAAGCCGGCTCTCCGCCTGCTTCTCGAGCAGCGCCAGCGGGTCGCGGCCCGGCCCGGGCTCCCACCCGGCGTGGCGCGACCTCGGGACCTCGGCGCGCGCCGCCTTGCCGCGCTCCATCCGCTCGGCAACGCTTGCGTGGCCGCTACGGGGTGTGGTCATCGTCACCGGCGTCAGCTTTGCGCAGGGGGAATCGCCGGGCAATGGTGCGCCCACCCCTGGCGCGAGGGTGGCGCACCCCATTGCAGCGCGTTCGGCGGCGGCGGACGATTCGCCGGACCCACTCGAAAGGAGTGACATATGGACGAGACCGCAAAGGGCGGTGGCTGGCTGCTGTTCGCCGGGATGATGGTGTCGATTGCCGGCGTCCTCAACTGCATCTGGGGAATCGCCGCGATCGACAATGCCCACTTCTTCCTGGAGGACAAGCGCTACATCATCAGCGATCTCAACACCTGGGGCTGGATCATCCTGATCATCGGGATCATCCAGATAATCGCCGCCTTCTCGATCTGGTCCGGTGGCGAGTTCGGGCGCTGGATCGGGATCATCGGAGCAATGCTGAGCGCGATAGGCGCGCTGCTGTCGCTGCCCGGCTACCCGTTCTGGTCGCTGTGCATATTCGCCCTCGACATCCTGATCCTGTACGGCCTGTCGGCCTACGGAGGCCACCAGGCAAGGGCCTAGCGACGATCCATCGTGTGCGCCGTCAGTTGCGCGAGGGCGGTGCCCAACAGGGCGCCGGCGAGCACGTCGCCGGGGTAGTGGACCCCGGTGTGGACTCGCGAGTACGCGACGCTGGCGGCGAGCGCACGGAGGGGAACGGCGGCCCGGGGCAGCGTGTGACCGACTCCAGTGGCGAAGGCGAACGCACCCGCCGCATGCCCGGAGGGAAAGGAGCGCGAGCTCGGCATGTCGACGTGGCGGGCGAGCGGCACGTCGTGGCCCATCCGGTCGGGACGGCGGCGGCGGCCGAGCGGCTTGACGGCGGCGTTGACCACCGTCGCGGTCACCGCCAGCGAGGCCAGGCCCATCGCGGCCGCCCGCCGCCCCTTCGGTCCGCCCGCGATTGCCAGCGCCGCCGCCGAGGCGAGCGACAGCTTGGAGTAGTCGGCGGCCCGCGAGAGCCCCGCCATCGCCGCGTCGAGAGCCGGTGTCGGCGTGCCGGCCACCGCCGCGTACACGGCGACGTCGATCCGCTCTGCGTCCTCGAGCCAGTGGGCCATCGACCGCCGATCCTATGACTCGCAGACAGCTTGCGGCCTGGCTCGCGCTGGGCGCCGGAGGAGCCGCGCTCGTCCTTGGGATCGTGGTGGCGGTGAGCGAGTTTCCGAGGGGGCTCGGGGTGCTCGCCTGCGTGAGCGCGGCGGCGGCGACGGCCTGGTGGGGCCTGCTGCGGCGGGGCTCGGCACGAGCAGCCGGGCTCGGCGTGGCCGCGATCGCGCTGGCCGCCGCGGTCGCCCTGCTCCTGTCCGGCTCGGTGCTGGCTCAGGCGCTCGTGGTGGCCGGCGCCCTGATCTCGCTGGCAGCGGCCCGCACCGCGATAACCGTGCACGCTTCGCTGCCCGCGGCACCGGCCCCGCAGCGGCCGGTGCTCTTCTACAACCCCAAGTCGGGAGGCGGGAAGTCCACCCGCTTCGCGGTGGCGGAGGAGGCCCGTGCGCGCGGCATCGAGCCGATCGAGCTGACCGCGGGGAGCGATCTCGAGAAGCTCGTCCGAGATGCCGTGGCGCGCGGCGCCGACGGCCTCGCGATGGCCGGCGGGGACGGCTCCCAGGCGATCGTGGCGTCGATCGCCGCCGAGAAAGGCCTGCCCTACGCATGCATTCCCGCCGGAACGCGCAACCACTTCGCGCTCGACCTCGGCGTCGACCGCGATGACGTGGTCGGCGCGCTCGACGCCTTCGTCGACGGCGGCCGCCGGCTGGTGGACCTCGCCGAGGTGAACGGCCGCGTGTTCGTGAACAACGTCTCCCTGGGGCTATACGCGGAGGCGGTGCAGCGGGAGGGCTACCGAGAGGCCAAGATCCGCACCCTGCTCGACACGGTGCCCGACGTGCTCGGGGACGGCAACGAGGGGCTCGAGCTCGAGTGGACCGGACCGGGAGGGCAGCTCCAGCACTCGGCCGGCGCCGTCCTCGTGTCCAACAACGTCTACCGCCTGGGACGGGCGATCGGGTCGGGCACTCGCCCGCGGATCGACGAAGGGATGCTCGGTATCACGGTGGCGCAGCGTCCCCTACGGCAGTGGTCGGCGCCCGAGTTCGAGGTGACCTCCGCCCGTCCCGTGCCGGCGGGCGTCGACGGGGAGGCGCTCCGGCTGGATCCGCCGCTGAACTTTCGAATCCGCCCCGGGGTGCTCGACGTCCGCATCGCGCGTCAACACCCGGGTGCATCGCCGTCGGCCATGGCGCCGAACGGCGCGCTGGACGGCCTGCGGCTGCTCGCCCGCGTTGCAACCGGGGGAGAGCCGGTGACAACGACGAAGGAGAGATGAATGGATCTGCTGGAGATCACCGAGAAGGAGACCGTCGGGCGAAAGGAGGCCGCCGCCCGCCTGCGCGCGCTGGCCACGGCGCTCGCGCGCAGCGATGACGTGCACTACGAGCGCGGGGACCTGCGCTTCAAGGTCAACGTCCCGGACGAGGTCAACTTCAAGCTCGAGATCGAGGTCCAGGACGACGAGTGGGAGCTCGAGGTCGAGCTCACGTGGGGGCACAAGGGGCGCCGCCGGACCAAGCGGCGTTGAGATGAGGGTGCCGCTCGTCAGCCAGAGCCTGGGGCTCGGCCGGAGGGTCTCCTCGGCCGCCGCCGACGCGGTGGGCCGCGCCGGGCTCGCCGGGCTCGACGCGCTGCTCGAGTGGCGCTACACGGACGAGGCGGTCAAGCGCGTGCTGGCGAGTCCCGTGGCGGACCACGCCGTGGGACACGCCCTGCGCGGCCCGCTGGTCGACGCGGTCGCCCGCGACCTGGCGCAGTCCGCGGTGCTCGAGAGCCCGGCGATGGAGCGGCTGGCCACCGAGGTGATCGAGAGCCGCCTGCTCGACACGATCGTCGAGCGATTGCTCGAGAGCGAGGAGCTGTGGATCATGGTCGACGAGATCGCCCGCAGCCCGGCCGTCACGGACGCCATCGGTCAGCAGAGCGTGGGCTTCGCCGATCAGGTGGCGGGCCAGGTACGCGTGCGCTCGCAGCGCGCCGATGCCAGCATCGAGCGCGTCGCGCGGCGCCTGCTGCGGAGGTCCCGGTGAGCGTGAGCGACGCCCACGCCGCAATGTCGGCGCAGGCCCAGGCCGCGGCCACGGTGCGCGCCCACGGACCGGAGCTGGCGGACGCGGCGCCGCCCGTCTACGCAGGTCTCGTCACGCGGGCCCTCGCCTTCGCGGTCGACGCCGCCATCGTCGACCTGACCGGCATCTTCGTCGGCGTGGTGGTGGGCCTGGGCCTGTCGGTGCTGAAGACGCCGGACACGGTCGACCATCTGCTGCTGGCGGTCGGCGGAGTGCTGTTCGTGGTCTGGACGGTCTCCTACTTCGTCGGCTTCTGGTCCACCACCGGCCAGACGCCGGGCAACCGGCTGATGCAGATCCGCGTCCGACGCGAGTCGTCCGACGAGGCCCTGCGGCCCCGCTGGGCGTTCGTGCGGCTGATCGGCCTCGGCCTGGCCGCGCTGCCGCTGCTGCTCGGCTTCCTGCCGATGCTCCTGACGGACCGGCGCCGCGGCCTCCAGGACATGCTCGGGCGCAGCGTGGTCGTCCACGTACGTGGGGCGCGCTAGGTGACCACGCCACAGAGCTCCGCGGCCCCTTCGCCGTTCCCGCCGATCGCGGACTACGCGTTCCTGTCCGACTGCCACACGGGGGCGCTCGTTGCCCCCGATGGCGCTGTCGACTGGCTCTGCGTGCCGCGCTTCGACGCGCCGAGCGTGTTCGGAACGCTGCTCGACCGAGCGGCGGGCGCCTTCAGGCTGGGGCCGTTCGGCATCAACGTGCCGGTGGGCCGCATCTACGAGCCCGGGACGAACGTGCTGGTCACCACCTGGAACACCCACGGCGGCTGGGCCGTGGTTCGCGACGCGCTGACGATGGGTCCCACGCACGGCGAGGACGAGATCACGCCGCACACCCGGCCGCCGGCCGACGACGACGCCGAGCACATGCTCGTTCGGGCGGTCGAGTGCATCGAGGGCGAGGTGGAGTTCGAGCTGATCTGCGAGCCCGTCTTCGACTACGGCCGGACGCCCGCGGAGTGGGAGCTCCTCGACGGAGACCGCCACACCGCCGACGCCTCCGGAGCCGGGGAGACGATCCGGCTCAAGACCGACATGGCGCTGGGCATCGAGGGAAACCGAGTCCGCGCCCGGCACGTCCTGCGCGAGGGGGAGTCGCTCTTCTGCGCCCTGTCCTGGGCCGAGCAGCTGGCCTGCCCGGAGGACGCCGGCGACGCGCACGCCCGGCTGTCCGCCACCAGCCGCTTCTGGCGCTCCTGGCTCGGGCGCTCGCGCAACATCGATCACCGCTGGCGGCCCTCGATCCAACGCTCGGCGCTCGCGATCAAGGGCCTCACCTACATGCCGACCGGAGCCACGGTCGCGGCCCTCACGACCTCGCTGCCCGAGACGCCCGGCGGCGAGCGCAACTGGGACTACCGCTTCACGTGGATGCGCGACTCCACGTTCACGCTGATGGCCCTCCACTACCTCGACCTCGACTGGGAGGCCGACGAGTTCATCCAGTTCGTTGCCGACATCGAGCCGAACCAGGACGGCGCGCTCCAGATCATGTACGGGATCGACGGCCGGCGGGACCTCACCGAGTCCACGCGCGACGACCTCTCCGGCTACGCCGGTGCGCGTCCCGTGCGGATCGGCAACGGCGCCTTCGACCAGCGCCAGAACGACGTCTTCGGCGCCGTGCTCGACTCGATCCTGCTGCACACCCGCCGCAGCGAGCGGCTGCCGCGCCGGCTCTGGCCGATCGTCGAGTCCCAGGCCAAGTGCGCCACGGCCGTCTGGCGCGAGCCGGACCAGGGGATCTGGGAGGCGCGCGGGGCCCCCCGGCACTACGTCTCGTCCAAGCTCATGTGCTGGGTCGCGCTCGATCGCGCCTCCAAGCTCGCCGCCATCAGAGGCGACTCCGGGCTCGAGGCCGAGTGGGGTGCCACCGCCGACGAGATCCGCGAGGACATCCTGGAGCACGGGGTTCGGGACGGCGTGCTGCGCCAGCACTACGACACGGACGCGCTCGACGCCTCCACGCTGCTCGCCGTGATCTTCGACTTCCTGCCCAACAACGACGAGCGGCTGCGGAAGAGCGTGCTGGCCATCGCCGACGGCCTGACCGAGCAGGGCTACGTGCTCCGCTACGTCACGGACGAAACCGACGACGGCCTGGCGGGCAAGGAGGGGACCTTCCTGATCTGCTCGTTCTGGCTGGTCTCCGCCCTCACCGACATCGGCGAGCTCGAGCGTGCGCGCGAGCTGATGGAGCGCCTGCTCCGCCAGGCGTCGCCCCTGGGCCTGTACGCCGAGGAGCTCGACGCGGCCACCGGCCGCCACCTGGGGAACTTCCCGCAGGCGTTCTCCCACCTCGCCCTGATCCAGGCTGCTGCACGGCTCATCCTGGCCGAGCGCCTCGAGGAATTTGGCGCCTGACGCCCAAGGGGCGGGCCAGCCCTCTGGCGCGGAGATCCTGCGCCTGGTCGGGCTCGGCGCGCTGATCGGTGTTCCCGCCGCGCTCGCCGCGGCGGGCTTCCTGGCCCTGGTTCACGAGCTCGAGAACGGGCTCTGGAGCGGCAACCCGGCGTGGTACCTGGTCGTCGGGCTTCCGGTGGCGGGCGCGGCGCTCGTCGTCACCGCTCGCGAGCTGCTGCCCGGTGACGGCGGCCACCCCCCTCTCGAGGGGCTCTCCGCCGGTCTGACCCCGCTCTCCTACGCGCCCGGCATCGTGCTCGCGGCGCTCGGCACGCTGTCGTTCGGCGCTGCGCTCGGCCCCGAGGCGCCGCTGATCGCGATCGGGTCGGTGGCGGGCCTGGCGGTCGCGGCGCTCGCGCGATTGGCTCCCAAGGAGAAGGCCGTCCTCGGCAGCGCCGGCTCCTTCTCGGCGATCTCCGCGCTGTTCGGCGGCCCGGCGGTCGGCGGCCTGCTGATGATCGAGGGCGGGCTGTCAATGGGCACGGCGCTGATCCCCACTCTGCTGCCGGGGTTCGTCGCCGCCGCGATCGGCTACGTCCTGTTCGTCGGCCTCGGCGATTGGGGCGGCCTCAGCAGCCAGCCGATCGCCGTCCCCCACCTGCCCGCCTACGGCACGACGCGGGTGGAGGACCTGCTGATTGCGGTGGCCGTCGGGATCGTCGCCGCCTTGATCATCACCATGGTCCGGCGCGGCGCCGGCGGCCTGGCGGACAAGGGGCCGAAGCGCTGGGGGATGCCGGCGGTGCTGCTGAGCGGCGGGCTCGCGGTGGGGCTGCTCGCCCAGGTGGCGGACTGGCTCGGCGCCGACTCCCAGGACGTGCTCTTCTCCGGGCAGGCCGCCATTCCGGACGTGATAGCGACCGACACGACCAAGATCGTGCTCGTCCTGCTGGTGGCGAAGGCCATCGCCTACGGCGTCAGCCTCGGCTGCGGGTTCCGCGGCGGGCCGGTGTTCCCCGCGATCTTCCTCGGGGTGGGTGTGGCGACCCTTCCCATCGTCTGGTTCGACAGGTCTCCGACCCTGGCGGTCGCGGTGGGGGCCGCCGCCGGGATGACCGCCACCACCAAGCTGATCCTCACGCCCATCGTCTTCGCGGCGCTGCTCGTGGGGAGCCGCGGCGTCCACACGGCGCCCGCCGCTGTCCTGGCGGCCGTGGCCGCCTGGCTGACGGTCGCCGCTACTTCGCCTCGCGGATGACGAGCACGGGCCGGTCGGCACGCGACAGCAGCTTTCGCGAGACGCCCCCGAGCAGGTGCGCTCGCAGGCCCGACAGCCCGTGGGAGCCGACGACCACCACGGCGGCGTCCCGGTCGCGCGCGATCTCGAGCAGCGTGTCCGCCACGTCGAGGTCGTCCGGCACGCTGTGCGGCTCGGCCGTGAGCCCGAGCGACTTGGCCAGCTCGGCGCCCTCTGCGGCCACGCGCGAGGCGTGCTCGCGCTGGGCGCGGTCGACCATCTCGACCGTCTCCGGGTCGGGCGGGATGTTGCCGGTCCCGAGAGCCTCGGGCGGCCCGATCGCCATCGCGGCCATCCCCGGCTCCCAGATCGACGCGACAACGGCCTGCCGCGCGGGGAAGAGCTCGGCCGCCCGCCGGACGGCGGCCTTGCAGAGGTCCGAGCCGTCGTACGCGATCAGGACGGGTGAGTCCGCGCCGGCCATTGCGGCGCGAGACTACATGGATGGCTGAGCGGGCGGGCGGCGTCGCGCGCCCGCAACTGGGCGACCGGATCGAGGGGGCCCTCGAGGAGCACGCGGACGTCGCGGCGGAGGTCGCGCGCGGGGAGGCGGCGCAGCCGACGCGTCAGCGGGTCGTGCGAACGGTCTTCTGGCTGACGTTGACCGGCGTCTCGCTCTACCTGGTCGCGCCGACCCTGCTCGAGACGCTCGGGTCGTGGCGGAGCCTCAACAAGCTCGAGCCGGCGTGGGTGCCGCTCATGCTCCTGTTCCAGGCGGCTTCGATCGTCTCGCTCTGGTGGCTCCAGCGGCTCGCCATGCACGGGCGCGACTGGTACGCCGTGGCCACCTCGCAGCTCGCGGGCAACGCAATGTCCAAGGTGGCGCCCGGCGGGGGCGCGGTGGGCGCCGCGGTCCAGTACCGGATGCTGGTGCAGGCCGGCCTCCAGCGAGCGCAGGCCGTCGCCGGCCTCACCGCGGCGAACCTGTTGACGTTCGCCGTGGTGCTCGCGCTGCCCGTGCTCGCGATCCCGGCGCTCCTCCGCGGCGGCGTGAACCGCAACCTGCTCGAGGGCGCGATCGGCGGCCTGGTCCTGTTCGTGGCGCTGTTCGCGATCGGCGCGCTGATGCTGGCCCGGGACGGTCCGCTCCGCTGGGTGGGGCGAACGGTCCAGCGGGTGCGCAACCGCCTCCGCCGCCGCGCGCGACCGGCGCGCGACCTGCCCGGCCGGCTGCTCGGCGAGCGCGACCGGATCCTCCGAGTGGTCGGCAGGCGCTGGAAGGCCGCCCTCGCGGCGAGCGTGGGGCGCTGGGTCTTCGACTACGCGTCGCTCCTGGCGGCGCTCGCGGCTGTGGGCTCGACGCCGCGTCCCGGGCTGGTGCTGCTGGCCTTCTGCACCGCCCAGCTCCTCGCCCAGCTGCCGGTCACCCCCGGCGGCCTCGGCTTCGTGGAGGCGGGGCTGACCGCGACGCTCGCCCTGGCGGGAGTCTCGGCCTCCGACGCTGTCGTGGCGACCTTCGCGTACCGCCTGCTCACCTATTGGCTGCCGCTGCCGCTCGGCCTGGTCGGCACGGTGCTCCACCGGCGGCGCTATCTCGGCTCGGCCTGAGGGTGGTTCTGCCACCCCCGGCGGACTCGTGCCTGCACCCTCGCCAGCCCGTGTGCCGCGCCCGTAGCTTTGGCGCTGCCGACGACTGGAGGTCAAATGGAAGCGTCCAACGGCGAGCTCGGGCCCGTCGACATCGTGGTCATCGCCTATCCGCCCGGCGCGCCGATGACCGGCGAGGCCGCTCCGTTGCTGGTGGACCTGGTGGACCGCGGGATCATCCGCGTGCTCGACGCCCTGTTCGTGATGAAGAACGAGGACGGCACGTTCTCCGGCTTCGACGCCCGCGACCTGACGGACAAGGACGTGGGGGACTTCGTCGTCTTCGAGGGTGCCTCCTCCGGACTGCTCGGCGACGAGGACGCAGCCACTGCGGCGGAGGCGCTCGAGCCCGGAAGCGCGGCCGTCCTGCTCGTCTACGAGAACCGCTGGGCCGCGCCATTCATCTCGGCGGTCCGCCGCAACGGCGGGGTGCCGGTCGCCTTCGAGCGCATCCCGGCGCAGGACCTGATCGATGCCCTCGATGCCGTCGAAGCGGCGTCCTGACGAAAGGAGCGTGACCCGATGCCAGGACTACTTCGAGGGATAGCGAGGGTGGCCGTCGCCTCCGGAACCGCCACCGCGGTCTCGAACCGGGTCAGCCGCCGGCAGGCGGATCGCTGGGCGCAGCAGGGGCAGGGCGCTCCGGCCTATCTTGCCGAGACGCCGCAGGGGCCGCCCCAGGAGGCGCCGCCACCGCCGGCCGCCGCCCCCGATCCGATCGCGCAGCTCAAGGAGCTCGGCGAGCTGCACCAACAGGGCGTGCTGACGGACGAGGAGTTCGCCGCGCAGAAGGCCAAGATCCTGGGCTGACCGTGGCCAAGGCTCCGCCGATCGACGAAGCAGTCGCGGCCCGCTACGGCAACCGCTACCTGGTCGACGAAGCGCCGAGCAAGCACTTTCCCGACGTCGGGATGGATGCGATCAACGCGATGCGGCTCGTCGAGCAGGAGCTCTTCCTCGAGGGCGACCCGCAGCACAACCTGGCGACGTTCGTCACGACCTGGATGGAGCCGGAGGCCCAGCGGGTCATCGCGGACAACCTCCACCGCAACTTCATCGACCACGCCGAGTACCCGCAGACGGCGGAGATCGAGCAGCGCTGCATTCGCATGCTGGCTGAGCTCTTCCACGCGCCCGGCGAGACGACCGGCGCTCGGACGCAGGGCTCGTCCGAGGCGATCATGCTCGGGGCGCTCTCGCTGAAGTGGAAGTGGCGGAAGCGGCGCGAGGCGGCCGGGAAGGCGACCGACCGGCCGAACCTGGTGTTCGGCGGCGACGTGCACGTCGTCTGGGAGAAGTTCTGCCGCTACTTCGACGTCGAGCCGCGGATCGTGCCCCTCCAGGAGCACAAGTACACGATCGGGCCCGAGGACGTGGAGCCGCACGTCGACGAGAACACGATCGGAGTCGCCGCCGTCCTCGGCACCACCTTCACCGGGCACATGGACGACATCACCGGCATCAACGACCTGCTGGTGGGACTCGAGACGGACAAGGGCCTGGAGGTGCCCCTCCACATCGACGCCGCGAGCGGCGGCTTCGTGTGGCCCTTCCTGTACCCCCACTCCGAGTGGGACTTCCGGCTCGAGAAGGTGCGTTCGATCAACGTCTCCGGGCACAAGTTCGGCCTCGTCTACCCCGGGATCGGCTGGCTCGTGTTCCGTGAGAAGAGCGACCTCGCCGAGGACCTCGTCTTCTACGAGAACTACCTCGGCAAGACGGACGCGACCTTCACGCTCAACTTCTCCACCGGCTCGTCGATGGTGCTGGCCCAGTACTACAACCTGATCCGGCTCGGGCGCGAGGGCTACGCCTACGTGATGGGGATCATGCAGCAGAACGCCGGGGCGCTTGCCGACGCGCTGGCGGGGCTCGGCTACTTCGAGCTGATCGGCAGCGACGAGGAGCAACTGCCGCTCGTCGCCTTCAAGCTCGCGGAGGAGAGAGACTACGACGAGTTCGACATCGCCTGGCAGCTCTCGGCCGAGCGCGGCTGGATGGTTCCGGCCTACACGCTTCCGCCGGACGCCCAGGACGTCCGCGTGATGCGCGCCCTGGTCAAGCAGACGTTGAGCCGCGAGATGGTCGACGTGCTGGCGGAGGACGTGGACAACGCCTGCAAGACGCTCGAGAAGAAGGGCGGCGCGCACGAGTCCGAGCGCCGGCGGGTCAAGACGAGCGTCGGCTACTGAGGCGCGGGCCGGTCGAAGCCCTGCAGCACCCCGGCGACGGCGAAGCAGAGCGCACCGCTGAGGGTGCCCCAGTTGGCGACGGCCACGTTGATCTCGCTCGAGGTCGCGGGCCTGATGAAGCCTGCCAGGGCGGAGATCATGAACAGGATCGAGCCGAGCTGGTTGATCGACGCGATCCACCAGGCCAGGTCGCGCCGCCGCCGGCGGCGTACCTCGGTCAGAGCGAGGCGGCCCGAGACCAGGAAGAGGACGCAGCCGACCACCTCGGGCGTCCAGATGAGCCGGTCCTGCTGGTGCGTGGTCAGCCCGTCGAGGAACGAGCTGCCCAGGCTCACGCCGAACGCCAGCGTTCCCGCAAACAACACGAACGCGCTTGTCCAGTCCATGCGCTCGGGCTCGTAGGACCACCATCGCCAGGGTCCCGGCGAGCGATTGACCACGCCCAGCAGAGATGCGTAGGCGCCGGTGTTGAAGAACAGGCCCCCGGCGAAGTAGATCGAGGCCGCCGCCGCGGCGTTCCCGGAGCCGAGCTGCGCTTCCGCGGCGCCGAGCGCGAACAGCGAGCCTCCGATGGTGAAAGCCACCGCCGCCACCCGGTTGGCGCGGCGCAAACCCGAGTCGCGTACGGGCCGGAACGTCAAGCTGGACTCGCCAAAACGGGTGTGCGCACCCTAGCCGGGCAGGGGTCCGCCGCCATATGGTCGGCTGCTGAATGACCCGCGTGGGCCTGAGCCAGGTCTGGCGAGTAGTCGTCGTGCTCCTGATCACGGCCGCAGCGCTGATGCTGATGAGCGCGCTTCTGGCCGGGTTCCACGTCAAGGACTTCGGGGCGGCACTCGCGTCGGCGGCGGCCATCGGCCTCATCAACGCACTGGTCTGGCCGCTGATCATCCGGGTCGCGCTCCCGTTCACCGTCCTGACGCTCGGGCTCGGTGTGCTGGTGCTCAACGGCGCGGTCGTCTGGGCCGTCTCGGAGCTCGAGCCGGGGATGACGGTCGACCGGCTCGGCGTCGGCATCGTCGTCGCGTTCGGCCTGACGGTGGTGAACACCGTCGTGACCTCGCTCCTCGCCATCGACGACGACGACTTCTGGTACCGCAACGCCGTCAGGCGCAGGTCGAGGCGCCTGCGGCCGGAGGGCGACCTCAGCGTGCCCGGCGTCTACTTCCTCGAGATCGACGGGCTGGCCCACGAGATCCTCCGGCGGGCGATCCGCGACGGCAACGCGCCCAACCTCGCGCGCTGGCTGCACGACGGAGGCCACCGGCTGCTCCGCTGGGAGACGGACTGGTCGTCGCAGACCGGCGCCTGCCAGGCGGGCCTGCTGCACGGGAACAACGACGACATCCCGGCGTTCCGCTGGTGGGAGAAGGACCGCGGCCGCGCCATCGTCACGAACCATCCCCGCGACGCGGCCGAGATCGAGCACCGGCACTCGAACGGGCGCGGCCTGCTGCACGAGGACGGCGCGAGCCGCGCCAACATCGTGTCCGGGGACGCCAAGCACACGCTGCTGACGATGAGCACCGTGCTCGACCGCAAGCGGCCGGGAAGGATCGGACAGGACTACTTCGCCTACTTCGCGAATCCCTACAACGTGACGCGCACGATCGCGCTCGTGATCGCGGACATCTTCCAGGAGCGCCTCTTCGCGGCGCAGCAGCGCCGCCGCGACGTCCGCCCGCGGATCCACCGGGACCGCAAGTACGCGGTCGTCCGCGCCTGGGGAACGATCGTGCAGACGGACCTCCAGGTGCAGGCCGTGATCGCGGACCTCTACGCGGGCCGGCCGGTCGGCTACACGACCTTCCTCGCGTACGACGAGGTGGCCCACCACTCGGGCGTCGAGCGCGCGGACACCCTCGCCGTCCTCCGCCGGGTCGACCGCCAGATCGGCCGCATCGCCGCGGCGGCCGCGAACGCGGACCGGGACTACCGCTTCGTCGTGCTCTCCGACCACGGCCAGTCGCAGGGCGAGACCTTTCTCGACCGCTACGGCGAGTCGCTGGACGAGCTCGTCCGCAAGGCCTGCGAGGCCGAGTCCGTGGAGGCCGAGGACGCGAACTCGAACGAGGCGCTGAGCTACCTGAGCGCGTCGCTCACGGAGGCCGCGAGCGCCGATTCCGCCCGCGGCCGGGCGATCGGCAGGGCAACCCGGAGCCGCCAGGTCGACGGCGAGGTGCGCCTGGGCGAGGACGGCGACGACGCGCAGACGAGCGGCGAGCTGCCCGAGCTGTCCGTGATGGCCTCCGGCTGCCTGGGCCTGATCACGTTCCCGCGCGAGCCCGGCCGGGTCACGCTCGAGCGGATCGAGGAGCGCTGGCCGCGTCTGATCCCCATCCTGCGCGACCACGACGGGATCGGCTTCCTGCTGGTCCGCTCGGAGGCGCACGGCGCGACCGTGATCGGGGCGCGCGGCGTCAACTACCTCGACGAGGAGCGGGTTGAGGGTGAGGACCCGCTCGAGCCGTTCGGGCCGAACGCGGCTCGGCACGTGGCCCGCAGCGATGGGTTCGACCACTGCCCCGACATCGTCGTCAACAGCACCTACTGGCCCGAGACGGACGAAGTAGCGGCCTTCGAGGAGCTGGTCGGCTCCCACGGCGGCATGGGCGGCGGCCAGTCGTTCCCGTTTGCGCTCGTGCCCTCGGACTGGGTCCAGCCCGAGGTGCCGGTGGTCGGCGCGGAGACCATGCATGCCCACTTCCGGCGCTGGCTGGTCGACCTCGGACATGACTCGTACGCGGAAGCGTCGGTGGGAACGGGCTCGTGATCCGCGGCCGGCTGCACCGACGCGATGCGCCCAAGGACGCGGAGCCCGAGTTCGTCGAGATCGACGCCTCCGAGCTGAGCGGCGTGTTCGCCGCTCCGGCCTGGCTCCGGGACGTCGGGTTCACCGCCTGGCTCCTGGTCGGCGTCGCGCTGTTCCTGGCTGGCGCCGTCTGGCTCATGACGCTGACGGAGTCGATCGTGGCGCCGCTGATCACCGCCACGGTCGTCGCCTCCGTCGCGTCACCGCTCATCTCCTGGCTGCAGCGCCACAGGATTCCGCGCCCGCTCGGAGCGATCCTCCTGGTGGTCGTGCTCATCCTGCTGGCGCTGGGCGTCGTGGCCGTCGTGCTCGTCGGCATCACGAGCGAGCTCGGCGGCATCAAGCACCAGCTGGCGGACGCCAAGAACACGATCGAGGGCTGGCTCAAGGACCTAGGCGTCAACTCGAGCACCGCCAGCAGCGCCAAGAAGGACGCGAGCTCGTCGTCCACCGACGCCGTCAACGCGCTGCTGAAGGGACTGGGCGCCGGCCTCGCGACGCTCTCCTCGCTCGTGTTCTTCCTGGCGATGACGGTGCTCAGCCTGATCTTCCTGCTGGCGGACGGCCCCAAGATCCGCGCCTGGGGGGAGCGCCACATGGGCGTTCCCCTGCCGGTCGCGCGCACGGTCACCAAGCGGACGCTCGAGTCGCTGCGCGGCTACTTCCTCGGAGTGACGATCGTCGCCGCTTTCAACGGCGCCGTGGTCACGGTGGGCGCGCTCATCCTGGGCGTCCCGCTCGCGGGGACGATCGGCCTCGTGACCTTCCTCGCCGCCTACGTGCCGTATCTCGGAGCCTGGACGGCGGGGGCGTTCTCCGTGCTGCTTGCCCTCGGCGGCGCCGGGACCGACGCGGCCGCCGGCATGATCGTGGTCCAGCTCCTGGCCAACAGCGTGCTCCAGCAGCTGATCCAGCCCGTCGCCATGGGCGCCGCGCTCGGGATCCACCCGCTTGCCGTGCTGGTCGTGACGATCGCCGGCGGCGCCCTCTTCGGAACGGTCGGGCTGATCCTCGCCGCTCCGCTCACCGCCGCCGCGACCCTCATCTCCAACGACCTCTCGCGCGCCCGCGCGAAACCCCCCGACCCGGAAGGAGACCCCGGATGACCGCGAGAGCAGACTTCAGCGACGAGGAGTGGGAGCTCGTACTCGAGGGGCCCACCACCGCCGGCATGCTCGTGCTGCTGTCCGACAAGGGCGGCTCGATACGCGAGAGCTTCTCGATGGCCAAGGCATATGCCGAGGCACGCAAGCAGCACGGCGAGAGCGAGCTGCTGGACGAGGTCGTGTCCACCAAGCCCAAGGTCGACCGCACGCGCCACCAGTCGCTCGACGAATTGAGGGAGCACGGGCTCGGCGAGCTGCGCCAGGTCGTGCAGCTCCTGGAGGGCAAGGCGACGCCGGACGAGCTCGACGACTACCGCCGCTTCGTGGTGGCCCTGGCGGAGCGCGTGGCGGCCGCCCACAAGGAGCACGGCGAGCAGGTGAGCGACCGCGAGCGCGCGGCGATCGGGGAGATCGAGACGGCCCTGGGGGCCTAGTGCGCCGACAGCACCTCCCGTGGACACGCCTCGCCGCGCGAGTCGCCAATGCGTTCGGGCTCGTGCTTCTGCTGCTGGTCGCCACCTACGTGGTCGCCTCGCTCACGCACTACAGAGGCTGGAGCGCGGTGGCGATTGCCGCTCTCGGCTGCACCGCCGGCGTGCTGGCGCTGGCGAGCGCGGGGGCCAAGCCGGCCACCGCCCGGATCGGGGCGGCCATCGCGGCGGGATCCGTCGGATCGGCTTTGGTGGCGGCGCTCTCCGGCGCCGACGGCTTCCTCGCCGCTGCCGCGCTCGCGGAGACGCTCCTGCTGATGGGCGCCGTCGGGGCGCTGTTGCGGGCCGTCCTCGGCGAGACCCAGGTGGGGTTCCGGACGATCCTCGGAGCGGTGAGCGTCTACATGATCTTCGGCATCCTGTTCAGCTCGCTCTACGTCGCGATCGACCGCCTCCAGTCCGGGCAGTTCTTCGAAAGCCGGCCGCCGGGGACGGGCGACTTCATCTTCTTCAGCTTCACGACCCTCACGACCACTGGGTACGGGAACCTCGTTCCGGCGGCGCAGCCGGGGCGCATGTTCGCCGGGCTCGAGATGCTGCTCGGCCAGATCTTCGTCGTGACGCTGATCGCCGGCCTGGTCAGCCTCTGGCGGCCGCGCCAGCGCGAGCGGTGAAGCGATGAAGAACCGCGCCACCATCATCATCCTGGGCACGGCCCAGTTCGTGATGGTGCTCGACACCACCGTCATGAACGTGTCGATCACCCAGGTGGTCCAGGACCTGCACACCACGGTGCCGGCCGTCCAGGGGGCCATCACCGCCTACGCGCTTGTGATGGCGGCGTTCATGCTCACCGGCGCGAAGCTCGGCGACATGAAAGGCCGCCGGCGGATCTTCGCCATCGGCCTCGGTGTCTACGGAGCGGGCTCGCTGATCACCGCGTTGAGTCCGAGCGTGGGGGTCCTCTTCGCCGGCTGGTCGTTCGTCGAGGGAGTCGGAGCGACGCTCGTGATCCCCGCGATCGCGGCTCTGACCGCCGCCAACTACACCGGCAAGGAGCGGGCGCTCGCGTACGGGCTCCTCGGAGGCATCGCAGGAGCGGCCGTCGCCGCCGGCCCGCTCATCGGCGGGTTCGTCACGAGCGCGCTCACCTGGCGCGTCGTCTTCGCGGGCGAGACGGTCGTCGTGGTCGCGATCCTCGCGTTCGGGATCCGCTACGTACAGGACTCGCCGGGAACGAGTGGCGACCGGATCGACGTCCCCGGCGTCGCCTTGTCGGCCATGGGCCTCGGGCTCGTGGTCTTCGGGATCCTCAAGAGCAGCTCGTGGGGACTCGTCCGGCCGTCGGGCGCCCTCACCATCGGCGGGACCGAGATCACGCCCTTCGGCCTTTCGGCCGTGCCCTTCATCATCGCCGCCGGCGTGCTCGTCCTGATGGCGTTCCGGCGGGCGGAGCAGCATCAGGAGCGTGTCGGCCGCTCGCCGCTCCTGAGCCCGAACCTCCTGCGCGTGAACCAGCAGCTGCGGGGTGGGCTGGCGATGTTCGTCGCCGGCTACCTGATCATGGCCGGCTCCTTCTTCGTGCTTCCGCTCTACCTCCAGCTCGTGCGCGGCAAGGACGCGCTCGAGACCGGGGTGGCGATCCTGCCGATCTCGGTGGCGATGATGATCGCCGCGCTCGTCGGCGCGCGGCTGGCCTCGCACGTCTCGCCGCGGAAGATCGTCCGGATCGGCTTGGCTGTGCTCTTCGTCGGCCTGATCGCGCTGATGTCGACGATCTCGCCGACCCTGACCACGCCTCTTTTCTCGATCTCGCTGGCCCTGTTCGGAACCGGCATCGGCCTGGTGGTGTCGCAGCTCGGCAACGTCGTCATGTCATCGATCGACGAGGCCAACAGCAGCGAGGCCGGCGGCCTCCAGGGCTCGGCCCAGAGCCTCGGCTCCTCGCTGGGCACCGCGCTCATAGGCGCGGTGCTGCTCGCCGGCCTGACGTCCGGCTTCCACGACCGCGTTCGCGCGGACGCCGCGATCCCAGCCAAGGTCCAGGACGAGATCGTGGACGGGACCCAGGACGGCGTTCCGATGATCTCCAAGCAGCAGGCCGAATCGGCTGCGGGCAAGGCCGGCCTCTCAGCCGACCAGACGAAGAAGGTCGTCGACCACTACAACGACGCGCAGATCGAGGCGCTGAAGAAGGCGATCCTGGCGGCCGCCGCCTTCTCCCTCGTCGCGCTCTGGTACGCGGGCGACCTCCCCGCCGCCCCGCTCGCAGCGGGCGAAGCGTCCGCATCCCCTCCGAGACGCAAGCAGACACCATTGCCCGGATAGGGCGCGCGTGCCACCTTGGCTGTCAGCCGCGGCGGATAGCCACCGCGGAACCACATCAGGAGGTATGTGATGAGCGTTGGCACCACCGGCGAGCGCCAGGCGGCCGGAGCCGCTGGCGAGCGCTACGTGGATGACGACACCGGCTACGGCTGGGTCGTCTTCGCAGGTGTGCTTCTGCTGGTCGTCGGCACGCTGAACAGCATCTACGGCATCGCGGCGATCGACGACTCGAAGTTCTTCGTCAACGGCAGCAAGTACGTATTCTCGGACCTCAACACCTGGGGCTGGATCGTGCTCTGCCTGGGCGTCGCCCAGCTCTTGGTCGGGTTCGGCGTCTTCGCGAAGAACCAGTTCGCACGCTGGGTGGGCGTGGGCGTCCTGGCGATGAACGCCGTGGCGCAGATGCTGTTCCTTCCGGGCGCTCCGTTCTTGGCGGTGTCGATCCTCGCGATGGACATCCTCGCCATCTACGGCCTCACCGCGTACGGCGGGAAGATCGGCCGGACCGCCTGAGGCGAAACCACCCTGGAGGCGCGCCGCGGCCGAGTGCAGCGGCGCGTCTCGGGCGTTCTAGTAGCCGAGGGGGTGCTCGGTTTCGGGCAGCTCGTCGAGCCCTCGGAGCAGCTCGGACAGGGCTTGCCTGCGCGGACGCTGCCGCAGCACCGCGACCGCGACGGGCAGCTCCCAGGCCGCCAGCACCGGGCAGCCGATGCAGATCAGGATGAGCAGCGGCAGTGCCGCCGGAGGCGCGGGCGCGAGCGCCGCAGCGGCAAACAGCCCGCCGCTTGCCAGCGCCGCCGCCGCCGCGAGCACGCAGCTGAGCACGGCCTGACCGGGGCTTGGAAGCGGGCGAAAGCTCATGACCATGTCTTGCCCGGACGTTACCCGGGCTAATCCGTCCATGCGCCGGTGTGTCAGGGATCCAGCTCGAAGCTCTCGCCCGGCTGGAGGACCCTGACCTCGACGTCCGCGAGCCGGGCGAACTCGCGTGCGGGCTGCCCGGGGTCGGCCGTGGCGGCACCAGGTCCCGCGAGCGTCCCCCAATGGATCGGCACCGCGTAACGCGGTCTCAGTAGCGACGCGGCGCGAGCGGCGCGCTCGGGATCGAGGTGGCCGGGCGGGAGCCGTGTACCCCATCCCGCCACCGGCAGCAGAGCGACGTCGAGGCCGTCTGCGACGCGGTCCATCTCATCGAAGAGGTCGGTGTCCCCGGCGAAGTAAACGCGCTGCGGGCCGTGGAGCAGGTAGCCGAGAGCGTCCACCTTTCGTCCCACGGGCAGCCGGCGGCCGTCGTGCTCGGCGGGCGTCGCCTCCAGCTCCAGCGCGCCGAGCGGGATTCGCTCTCCGACTTCCATCTCCGTGACCTCGCCCAGTCCGGTGCGCGCGACGTGCCTCGCACAGCCGCGCGGAACGACAACACGCGGCGACCCCGTCAGCCGGCGGAGCGAGGGGGGGTCGAGGTGGTCCATGTGCGCGTGCGAGACGAGGACGAAATCGATGTCCGGCACGGGTGGGACAGGGACGAGGCGGCGGAGGTAAGCGACGCGCCCGCGAAGGATCGGATCGGTGAGGACGCGGACGCCGGCCATCTCCACGAGGACGGTGGAGTGGCCGACGAAGGTCACCCGGGTCATGTCGCCGGGCGGGAGCCGCCCGCGATGGTGTTGCACGCACCACGCCAAGAGGTGTGGCTGTCACGTTGCACGGCCACCTCGTCTATGCGGAAGATGGGCAGTATGAGCGCCTTCCTGCGAGTCCTTCCGCTCTCGATCGTGATGATCGCCGGGCCGCAGGTGCTCAGCTCGATCTTCTTCGCGACGAGCGCGAGCTGGCGTCGCAACTCCGCCGCATACGTTGCGGGCGCTGCGATCGGCATCGCCATCGTCGGCAGCCTCGCGTTCCTCCTTGCGGGCGGCGCCTCCGATGCCGGTGCGTCGGACAAGGCCATCTATGTCGCCATCCTGGCGCTGCTGCTCTTCGCCATGTTGCACACGTTCCGCAAGAGGAAGATCGCGGAGCCTCCGAAGTGGATGGGCAAGCTGCAGACCGCGACCGCGCGGTTCGCGTTCGTGCTCGGACTTCTCCTGCTCGGGGTCTTTCCGAGCGATCTGGTCACGTCCGTCTCGGTGGGCTCGTACATCTCGGCGCACGACGAGCCCCTGTGGCACCTCGTCGGCTTCCTCGGCCTCACGCTGCTCCTCCTCGGCCTCCCGGCCCTTCTGGTCCTCATCCTCGGAAAGCGCGCCGAGACGACGCTGCCGAAGGTCCGCGACTGGATGAACGCGAACTCGTGGATCGTCAACGAGCTCGTGCTCACGCTGTTCGTGGTGCTCGTGATCAGCGACATCGCCGGCTGAGCCGCGGCGGATCTCCGAGGGCGGGAAGCCAGCACCCCTCGCGACATGCCTGCCGGCCGGGTTGGCGCCGGGGGCGCGCTTCGCGAGGCTGCTCGATGGGACTTCACGGACGGAAGGAGCTAGTCATGGCGGACAGACCCGTCTTCCTGTACGCGGCCATCTACGACAACCACACCGACGCGGAGGCCGACTACGTCGGCGTCGCCGACCTTCACGCCGCCGGCGCGGTCGGTACATACGACGCCGCCGTGATCGAGAAGGCGAACGGCCACGTCCAGGTTCACAAGACCGAGAAGCCGACACAGCACGGCGCCTGGACGGGGATCGCCGTGGGCGCCGTTGCCGGGATCCTCTTCCCGCCCTCGATAGTCGGCGGCGCGCTGGTCGGCGGGACTACGGGGGGCGTGATCGGCCACCTCCATCGAGGCCTCTCGCGCGGCGATCTGAAGGACCTCGGGGAGGCGCTCGACGACGGCGAGGCCGCGTTGATCGTCGTGGGTGAGTCGAAGATCGACGAGCAGATCGAGAAGGCGACAAAGCGGGCGCGCAAGGTGCTGGAGAAGCAGGTGGAGACCGACGCCGAGGAGTTCAAGCGCGAGCTCCGGGAGGCGGAGAAGCAGCGCGCGGGGGCATAAGCCCTACAGCGGGATCTCCCACAGGGGAAACCAGCGCGTCATGTCCTGCTCCCACGGAAGCTCCGCGCCCAGCTGGGCCTGGAGCCGCAGCTCCCGCTCGGAGTTGCGCTGCTTGTCGCCCGGGGCGGGCACGAACGGGTAGAAGCCGCCCCGCTTGTAGTTGTAGATCAGGTAGATCTCCTTGCCGTCCTCCTCGAAGGCGAAGACGGCGGCGAGCACGCGGTCGCCGTAGCCGCCCGACTGGAGCTGGGTCGAGACCGTGTTGAGCGACACGACCAGGTCCTCGAACTCGGGGTCGCGGAGGATCAGCCAGCGGTAGCCGAACTCGTCGTCGTGCGATTCGATCTGCGTGCCGGTCTCCTCCGCCGAACCGCGCAGGAGCTCCTCGGTCTCCGACACGATCTGGGAGAAGTCGGCAGTGGCCAGCGGCTGGAAGACGATGCCCGCCGTGCCGCGCGGCTTGATGTTCAGCCCGGTCTCGAGCGTCACGTAGGCCGTGCTCATCGCGAACAGCCGGTCCGGCGCCGGGCCCTGGAGCTTGCGCCGGCCGCCCATCAGGGCGTCGAGGAAGCCCACCGCTCTAGGCCGCGATCGCGGCGGTGCCCTGGAGCTGCGACTCGAGCTGCTGGAGGCGCTCGATCCGCTTCTCCATCGGCGGGTGGGTCGCGAAGAGCGTCTGGATCGCGCCCTTGACGCTGGTCGGGACGATGAAGAAGGCGTTCATCCGCTCGGCCTCGCGCAGGTCCTGCTTGGGGACCGTCTCCATGGCGCCGGAGATCTTCACGAGCGCGGAGGAGAGGGCGCTCGGGCGCCCGGTGATCAGCGCGGAGCCTCGGTCGGCGGCGAACTCGCGATAGCGCGAGAGGGCCAGCATCAGGAAGAACGACACGATGTAGACGACGAACGAGGCGAGCAGGATGACGATGAACGGGAGGCCCCCGTCGTCATCGTCGCCGCCGCCGAAGAAGAACCCGAACTGCATCATCATCGCCGCGACGCTGGCGAAGAAGCTGGCGATGGTCATGATCAGCACGTCCCGGTGCTTGACGTGCGAGAGCTCGTGGGCCATCACGCCCTCGAGCTCGGACGGCGAGAGGACGTTCATGATCCCGGTGGTGCAGCAGACCGTGGCGCTCTTCTGCGAGCGGCCCATTGCGAAGGCGTTGGGCACGTCGGTGTCCGCGACGGCGATCTTCGGCTTGGGCAGGTCGGCCTGGATGCAGAGCCGCTCGATCATCGCGTGGAGGCCAGGAGCCTCCTCCGGCGAGACCTCCTTGGCGCCCATTGCCGCCAGGCCGATCTTGTCCGAGAGGAAGAGCTGAGCGAGCGTGAGCCCGCCGATGAAGACGACCATGATGCCGACGCCGGCGCCGGCCGCCAGGAGCACGACGACGAAGGCCACGTAGAGCAGCCCGAGCAGGAACATCGTCAGCAGCATCCGGGCCTGAAGTCCGGGGTCCCGATCGAATGAAGTGCGCTGGCGTGCCATCGATTCGAAGGGTAGCGAGGGCTCACTAACCTGCGCCCGGTGCAGCCGCAGATCCACCTCGGCCCGCTCGAGCTCAAGACCTTCGGCATCTGCTTCGCGCTCGGCTTCCTCGCCGCAGGGGCGCTCCTCGCGCGCCGGCTGCGCGAGCTCGGCGAGCCCGTGGACTGGGCCTACGAGGTTGTCTTCGCCGCTCTCGTCGGCGGCGTGGTCGGCTCGCGGGTCGACTACCTGATCCAGAACTGGGACAAGGTCAAGGACGACCTGCTGGGCAACCTCTTCTCGGGCTCCGGGCTCGTCTGGTACGGCGGCGTGGTGGGCGGGGCGATCGGCGTGCTTTTGTGGGCCAAGCGCCGCGACTGGCTGTCGCTCACGATGCTCGACGTCGTCTCGCTGCCGCTGGCGCTGGGCTACGCGATCGGCCGGATCGGCTGCCAGCTCTCGGGGGACGGCGACTACGGCATCCACTCGAGCCTGCCCTGGGCGATGAGCTATCCGCACGGCACGGTGCCGACCACCCAGGAGGTGCACCCGACCCCGGTCTACGAGACGCTCGCAATGGGCTTCGTCACGCTCCTGCTCTGGCAGTGGCGCGACCGCTTCCGCCCCGGCGGGCTATTCGGCGTCTACCTCGTGCTGGCCGGCCTCGAGCGGCTGCTCGTCGAGTTCATTCGCCGGAACGACAGCGTCATCGCCGGCCTCACCCTTCCCCAGCTCCTCAGCCTGGCGATGATCGCCGGCGGGGTGGCGCTACTGGCCTCGGTGGGCCGGGAGCCACGCACCGCCTAGCGCGGCCAGCGCGAGGGCCAGGGCCACGCTCGCTCCAGCGGCCGAGCCGAACTCGAAGGACGCGCAGATCCCGGCCACGCCGCCGACCACGGCGAGGACGCCCGCTCCGAGCATCGCCCCCGACACGGTGCGCGCGTGGCGGCGAACTGCCACTGCGGGCGCGATGAGCACTGCCAGCACGAGCAGGTTGCCGAGCCCCTGGACCGCCACGGCCACGGCGGCCGCCACGAGCCCGAGCAGCGCCAGCCGCACGAGCGCCGGGCGAAGTCCGAGCGCCGAGGCGCCGGCCGGGTCGAGGACCGTCGCCACCAGGAGCCGGTGCAGCGCGAGCAGGGCGGCGCCGCCGGCCACGACCAGGACGGCCGCGGCGATCAGGTCGCTGTCGGCCACGCCGAGCGGATCGCCGAAGAGGAGCTCCTCGAGCCGCTGGGGCGCGGCGGGCGCCAGCGCAAGCAGGGCGCCGAGGCCGAGCATGCCCGTGACCACCACGCCGGTGGCCGTCTCCGAGCCGATCCGCTCGTCGCGCGCGGCGAGGGCGATGAGCCCCGCGCCAACGAGGACACCGCCGCTCGCGCCGAGCAGGAGCGGCGCGCCGGCGAGGGAGGCGATCACCACACCGGGCAGCAGCCCGTGGGCCAGGGACTCGGTGGCGTAGCTGAGCCGCTCGGAGACGATCCAGAAGGCGAGCGGCCCGCAGACGGCTCCCAGCAGCACGACCTCGAGCAGCGCGCGGCGGCCGATCTCCGACTGAAGCGGGTCGAGGAGGAAGGCAGCCACGTCAGTGCTCGTGGTGCTGGATCGCGATCGCCCGCGTCGGCCCCTCGTCGTCGAGCACGATCAGCTCGGAGCCGTAGGTCGCCTCGAGCGTCGGCCGGTCGAGGACCTCCGCGGGCGGACCGAATGCCACCTGGCGCGCGTTGAGGCAGAGGACGAGGTCGAAGCGGCGGGCGCTCTCCACGTCGTGCGTCGAGACGAGCAGCGCCCGGCCCTCGTCCCGGAGCTCGCCGAACAGGCTCGAGATCCGCTCCCCGCTCGCGGGGTCGACGCCGGCGAGCGGCTCGTCGAGCAGGAGCACCGGCGCGTCCTGGACGAGCGCGCGGGCCAGCAGCACCCGCTGGCGCTGACCGCCGGAGAGCTCGCCGAAGCGGACGCCTGCCTGCTCGCGGAGGCCCACACGGCCGAGGGCCGCCAGGGCGGCCTCGCGATCCGCCTGCCGGGCGGGCAGCCACCAGCGCCCGCGCGGGAGCGAGCCCATCAGCGCGACGTCGAGGGCGCTCACCGGGAAGTCGAGCCTTGTGCGCTCGGTCTGGGCGACGTAGGCAGGGCGGGCGGCGACGTGCACGGATCCCGCGAGCGGCGGCAGCTCGTCGACCAGGGCGCGGAAGAGCGTCGTCTTGCCGCCGCCGTTCGGGCCGAGGACGCAGAGCGTTCGCCCCGCCTCGAGCCCGAACGAGACCTCGCGCAGGACCGGCCGCCCGCCGTAGCCGGCCTCGAGGCCATCGACGTGGACGGCGGCGGTCATCGCCGAGCCAGCGCCAGCACGCCGTAGGTGCCCGCGCCGAGCGTCGCGATGGCCGGTCCGGGCGGCGTGTCGAGCCAGTAGGCGAGGTAGAGGCCGACCGCGCTCTGGACGACGGCGATCGCCACCGCGCAGGGAAGCATCGAGCGAACGCTGCCGGTCATGAGGCGCGCGCAGGCGGCCGGCACCACGAACACGGAGGTCACGAGCAGGGCCCCGACCGCGGGGAGCGCCGCCACGACGGCGGCGGCCACGATGGCGAGCAGCAGCAGGTCGGCGCGTCCCTTGGGCAGGCCCAGCGAGGCGGCCGAGTCGGGGTCGAAGCCGATGGCGACCCAGGCGCGGCCGAGCGTCAGCGTGGCCGCGATCGCGAGTGCCGCGGCGGCGGCCGACGCCGCGAGGTCGCCGTGGCCGAGCCCGAGGAGGGTGCCGAACAGCAGCTGGTCGACCGCGCCGCCCGAGTGGAAGACGTCGCTCGCCAGCACCACGCCGCCGGCCAGCGCGGCCACCAGGAGGACGCCCGTGGCCGCGTCCCCCGGCGCGCGCTCGGACCGGCCGGCGCTCTCCACGCCTCCGGCGTACAGCAGCGCGGCGATCAGCCCGGCGCCCTGCGCGCTGAATCCGGTGGCGTCCGCGATCACCAGGCCGGGAAACGCCGCGGTGCCGACCGCGTGAGAGAAGAACGCCAGCCGGCGCAGGACGACCCAGGTTCCGAGCAGGCCGCCCGCCACCGCCAGGAGGCCGAGCTCGATCAAGGCCGTGCGCATGAACGGCAGGTCGAAGAGGTCGACCGGCGAGGGGAGAGCCGCGATCACGGAGGGCCAAAGCCTAAACGAGAATGATTCTCGTTATTGCATCGTTTCCGCCGCTGGGCGTGGATGTACGATGCAGCCACCGGGCCGAGAGCGCGCTCGGCCCGGGCTTGCGACGGCCGTCCTTCCGACGGCAGGGAGACATGTGGGCAGCACCAAGGGACTGATTGCCGGCGCGGTGACGATCGCCGCAGCGCTCTCGGGCGCGGTGATCGCGTTGCTCCTTCTCGGCTCGTCCGTGAGCTTCAACGACTGGCCGAAGCCCCCCGGCAAGCGCGCCTCCGAGAGCCGTCCGCCGTCGCGGCCGCGCCCGGAGGCGGCGGACGGCACACGCCAGGCAAGCCCGAAGTCGCTCAAGGTGATCGCGGTCGGCAAAGCGCCGCGGAGGCGCGGGCGTCACCGCAAGCGACGCCGGCGGCACAGGGCGCACGCCCGTCACCGCAGCGCCGCGCCGGCGGGCGGTGCGAGGCCCAGGGCCCGGAGCCAGAGCCACCGGGCCGTGCCGCAGCGGCGCGCACACAGGCGCCGCGAACGGCACCGCAGCGGCCGGCGGCACGGGGAGCATCCGGTCTCGCGACCCTCGCCGCAAGCTCCGCCGGTGGCCGCCGGCCCGGCCCCGGCGATTCCGCCGGCAGGCACGCCTGAGGAGCCGCCTCAGCGGAACCCCGGCCACCACGGCAACCATCATCACCACGGCGACGGGGACGGCTACGGGCACCACCACGGCGGCTACGGCCGCCACCACGGCCACTACGGCTACCACCGCCGCGGCTGGCGCCACTGGCGCCATTAACGGATCGGACTCGATTTTGCCGCCGAGAAGTGCAACCCTCTAGGGACAACGGAATCGGGCCCTGCAGCCGATTTCCGATGACACACCCCAGTCCGTGAGAGCGTCCAGGGCCTACATCACAAGCCTCGGTACCACCGGGGTGTTGATCGCTTCGTCGATCCTTCTGCTCGCTGTCGTGAGCACGATCGTCGCATTCCGCGGCTGGCCGGGCGACGACATCGTCGGCGGTCTGGGCAGCGTCAACGTCGGCGCGGACCAGCCGGCCCTCCAGATCACCGGGCCGGCGCAGATCGCGGCCGACGCGGCCCCGGCGGCAGCGGCGGTGGCGTCCACACCTCCGGCCGGCACGGCCGCGGCGGCGGCCGCCGGCACCGCGAGCACGGCCGCACCGGCGTCGCCCGCTCCCAGCGGGACCGCGGCTCCGTCCCCCGGCACCGTCGTCCAGACGCCCACCGAGACCACCGGCCCCGGCGGCGGGGGCGGCGGCGTCAACCCCACGCCTCCTGCGCAGGGGCTGCCGACCTCACCACCCCCGGTCGCGCCCGTCACGGGCGGCGTCGGGCGGACCACCGAGGGCCTCACCAACGGGCTCGGGAACGCGGTCGGCGGCGTCCAGCCTCAGCTCGGCAAGACCGTGAGCGACACCGGCAGGGCCGTGTCGCAGCTCGTTCAGGGCCTGGGCGTGGGCGTCGACACCGGCCTCGGCGGCGGCAAGCACTAGCCGCGCCGGGAAGCCGCGTCCTCGATAAAGCGCCGCGACACCGACTGCAGCTCCAGGTCGTGCTGGAGCGAGCGGTGGTGCCCGCCCGGCAGGACCAGCAGTCGCTTGGGCTCGTGCGCCGCGGCGTACAGCTCCTCGCTCACCGTGTAGGGGATCTGCTCGTCTCCGCGCGCGTGTAGCAACAGCAGGGCGGTCTGATCGCCGAGCCCGCCGACGGCGTCGTAGATGTCGAGCGACTCGAGCCACGGGTCGAGGGCGTCGCGGTCGACTGCGAAGTCGGTGAGCTCGTCGGAGCGCAGCCCGCGAAGGAGTCGGTCCTCCGGCGCCGGGCAGATCGCCACCACGGCGGCGAGCGAGTGGTCGCGCGCCGCCGCGTGGATCGCGCAGAAGCCGCCGAGGCTCGACCCCCGCAGGGCCACTGCGGGCGCGTGGCCGCGCATCAGCTCGCACATGGCGAGCACGTCGTCGACCGCGCCCGGGCCGAACTCGCCCTCGGAGCGCCCGTGGCCGCGGGCGTCGAAAGCGATCGCAGCCAGGCCGCTGTCGCGGCAGACGCGGCCGAAGTCGAAGTGGTTCTCCTTGGCCGATCCCGCGCCGTGCAGGATCACCACCCCGGCCTGGGGCGGCTCCTCGGGCAGGAAGAGCGCATAGGAGAGCCCGTCGTGCATGCCGAGCTCGGGCGGGGCCGGCGGGGCGTGCTTCATAATCGGCCGAGCTTATGGCCTCGGCACCGCAGACGGCCACGGTTTCGCATGTCTACCCCCTCGGCTCGCGCCTGGGCGAGCGCGGCCGGCTCGAGGTGGGCGGATGCGACGTGCTCGAGCTCGCCAGGGAGTTCGGCACCCCGGCCTACGTCTACGCCGAGGACGACATGCGCGCCCGGGCCCGCGCCTACGTGGAGGCGTTCGCCGCGCGGACCGAGCGCTTCGAGGTCGTATATGCCAGCAAGGCGTTTCCGTGCACCGCGGCCTACAGGCTCATGGCCGAGGAGGGGCTCGGATGCGACGTGGCGTCGGGCGGCGAGCTCCACCTGGCGCTGGCGGGCGGCTTCGACCCCGAGCGGATCTACATGCACGGCAACAACAAGACCGAGGCCGAGCTGACCCTGGCGGTCGAGCGCGGCGTGGGCCACATCGTGGTCGACTCGTTCGACGAGATCGACAAGCTCGAGCGCATCGGCCCCGGCCAGCGCGTGATGCTCCGCGCGGTGCCGGGGATCGCTCCGGACACGCACTCGTACATCTCGACGGGCCAGGAGGACTCGAAGTTCGGCTTCGGCCTCGCCGACGTCGAGCGCGCCGCCGAGCGCTGCGCCGCGGCGGGGCTCGAGCTGCGCGGGCTGCATGCGCACATCGGCTCCCAGGTGTTCGAGCTCGAGGCCTTCGAGCGGCTTGGCGAGGTGCTCAGCGGGATGGGCGACTGGCCGCTGCTCAACCTCGGCGGCGGACTGGCCATCGCCTACACCCGCGAGGACGAACCGCCCTCGATCGAGGACTACGCCGAGGCGCTTCTGGCGCGCGCCCCCGACGGCGTGACCGTGCTCTGCGAGCCGGGCCGCTCGCTGGTGGGCAACGCCGGCGTGACGATCTACACCGTGGGCACCGTCAAGCGGATCCCGGACGTGCGCACCTACGTCGCCGTGGACGGCGGCATGTCCGACAACCTGCGCCCGATGCTCTACGGCGCCCGCTACGAGGCCGAGATCGCCGACCGCTTCGGCGGCCGCACCGCCTGCACGATCGCGGGCATGCACTGCGAGTCGGGCGACGTCCTGGTGCGCGAGGCGACGCTGGACGATCCCAAGCCCGGTGACGTCCTCGTGATCCCCGCCACTGGCGCCTACGGCCACGCGATGGCCAACAACTACAACTCGGTGCCGCGGCCGCCGGTGATCTTCTGCCGCGGGGGCGAGGCCCGGGTGGTCGTGCGGCGCGAGACCTACGAGGACCTGACGGCGCGTGACGCCTAGCGAAGCGTTCCGGGTCGGCCTCCTGGGGCACGGGACGGTCGGGTCGGCCTTCCACGAGCTGCTCGACGCCCGTACCGAGGCGATCGAGGCCGAGGTGGGGCTGCGGCCGGAGCTGTCCGGCGTCCTGACGCGCAGCCAGGGCAGCTTCGACGAGATCCTCGAGCGCAGCGACCTGGTCGTCGAGCTCATGGGCGGCACCGAGCCGGCGCGCGAGTACGCGCTGCGGGCGATGGCCGCCGGGCGCCACGTGGTGACCGCCAACAAGCAGCTCCTCTCGCAGTACGGCGAGGAGCTCTTCCAGGCCGCCCGCGAGAACGGCGTGCAGCTCCGCTTCGAGGCCGCGGTCGCCGGCGTGGTGCCCGCGATCCGGGTGATGAACGAGACCCTCGCGGCCGCCCACATAGAGCGAGTGCACGGGATCGTGAACGGCACTACCAACTTCATCCTCACGGAGATGACGCGCACGGGGGAGAGCTACTCGGCGGCGCTCAAGCAGGCGCAGGAGCTGGGCTACGCCGAGGCCGACCCGAGCGAGGACGTGAGCGGCAAGGACGCGGCGGCCAAGATGGCGATCCTCGCGCGGCTTGCGTTCAACGCGCCGGTGCAGCTCGACCAGGTGCCGTTCGAGGGCATCGAGCGGATCACGGTCGACGACATCGAGTACGCCAAGGAGCTCGGGCTGGCGCTCAAGCTGATCGGCTCGGCAGAGCGGCTGAACGGCGGCATCGCGGTGAGCGTCTACCCCGCCTTCCTCTACGCCGACCATCCGCTGGCGGCGGTGGGCGGCGCGTTCAACGCGGTGACCGTGGAGTCGCCGGCGATCACGGAGATCACCCTGTCCGGGCCCGGCGCGGGCGGTCCGCAGACCGCCTCCGCGGTGCTCGGCGACGTGATCTCGGCCATGATCCCGCCCCCCTCGCTGCCGCCGCCCGCGGTGGACCAGCCGGTGATCACCGACGTGGAGTTCTCCTTCTATCTCCATCTCGAGGTGGCGGACCGGCCGGGCGTACTGGCGCAGGTGGCGGAGATCCTCGGCATGCAGGGGGTGTCGATCAAGTCGGTGGTGCAGAAGGGGCTCGGCGACGACGCCCGGCTCGTGATGGTCATGCACCCGGTGCTCGAGTCGAAGTTCCGCGCCGCGGTAGGCCTGATCTCGCGGCTCGACTTCGTCCGCGCCGAGCCGCGCGTGATCCGCGTGATCGAGGAGGCCTTCGAGGCACCTGCGTGATGGGTCTCTGGCGCTACCGCGAACGCCTGCCCGTCGAGCCGCTCGTGACGTTGGGGGAGGGCGACACGCCGCTGGTGGAGGCGCCGTCCCTCTCGAGGCGAACCGGCTGCGAGGTCTGGCTCAAGCTCGAGGGCGCGAACCCGACCGGCTCCTTCAAGGACCGGGGGATGACCGTTGCCGTCTCGGCCGCGATCCAGGAGGGCGCCGAGGCGGTGATCTGCGC
>DASXBA010000035.1:0-20829 GCA_036406475.1 Thermoleophilaceae bacterium | reverse complement strand
GAAGGTCCCGGGCTCGAGCTCGGGCTTGAGCGAGCCGCAGGCCGACGGCCCGACGATCCGGCGCACGCCCACCTGCTTCATCGCCCAGACGTTGGCCCGGTAGTTGATCCGGTGTGGCGGGAGCGCGTGGTCGTCCCCGTGGCGGGGCATGAAGGCCACGCGCGTGCCGTCGATCTCGCCCAGCCGGATACGGGCGGACGGCGGACCGTAAGGAGTGTCGACGGCCTCCTCCTCGACGTCGTCGAGGAAGCGATAGAAGCCGGAACCGCCGAAGACCCCGACTACGTGCCCGGCGGCGTCCACAGCTTGGACCTGGCCTTGGCGCGCTCCTCGTCCTCGGCTTGGGGCTCCGGGCTCTGGGCTCCCGGCTCTGGGCCCTGCGTCTCCTGGACGTAGATCATCTGCAGCTGGGAGAGCGCCTCCTGGATCGGCTTCGACTCCTCCTCCGGGCACAGCGGCAGCAGCGCCCGGACGGCGTCGATGCCGAGCTTGGCCTGCTCGGTGTCCTTCTCGCCCTCCGCGGTGAGCCGGCGGCCGCTCAGGTTCACGAGCGTGACCACCGTCTGGAGCACCACGTCTTCGACCTTCAGCTGCTTGAGGGCCTCGCGGAGCTCCTCCTCGGTCGGCTGGCGCTGCCCGGCTTCATCGTTCATGTCCTCACCTCCTCGGCAGCGTACGTCCTGCGGCTCTCGGCCACCTCCGCGGCGAACACCTCCTCGAACGATGCGCCGCCGTTCAGCATCGCGCGCTGGCGCTGGGCACCGTTCGGGCCGGGAAGCACGGGATCGATACCGAGCGCCGCACGGGCGGGCGCAGTCCAGGCGAGCAGCCGGTCGGGCAGCGCCGCGGCCGAGAACTCCTCACCGCGCTCGAGGTCGACCATCCGGCCGTCGAGGCCGTAGCGGATGGCGCGCCAGAAGTTCTCCTCGATGAACCTGTCCGGCGGGGGCTCGTGGACGACGCCCTCGTCGTAGTCGAGGGCGGCCTGGGCGACGCAGGCCACCAGCAGCCCGGCCAGCGCGGTGGACTCGGCGGCGCTCGACTGGGCGTCGCAGATCCGCACTTCCACGGTCCCGAACGAGTGGTGTGGCCGCACGCTCCACCAGATCTGCGTGTTCTCCACGATCGAGCGTGTCTTGAGGAGGAACTCGACGAAGTCGGCGTAGACCTCGAAGCTGCCCATCGCCTCCGGGATCCCGCAGCGGGGGAAGCTCTTGGTGAAGATCTGGCTGCGGACGGAGTGGAGCCCCGAGTCGCGTCCGTCGAGGAACGGCGAGTTGGCCGAGATGGCCAGGACCTCGGGCAGGATGGGGCGCAGCCGGTCGCAGACGGCGATCGCCCGATCGGCGTCCCGCACCCCGACGTGTACGTGCAGGCTGAACGTGTTGTTCCGCCAGGCGACGTACTTGAGCCCTTCCTCGACGCGCCGGTAGTGATCGGTGTCGATGATCTGCTGGTCCTGCCACGCGCTCCAGGGATGGGAGCCGGTCGCGGCGAGCGCCGCCCCGTGCTCCGCGGCAAGGGCGAATAGCCGAGAACGGGCGTCGCGCTGCCGGGCTACGGCGTCGGCGAAGTCGCTACCCCGCCCGGAGCGAATCTCGATCTCGGAGCGAATCAGCTCGCCCGACACCGAGGCGGCCAGCACCTCGTCAGCCTGGGCCGCCTCGTTCAGATCGTCGAAGCGCTGAACGAGCGAAAGCGTCTCCGGATCGAGGATCGCGAACTCCTCCTCGATCCCGACGGTGAAGTCCTCCGAGGCCTCGAAGACCTCGCGCGTCTTCGCCATGTCCAGCATGAGCGCTAGGTGAGGTAGAAGTACAAGGCGTAGAGCAGGTCGACCGCCGGGCTCGAAGTGTGCACGGTCACCTCCGGGGGCACCTGGAGCAGCGCCTCCGAATAGTTGAAGATGATCTTCACCCCTGCCCCGACCAGGTCGTCCGCGACCTTCTGGGCCGCGTCGGTGGGCACCGCGAGCACTCCCACCACGACCTCCTCGTCCTTCACGACGCGCCCCAGCTCGCCGTAGGGCGCGACGGTCAGGGAGTCGCTCACCTGGTTGCCGACCTTGTTCTCGTCGGTGTCGAAGACGGCCACGATCTTGAAGCCGTGGTCGCCGAAGATCTCCGACCCCGCGATCGCCTGGCCGAGGTGGCCGGCCCCGAACAGCGCGATGTTGTGCCGCCCGGTGGTGCGCAGGATCTTCCGGATCTGCGAGACCAGCGAGTCGACGTTGTAGCCCACCCCGCGCTTGCCGAACTTGCCGAACCCGGACAGGTCGCGGCGGATCTGCGTCGAGTTGACGTGGGTGTAGTCGGCCAGCTCCTGGGAGGAGATCGTCTCCTTGCCCATCTTCTTGGCCTGCGTGAGGACCTGCAGGTAGCGCGAGAGCCGCGCCGCCACCCCCAGTGACAGGCGCTCCTGGGATCCGTCCTGAAGCCCTAGGCCGCCCGGGGCGGGCTGTTGGAAACTCACGAGCTCACTCTATCGAGGCGGTCTTTGAGGGCCTGCCGGTCAACGAAGTACTCGAAGACGTCCTCCCCGTCGATCGCAAGTACCGGGATTCGTTCCCCGTACTCGCGATTCACGCCCGGATCGAGCGTCACATCCACCTCGGCGAGCTCGAACTCGCGCTCGAGGCGCACCGAGACGATCACGTCCCTCGCCTCCTCGCACAGATGGCAGCCGGGCTTGCCGTACAAGGTCACCTGCGTCATGCCGCCCGCGCCGCCGCGTCGAGGTCGAGATAGCCGGGATAGGGGATCGGCTCGAGGAAGCGCGCCGCGCCCGCGATCATCGCCGCGTTGTCCGTGCACAGCTCGAGCGGCGGGACCCAGGCGGGCACGTCCAGCGCCGCGACCGCCGCCCGCAGCTCCGAGTTGGCGGCCACCCCGCCGCCGATCGCCAGCCTGCCGACTCCTTCGCGCTCCAGCGCCTTGCGGATGCGCGACACGAGCGCGTCCACGATCGCGCGCTGGTAGGAAGCGGCCAGGTCGGCCCGGTCGGCCTCGGCGTCGTCGCGCAGCCGGTAGAGGAGCGCGGTCTTGAGCCCGCTGAAGCTGAAGTCGAGCTCGCCCGGGGTCGCGCGCGGGAAGTCGAACGCCTCGGGGTCGCCGCCACGGGCGAGCCTGTCGAGCTCGGGACCTCCGGGATAACCGAGCCCGAGCAGCCGGGCGCCCTTGTCGAACGCCTCGCCGGCCGCGTCGTCGAGCGTCCGGCCGAGTATCGCGTAGCGCTCGTTCGAGTCCACGCGCGCGAGGAAGGTATGGCCGCCGCTCGCCACCAGGCAGAGATAGGGCGGCTCGATCGGGTCGGGCTCGAGCGTGCTCGCCACCACGTGGCCGTGCAGGTGGTCCACCGGCACCAGCGGCAGCCGCCGGGCGGCGGCCAGCGCCTTGGCCGAGGACAGGCCCACGAGCAGCGCGCCGATTAGGCCGGGCGAGCGCGTGACGGCGACCGTCTCGATGCCGGCCAGGCCGGTCCCGGCGCGCTCGAGCGCGTCGGCTGTGACCGCGTCGAGCAGCTCGAGGTGGTGCCGGGAGGCGATCTCCGGAACCACGCCGCCGTAGCGCGAGTGCAGAAGACCCTGCGAGGCAATCACGTTCGAGCGGATCTCCCCATCCGCAGAGACCACCGCGGCGCAGGTGTCGTCGCAGCTCGTCTCGATCCCCAGGATCACGCGCTCGCCTGGCGGGCCTCGCCTGCCTGGCTCGTGCGCCACATGATCAGGGCGTCCTCGCGGTTGTCGTGGTAGTAGCCGCGCCTGCGCCCGGCCGAGCGGAAGCCGAACCTCTCGTAGAGCCGGATGGCCGCGTCGTTCGAGGTGCGGACCTCGAGGGTGAACTGCTCGCCTGGGCCGTCGGCGAGCTCGAGCAGGCGCTCGATCAGGGCGGTTGCAATCCCCCGGCGCACCAGGCGGTCGTCCACCGCGACGTTCATCAAGTGCCAGACCGTGTCGTAGCGCGAGCAGACGAGGTAGCCCGCGAGCTTGCCCTCGCGCGTGGCCGCCAGGCAGATGCCCGACGGCTTGGACAGCTCGAGCACGAACATCGCGAGCGACCAGGGCGTGGGGAACGCGCGCCGCTCGATCGCGATCACCTGCGGCAGGTCCGCGTAGGTGAGGCGCCGGATCTCGAGGTCGGTCACTGTGATCGGGGCTTCGCGTCGGGGAGTCGAACGTACTCGGGGAGAACGGCCTCCGGTGGGGCCGGCGACACCGCTGGCGCCAGCCGGCAGATGTGCAGCGCGCGGACCAAATGGGCGCGCGACCCGTCCGGCTCCACCAGGATCCCGCCAGCCTCGAGCACGCCACGAAATCGTACCGACCCGTCCCCGGCCGCCAACGGCTTGACACCGGATTCGCGCACCCGCTCCACCACCTCATCGGGCGGGGCCGCGAGCGGTCCCCAGCGGCGCTCCGCTCCCTCGTAGAGCGCGGCGAACACCTCTTGGCGCTTGGCGTCGGTGAGTGGCAGCCTCGCCTCGGCCTCGATCCCCTCGGCCAGGGCGGCCAGGGACGAGACCGGGCGCAGCTCCACGGCGGCCGAGGCCGCCAGGGCCCGGGCAGTGGCCACGCCGATGCGGAGGCCCGTGAAGGTGCCCGGGCCGACGCCGACCGCAATCGCATCGAGGCCGCCGTAGTCGAGGCCGGCGCGCTCCATGACCTCGGCCACCGCCGGGAGCAGCTCGGACGCGTGCGCGGGGCTGTCCGGCGCGGTGTCGCGCTCGAACGCCTCGCCGTCGGCCCGCAGCACGCAGGCGGACGTGGCGGCGGTCGAGGTGTCGAAGCCGAGCACGTTCACGACATCTCGATGCGGCGGCGGTCGCCGCCGAGGTGGCTCAGTTCGACCCGCACGCTGACCTGCTCGAGCTCGCCTACCTCGGGCCATTCGACAAAGGCGATCCGGTGCGGCGTCACATAGTCGTCCCACAGCCCGGGCTCCGGCGAGTCGAGCCGGTAGAGGTCGAGGTGCGCGACCTCCTGGCGCCCCTCATAAACCTGGCCGATGGTGAACGTTGGGCTGGTAACAGGCCCCTGCACACCCAGCTCGCGGCAGGCCCCGCGCACGAAGGTGGTCTTGCCGCTACCGAGCTCGCCGCTGACGAGGACGACGTCGCCTGGCTGGAGGCGCGTCGCGAGCTCCGCGCCCGCGGCCTCGGTCTCCTCGGGGCTGGCGGTCTCGATCGTCACCCGCCGAAGTCTGCCGCTCTCGGCCGCGAACGTCCCGCGTTGCCGGCTGGAGCCGGCATTCCGGGACGTTCGGCGCTGGCGCTCAGCCGAAGAGGTCCATCTGCGGAGCCGGCTCGGGCTCCGGGGCGGGCGGCATCACGCCCGGGGGAAGCGGCGCCGGCTCCTCGAGCAGCGCCGGCAGGCCCTGGAAGTCCTCGCGCAGGCCCTGCAGCGTGGCCGGGGTGCGCAGGGCCGCTGCCGGGTGGCAGAGCGGGTAGAGGCGCACCCAGCGGCCGCCCAGCTCGTGCACCTGCGGCTTGCCGTGGACGCTCATGATCCCCCGGTTGCTGCGTGTGAGGAGCTTGGTGGCGAAGTTGCCGAGCGTGCACAGGACCTTGGGCTCGATCAGCTCGATCTTGCGGTAGAGCTGAGGCTTGCTGGCCTCGATCTCGTCCGGCAGCGGGTCGCGGTTGCCCGGGGGCCGATGCATCAGGACGTTCGTGATGAACACCTGGTCGCGCACCAGGCCGACCTCCTCGAGCAGCTGGTCGAGCAGCTTGCCGGCGCGGCCGACGAAGGGCAGCCGCTGCCGGTCCTCCTCGGCGCCGGGCGCCTCGCCGACGAACATCAGGTCCGCATTCGCGTTGCCCGCGCCGAAAACGAGGTTGGGGCTGCAGTCGGCGAGGGCCGGGTCCTGACGGCCCTTGAGCTCCTCGTAGAGCGCGATCAGCTGCTCGCGGCGGGCGTCGGCGTCCACGTCGCCAGCTTAGGCCGCGCGCCCGCCGCGACTCTCTCGGGGCGGCGGATTTCCCCGGAGGTAGCGGTATCCTTGCCTTTGCGGCCGCTACCCACCGTCGGGAGTGGACCGGCAACCATGACCTCGAAGATCGAAAGCGACCCCCTGCGGGTGGGCGTGGTCGGCAGCGGCCGGCTCGGGAAGGCGCTGGCCTCGGCGCTCCGCCAGGCGGGCATGGAGGTCGACGGGCCCGCCGGCCGCGGCGAGGTCCCTCGAGGCGACGCGATCCTGCTCTGCGTTCCGGACGCGGAGATCGCCACCGCCGCGAGGACGGTCGCGGGCGCGGCCGAGTTCGTGGGCCACACGAGCGGTGCGACGCCGCTGGCAGTTCTCGAGCCGGCGAGTGCCCAGGCCTTCGGCCTGCATCCGCTCCAGACCTTCGCCGAGGGCGCGGGCCCCGAGGACTTCCGTGGCGCCGGCTGCGCCGTGGCGGGCGCGACGCCCGAGGCCCTCGAGCTGGCCAACTCGCTTGCCCGCTCTCTCGGGATGGAGCCGTTCGAGATCGACGACGACGGCCGCGCCGCCTACCACGCCGCGGCGTCGATCGCGTCCAACTTCCTGGTCACGCTCCAGCACGCCGCCGAGCAGGTCGCGGCCGCCGCCGGGCTCGAGCCCGAGCAGGCGCGCGCCCTGCTCGCCCCGCTGGTCGAGCAGACCGCCCGCAACTGGGCCGCGCTCGGCCCCGAGCGGGCGCTCACCGGGCCCGTCGCACGCGGCGACGACGACACCGTGGAGGCTCAGCGCCGGGCGATCGCCCGGGCCACCCCCCATCTGGTCCCCCTTTTCGACGAGCTGGTGGAGCGAACCCGCGATCTGGCAAAGGTGCCGGCATGAGGGTCGTTCGCACCGTGGCGGAGCTGCGCGAGGCGCGGGCCGGCAGGAGCGACGTCGGGCTCGTCCCGACCATGGGCGCCTTCCACGAGGGCCATCTCGCGCTGATGCGCCGCGCGCGGGAGGAGCACGACTTCGTGGTCGTCTCCCTCTTCGTCAATCCCGCCCAGTTCGGCGAGAGCGCGGACCTGGAGGCCTACCCGCGCGACGAAGAGCGCGACCTCGAGCTGGCCGCGGCCGAGGGGGTCGACCTGGTCTTCGCGCCGCCGCTCGAGGAGGTCTATCCCGACGACTTCGACACCACGGTCTCCGTGGGCGGCCTCACCTCCACCCTCGAGGGCGACGCCGGCAGCCGCGGCCCCGAGCACTTCGCCGGCGTAACGACGGTCGTGACCAAGCTCTTCAACATGGTCCAGCCCGACGCGGCCTACTTCGGCCAGAAGGACGCACAGCAGGCGCTCGTGATCCGCAAGCTCGTGCGCGACCTCGACATCCCCGTCCGCATCGAGGTCTGCCCCACGGTGCGCGACCCCGACGGCCTGGCGCTCAGCTCGCGCAACGCCTACCTGACCGACGCCGAGCGGGAACTGGCCCTCTCGCTCAGCCGTGCGCTACGCGCCGCCGAGGCGACCGTCGCGGGGGGCGAGCTGGATGCCGCCGCCGTGCTGGCGGCCGCCCGCCGCGAGCTCGACGAGGGTGGAATCGAGCCCGAGTACCTGGAGCTCCGCTCCGCCACCGACCTTTCCCCCGTCGAGCGCGTGAACGGCTCGACGCTTCTTGCCGTGGCCGCCCGCGTGGGCCGCGCCCGGCTGATCGACAACCATGTGTTTGGGGGCTTTCCAGCACCCAAACACGCCGTTTGGGGGCGGACAGCCGCCCCCAAACGAAAGCTGGGAGGCAGGCAGTGAGACGGACGATGTTGAAATCCAAGGTGCACCGCGCCACGGTCACCGACAGCGACCTCCACTACGTCGGCTCCATCACGATGGACCCCGACCTCCTGGAGGCCGCGGACATCCTCGAGCACGAGCTCGTGCACGTGCTCGACATAGACAACGGCAACCGCTTCGAGACCTACACGATCGAGGGCAAGCGCGGCTCCGGCGACGTGATCGTCAACGGCGCCGCCGCCCGGCTCGTCCACAAGGGCGACAAGGTGATCGTGGTCTCGTATGCGGAGTACGACGCGGCCGAGCTCGGGGACTACGAGCCGCGTGTCGTCCACGTGGACGGCAGGAACCGAATCGTCGACGTCGACTCGAACGTGGAAAGGCTGGTCGCATGAGTCACGCACCGCCCGCCAAGGGCCGCCCCATGACCCTGTCCAAGCTGGCCGAGAAGAAGGCCCTCGGTGAGCCGATCGCCATGGTCACCGCCTACGACTATCCGAGCGCCCAGGTGGCCGAGGAGGCCGGGGTCGACCTCGTGCTGATCGGCGACTCGGGCGCCATGACCGTCCTCGGCTACCCGAGCACGGTCCCGGTCGAGCTCGACGAGATGCTCGTCCTGGCCAAGGCCGTTCGCCGCGGCCTCAGCACCCCGTTCCTGGTCGGCGACCTCCCGTTCGGCTCTTACGAGGTGTCGAACGAGCAGGCGATCGCCACCGCCCAGCGCTTCGTGAAGGAGGCGGGCTGCGACGCCGTCAAGCTCGAGCGCGGCGGCAGCTCGGTGGAGCGCGCCGCGGCGATCGTCGGCGCCGGCATCCCGGTGATGGGTCACGTCGGCCTCACCCCGCAGACGGCCACCGCCCTCGGCGGCTACCGCTCCCAGGGCCGGACCGCCGAGCGGGCGCTCGAGGTAGCGGGCGACGCGCTGGCGCTCCAGGAGGCCGGCTGTTTCGCGATCGTCTTCGAAGCGATCCCGAGCCCCCTCACCGAGGCGATCATGCCGCGCATGCAGGTCCCGGTGATCGGGATCGGCGCCGGCCCGGCCGCCGACGGCCAGGTGCTCGTGTTCCACGACCTGCTCGGCATCTACGACGGCCACACGCCGCGCTTCGTCAAGCGCTACGGCGAGCTGCGCCAGGAGATGATCGAGGGCGTCCGCCGCTTCGCCGAGGAGGTGCGCACCCGCGCCTACCCCGAGGAGGAGCACGGCTACACCATGGCCCCCGACGAGATCGAGCGGCTCCAGGCGTACATGGGCGAGCACGCCGGCGAGCCGTTCACCGGCGGTCCCAGCCTCTAGTGCCGGTACATACCGGGGAGCTCCGCTTCTCGACGGAGGGCGATGGCGACGTCGTCGACCTGAGCGAGGGCATCCGCGAGATCGTGCGCTCGTCCGGCGTGGAGGACGGGACGGTGTCGGTGTTCGTCCCGGGCTCGACGGCCGCGATCACGGCGATGGAGTACGAACGCGGCGGCGTCCAAGACCTGCGCGAGACGCTCGACCGCCTCGTGCCGCGCGAGGGCGACTACGCCCATAACCGGCTCAATGCCGACAGCAACTCGCACGCGCACATCCGGGCGGCGGTCGTGGGCCCGTCGGAGACGGTCCCTCTCCACGGCGGCAGGCTGGCCACGGGAACCTGGCAACAGCTCGTGCTTGTCGACTTCGACGACCGGCCGCGTGAGCGCACGGTGGTGGTCCAGGTCTTTTCCTAGGGACCCTGGCTGTAGCCTGTTCGGACCCACCGACCCCCGCTAGGAGGAGCCAAATGCGTCGACGACTCCCGTCCCCGTCACTCGCGATCTCGCTGCTCGCCCTGTTCGTCTCGCTGGGCGGCGTGGGCTACGCGGCGGCAACGATCGGCACCAGCCAGATCAAGAACGGCGCCGTCACCGGCCGCAAGATCCACAACTCGACGATCAAGAGCCGCGACGTGCGCAAGAACTCGCTCGGGCCGCATGCGATCGCCGAGAGCAAGCTTCGCGTGGGCTCCGCCCGCAGTGCCGGCAGCGCCCTTGTATCGAGCGGCCTTTCGGACTTCGCAGTCGTCGGCGCCAACGGGCTCGTCGCCCGGGGCCGGGGCGTGAGCTCCGCGGTGCGCACGGGCGAGGGCCGCTACCAGGTGATCTTCACCCGCAACGTCCGCGGCTGCGCCTACGTCGCCTCGCTCGGCGTGATCGGCGCGACCCCGCCCGGCTCGGGCGAGGTCTCGACGTCGTCGCTCTCGTCGAACGTCGACGGCGTGTTCATCCGGACGTTCAACAGCAACGGCGCGCCCGGGGACCACTCGTTCCACCTGCTCGTGGGCTGCTGAGCGCGCCTAGCGGAGCCGCTTGACGACCCGAGCCGGGGCGCCGAAGGCGACGCTGTGCGGCGGCAGGTTCTGCGTGACCACGCTGTTCGCGCCGATCACGCAGCGCTCGCCCACCGTGACGCCGCTCGTGATCACCACGCCTGCTCCGCACCAGACGTTGTCTCCGATCCGGGTCGGGCCCTTCGACGTGAAGCCCTGCCAGGGCACGGGGGTGTCCGGGTCGTCGTAGCGGTGGTTGGCGTCGGTGACGAAGCAGCCGTTGGCGAACATGCAGTGGTCGCCGATCTCGATCAGCTCGTGCGCGGCGACCATCACGCCGATGTTCAGGAACGACCCCGAGCCGATGCGGATCCGGGCTGAATCGGGTGCCGTGATCCAGACGTTCGGCTCGAACAGCGTGTGCTCGCCTATCTCGAGCCTGCCGCCGAGGAACGCCTCAAGCACGTTTCCGTGCACGGGCCAGCGGACGAAGGCCCGCCGGCGCATGAACTCGCGGTGAATCCGCAACCGATTCCAAGGCAGCGTGTTCCGTTCGTACCAGCGCCATTTCTGCAGGTAGAGACGAAGGTCGTCCACGCCCGGAGCTTCGCAGAGGAAGCGCAAGGGATAGGTTGGCGCGCCGCGAATTCGACCAAGGGAGACCGATGAGACGCTTGCTCCGTTACAGGCCCTCGCCGGCCATGATCGTCGCGCTGATCGCGCTGTTCGTCGCCATGGGCGGCGTCGGCTATGCCGCAACGAAGATCGGCAGCGCTCAGATCAAGAACAACTCGATCCGCACCCAGGACATCCGCAACCGCACGATCCGCGGGAAGGACGTCCGGGGCAACACGATCACCGGCAAGCAGATCAAGAACGTGGAGCGCTACCACGAGGTCGGCACCCCCGGCCAGCCGGCATTCAAGAACGGAGCCGCGAACTTCGTTCCCACCGACAAGAGCGGCAACCCGCTGCCCAACCCGTACTCGACCGCCGCGTTCCTGAAGGACACCGACGGCTTCGTCCACCTCCGGGGCACGCTGACCTCGGTCGACACCGGCCGGGTGGCGTTCACCCTGCCGCGGGGCTACCGGCCGCGCAAGATCCTCGACATCGGCGTGATCGCGGGCAGCTTCAACGGCGGCAACTCGATCGGCTACGTCTACGTCCACCCGAACGGGGACGTCGAGACCGGTGGCGTCAAGGGAACGGCCAACTACGCCCTCGACTCGGTCAGCTTCCTGGCCGGTGGCTGACGGCTTCGCTTGAGGGCGCTTGCGCTGACGGCGGCGGCCGCCCTGGCCGTCGCGGGCTGCGGGGCGGACCACGAGCGGGCGAGCAGGACGTCCGCCGCAGACCGTACGACCAGCACGGAGACGACCACCAGCCGCAGCTCGACGACCGAGGCGGCAGCCACGACCGCAGGAACGCACGCGACCGCCGCCCCGAGGACGACCAGCTCGCGGACCACACCCAACTCGTCGAGCGGCCGGAGGCGGAGCAAGTCCGCTTCCGGCCAGGCGCCGAACGGCAGTGGGGGCAAGGGCCGGTCGGGGTCGGGCGGGAGCTCGACGCCGAACCAGCCGTAGAACCGACGGAGGTATCGAATGAACCGAGTCCCACGTCTCTCGCCATCGATGGCGGTGGCCCTGATCGCGCTGTTCGTCTCGCTCGGCGGCGTCTCCTACGGCGTAGCAACGGGCTCGATCGACAGCCGCGAGATCAAGAACAACACGATCCGCACGCGCGATCTGCGCAACAACGAGGTCCGCGGCCGTGACATCCGCAACAGCACGATCCGCGGCGCCGACGTGGCGCTCAACACGCTGACCGGGTTCGACGTCAACGAGTCCAGGCTCGGGAAGGTCCCCACGGCCGCCAGGGCCGACACGGCGGGCGCCGCCAGCGTCGCCCTGAGCCCGCTGGCGTTCGCGCGGGTCAACTCCGGCGGTGCGGTGTTCGCGAGCGACTCACGCGGCGTTTCGACCGCCAACGTCTCGAGCGGCGGCAACGGCCGCTACTGCTTTGCGGGGCTGGGGTTCGCCTTCCGCTCCGCTCAGGTGAGCGTCGACTACGGCGACGCAGTGACCGGCGGCGACCTGGCTCTCCGCGCCCAGGTGGCGAAGGGCGATCCACAGCACGACTGCGCCGCCGGCACCCAGCTCGAGGTCGTGACGAGCAACGGCTCGGCCTTCTCCCCCGCGGGCTTCTACGTCTGGTTCTTTGCGTAGTGCGGCCTGGTTGACCCGAAGGATCGAGGCGGCGGCGTGGCCCCGATCACGCCGAGGGCGCGCGCTTGACTTGACGGACGCGCCGGGAGAGGCTGGACCCGACTTGGCCTAGGCGGGCGCACGCCCCATCGGTGCGTCCTGCCGACTCTCGACGAAGGGAATCAATGAAGAAGCTCCAGAAGTATCGGCCGTCGCCGGCGATGGTCGTTGCCCTGCTCGCGCTGTTCGTCGCGCTCGGCGGCAGCGCCAGCGCCCTCGTGGTCGTCACCACCAAGAACATCAAGAACGGAACGATCCGGGGCAAGGACATCCGCAAGGGGACCATCACCAGCACCCGGGTCAAGAAGAACGGGCTCAGCGCCTCGGTGATCAAGGAATCAGGCCTCGGCAAGGTGCCGAACGCCGGGCATGCGGACAGCTCGGACAGCGCGACGAGCGCCAACAACGCCAACAGCGCCAATAGCGCCAATAGCGCCAATAGCGCCAACAATGCCGCACGGGTCAACGGGAACACCGTCTTCAAGATCAACGCTCGGCTGCCTCAGGGTACGACCACCCCGAGTACGGTCCTCAGCACGGCCGGGCTGAAGATCCAGGGAACCTGCCTCGCCAACGCCGACGTCGGCCTGACCGCGTCGACGACGAAGGAAGACTCGTCCATCTACGTGGGCGACACCGACACCGAGGGAGGAAACGACGCGACCGATGCCGCGAACGACCTGGAGGGCGGCCAGTTCGACCCCGGGACCAGCTTCGACCTCCTCCCGGGCACCGACGTCACCGTTGGCGGGAGCGACGATCCGGCCATCACGACGTTCGAGTACGACGCGCTCGACGGCAGCTCGGTCACAGGCACGCTCTCGGTCAACGAGAGCGCGGGCGGCGATGCCCGCTGCGTCATCGCGGGCCACGTGATCGCCGGCTAGGGCTCAGGCCGCGGCGGCGACCTTCGGGCGTCGCCGCGGCCGCTTGGCCGGCTCCACGATCTCGCTTAGGAACGCGCCCGTGTAAGAGATGTCGTTCGCGGCAACCTGCTCGGGCGTGCCCTGGGCGACCAGCAGGCCGCCCTCCTCACCGCCCTCGGGCCCGAGGTCGATGATCCGGTCCGCGGTCTTGATCACGTCGAGGTTGTGCTCGATCACCACCACGGTGTTGCCGTTGTCCACCAGCCGGCCGAGCATGTCGAGCAGCCGCTGGACATCGGCGAAGTGGAGGCCGGTGGTGGGCTCGTCGAGGATGTACAGCGTCTTGCCCGTCGCGATCTTGCAGAGCTCGCTGGCGAGCTTGACCCGCTGCGCCTCCCCGCCCGACAGCGTGGTTGCGGCCTGGCCGAGCCGGATGTAGTCGAGCCCGACGTCGTGCAGCGCCTGTAGGCGCCGCTTGATCTTGGGGATGTGCTGGAAGAAGTCGAGCGCCTCCTCGACCGTCATCCCGAGCACGTCCGCGATCGTGCGGCCCTTGAAGCGGACCTCGAGCGTCTCGCGGTTGTAGCGCTTGCCGTGGCACTGCTCGCAGGGCACGTAGACGTCCGGCAGGAAGTGCATCTCGATCTTGATCTGGCCGTCGCCCCGGCAGACCTCGCAGCGCCCGCCCTTGACGTTGAAGCTGAAGCGGCCCGGCTTGTAGCCCCGCGCCCTCGCCTCCTGGGTCTTGGAGTAGAGCTCGCGGATGTGGTCGAACAGCCCGATGTAGGTGGCCGGGTTGGAGCGCGGCGTGCGCCCGATCGGCGACTGGTCGATGTTGATGATCTTGTCGATCTCCTCGAGCCCGTGGATGCGGCGATGGTCGCCCGGCCGCTGCTTGGCCCGGTGCAGCCGGTTGGCCACGGCCTTGTAAAGCACCTCGTTGACGAGCGTCGATTTCCCGGAGCCGGACACGCCCGTGACGCAGCAGAAGACGCCGAGCGGCACCTTGACGTCGATCTCCTGGAGGTTGTGCTGGGCGGCGCCCTCGATCTCGATGTAGCCGGACGGCCGCCGCCTCCTGGCCGGCACCGGGATCTGCTCCTTGCCCGCCAGATACTGCCCGGTGAGCGACTTCTTGACCCGCATGACCGCCTCGGGCTTGCCCTCCGCCACCAGGTGGCCGCCGTGCTCGCCCGCGCCCGGCCCGAGGTCGACGATGTGGTCGGCCGCCCGCATGGTGCCCTCGTCGTGCTCGACCACGATCACCGTGTTGCCGAGCTGCTTGAGCCGCTCGAGTGTCCTGATCAGCCGCTCGTTGTCGCGCTGGTGAAGGCCGATCGAGGGCTCGTCGAGGATGTAGAGCACCCCGACGAGGCTCGAGCCGATCTGGGTGGCCAGGCGGATCCGCTGCGCCTCGCCGCCGGACAGCGTGGCCGCGGCCCGGTCGAGCGAGAGGTAGCCCACGCCCACGTTGTCGAGGAAGCGCAGCCGCTCGTCGATCTCGCGGAGGATCAGCCTGGCGATCTGGCGCTCGGTCTCGCTCAGCTCCAGCCGCTCGAGCCACTCGATCGCCCGGTGTGCCGACATGCGCGTGAACTGGTGGATCCCCAGGCCGCCGATCAGCACCGCCAGCGACTCCGGCCGCAGCCGCGCCCCGTGGCACTCCGGGCACGGGCTGAGCGTCATGTACTCCTCGATCTTCTCCCGCGAGTGGTCCGAGTCGGTCTCGCGGTAGCGGCGCTCGAGGTTGGTGACGATGCCCTCGAAGCGCGTCATGTACGAGCGCTTGCGCCCGTAGCGGTTGCGGTAGGAGACGTAGACCTTCTCGCCGTTGGTGCCGTAGAGGAAGCAGTGCCGGACCTTCTCCGGCAGGTCCTCCCAGGGAGTGTCCATGTCGACCTCCCACTTGTCGGCGATCGCCTGGGTCATCTGCTCGTAGTAGTTCGAGGCGCTCGTGGACCAGGGCACGAGCGCGCCCTCGTTGAGCGACAGGCTCGGGTCGGGGACGATCAGCTCGGGGTCGATCTCCATCTGCGAGCCGAGCCCCGTGCAGCGCGGGCAGGCCCCGTGTGGCGAGTTGAAGGAGAACATCCGCGGCTCGAGCTCGGGCATGGAGGTGCCGCAGTGGAGGCACATGAAGCGGTCCGAGTACGTGGTGATCTCGCCGGTCTCGACGTTCTCCACGTCGACGATCCCCTCCGCCCGTGCGACCGCGGTCTCGACCGAGTCGGCCAGCCGCTTGCGCAGGTCGGGTCGCATCACCAGCCGGTCGATCACGACGGAGATGTCGTGCTTGAACTTCTTGTCGAGGACGATGTCCTCCTCGAGCCGGCGCAGCTCGCCATCGACCTTCACACGCGTGAAGCCCTCCGACCTCAGCTCCTCGAAGAGCCTGCCGTACTCGCCCTTGCGCCCCCGAATCACGGGCGCCAGCACCATGAACTTGGTGCTCTCCGGCAGCGTCATCACCTGGTCGATGATCTGCTCGGCGGACTGGGCGGCGATCGGGCGGCCGCAGTTGTAGCAGTGGGGATGACCCACTCTGGCCCAGAGCAGGCGCAGGTAGTCGTAGATCTCGGTGACGGTGCCGACAGTCGAGCGCGGGTTGCGCGAGGTGGTCTTCTGGTCGATCGAGATCGCCGGCGACAGGCCCTCGATCGAGTCGACGTCGGGCTTGTCCATCTGGCCCAGGAACTGCCGCGCGTACGCGCTCAGCGACTCCACGTAGCGGCGCTGTCCCTCGGCGTAGATCGTGTCGAAGGCAAGGCTCGACTTGCCGGAGCCCGAGAGCCCGGTGATGACGATCAGGGAGTCGCGCGGCAGCTCGAGGTGCAGGTCCTTGAGGTTGTGCTCGCGCGCGCCCGAGACGACGATCTTCTCGGCGGCCTTCACCGATTTGAGTCTAGAGCCGAGTTCGGTCGAACACGTGTTCGAAAAACCGCGTTTTCCGGACGACCGGTAGATTGCCCGGCCGTGAAAGCGGCAGCGCTCCTTCTGGTCGCCGCGATCGCCGCCGCCGGCTGCGGCGGCGGCGACGACTCGAACGACTTCCGCAAGGGCTACAACGCGGTCGTCCGCCAGTACTCGTCCCTCCCGGGGGAGGTCGGCACCGCGGTCCGGGGGGCCTCCGCCAAGACGGACAAGCAGCTCGAAGCCCAGTTCACGGACCTCGCCGACCGGCTCTCGGACGAGCTCGCCAAGCTGAGGAAGCTCCATCCGCCCGGTCGTGCCAAGGACGAGTACAAAGCCTTCATCGACGACCTGGCCAAGGTCGAGGACGACCTCGACGCGATCGCCCGGAGCGCCAAGGCCCACAGCGCCAAGCAGGCGAGCAATGCGTCAAAAGCCCTCGTCAAGGACTCGACGAGCGTCGACAAGGACGAGGACGCCCTCAAGAAGGCTGTCGACTAGCCACGTTGACACGGTCCGACCCGCCTCGCGAGGATCGGCCGGTCAACCAGGGAGGTCTACATGCAGCGGTTTCTCAGGCTGCCGTCGCCCGCGATGGCAGTCGCGTTTCTCGCCCTGTTCTTCGTCCTGAGCGGCAGCGCCGTCGCCCTCAAGGGACACAACAAGGTCCTGAGCGACGACATCAAGAACGGTCAGGTCAAGACGGCCGACATCAAGAACAACGACGTTCGCGGCAAGGACGTGCGCAACAACACCCTCAGCGGCTCCGACATCGCCGAGTCCAAGCTCGGCAAGGTGCCCAGCGCGGGCGCGGCGGACACCGCGACGAACGCCAACCGGGCCGTGGCCGCCGGGCATGCGGACCAGGCGGACAACGCGACCTCGGCCACGAACGCAGCCAACGCGGCCACGGCCGACGATGCCGCGGCGCTCGACGGCCAGAGCATGACGAGCTACTCGTTCGACCTGGCGGCCGGCGAGAGCGACTCCACGACGTTCGGCGACGTGGTGATCAGCGTGGACTGCGTTGCGGGGGTCGCCAACACCGATGCAGCGAACGCGACAACGGACGCCGCGATCCTGCAGGGGAGCTACATCGACACGGACGCGACACCGACCCACGTCATCTCGGATACCGATTTCACCAGCGGAGACGCCGATGACATCGGGGAGAACGGCTCAGGCGCAGGGACGGCCAGCGTCTCGTTCGATGACGGCTCCGTGACGAGCATCGAGTTTGCCTTCCAGCAGAGCGGGGGCGGCTGTCACTACTCGGGTCGCATCATCAGCGACCGCTGAGGCCCTACGCGGCAGGGGCGCACGCGTTAGCGTGCGCCCCTCCGTGCGCTTCGGCTACACGATCATCTACGTCCGCGACGTGCCCGCCAGCGTCGGCTTCTACGAGCGGGCGTTCGGCCTCGAGCGGCGGCTGCTGCACGAGTCCGGGCAGTACGGGGAGCTCGAGACGGGCTCGACCGCCCTGGCCTTCGCCGACCACGGGCTCGCGCCCGCGAGCGTCCGCGACGTGGCGAGCGCGGATCCGACCGGATTCGAGATCTGTCTCGTCGACGAGGACGTGGAGCAGGCGTTCCAGCGTGCGGTCGAGGCCGGCGCCGACGCCGTCAGCGAGCCGGAGGAGAAACCCTGGGGGCAGCGCACGGCCTACGTGCGCGACCCGGACGGGACACTGATCGAGATCGCGTCCCCGATGTAGGAGCGGTGTCTCGGCGGCGGCGGCCTAGCCGCCGACCCTGGCGTAGACCTCGTCCAGGATCGCGTCGGCGTTCCTGAGGTCGAAGTTCTCGTCCAGGTAGCGGGCGGTCTCCTCCCGGGGGGTGCCGTTGAGGGCCATGTTGAGCGCGATCAGGCGCGCGCCCTCGGCGCCTTCCTCCTCCTCGGCGGGCTCCTCCTCGGGCTCTTCCTCGGCCTCGGGCTCCTCCACCTCGACGTCGGCTTCCTCCTCGGCGAGCCCCTCCTCGACCTCGTCGGCCGGCGCCTCGACTGCGGTCTCCTCGGCGAGCTCCTCCTCAGGCGACGCCTCGTAGGCGGCCTCGGCGGCGGTTTCCTCGACCTCCTCGACCACCTCGGGCTCGCTGTCGACCGGACCGGCATCGGCCGCCCCCGGAGCCGGGCTGATCACCTTGAGGTTGCCGCGGAGCGTCTCCAGCTCGGTGGAGAGCGAGCCGGCACCGTCGCGGAGGTTGCTGACGACGGACTGCACGGTGCTGCGGAGCTCGCTCATGAGCCCGTCGAGGTCCTTCTCGATCGTGTCGGCGCGATCGAGCATCTCGCCCGTCGCGCTCTGGACCTTCTCGACGTGGGCGGCCGCCTCGGCCTCCGCCTGGTCGCGCGTCTGCTTGGCGTCCGCCTCGGCGTCGGCTCGGGTCTTGCGGGCCCCGTCACGCGCTTCGGCGGTGAGCTGGTCGGCCTCCTGGCGGGCGCCGGTCTCGATGTCCCCGGCGCTGGTCTCGGCGGCCTCCACGATCGACCGCACCTGCTCGGCCGCGGCCGCTGCGATCGACGACGTGGCGCGGTCGCCGGCCGGCTTCGACCGCTTGAGCTCCTCGACAGCGCGCGCGATGTCGCCGAGATGTCGATCCACCTCGTCGGGGTCATAGCCCCGGCGCGCGGCCGAGAAATCGGTTCGTTCGATGAACTGACGCTCCAGCTCCAAGGCAGTGGCTCCTCCGTCGTCTTCTAAGGGCTGGCGGGCAGCCTAGCTCAGATCCCGGCTTCTATCTCTTCAAGTTCGCGCCGGAGCGCCTTGATCTCGTCACGCAGCTTGGCGGCATATTCGAAGCGGAGGTCGTCGGCTGCCGCCAGCATCTCCTCTTCGAGCTCGACCATGGTCCTGCGGATCTCCTCGGCCGACATCCCCTCGGTCTGGCGCTTGCGGTTCCGGCGCGACCCGGAGGGGACCTTCGACTCGATCGCCAGGAAGTCGGTGATGTCCGAGATGCCCTTCTGGATCGTCTCGGGCGTGATCCCGTGCTTCTCGTTGTACGCGACCTGGATGGCACGGCGGCGATCGGTCTCCTGGATCGCGCTCCGCATCGCCTGGGTCTCCTTGTCGGCGTACATGATCACCGTGCCGCGAATGTTGCGGGCCGCGCGGCCGATCGTCTGGATCAGGCTGGTCTCGCCCCTGAGGAAGCCCTCCTTGTCGGCGTCCAGGATCGCCACGAGAGAGACCTCCGGCAGGTCCAGGCCCTCCCTGAGCAGGTTCACGCCCACCAGGACGTCGAACTCGCCGAGCCGCAGCTCGCGGATGATCTGGATCCGCTCGAGGGTGTCGACCTCCGAGTGCAGATAGCGGACCCGGAAGCCGTACTCGAGCAGGTAGTCGGTCAGGTCCTCGGCCATCTTCTTGGTCAGCGTGGTGACGAGGGTCCGCTCCCCGGCCTCCTGGCGAACCCGGATCTCGTTCATCAGGTCGTCGATCTGGTTCTTGGTCTCGCGGACGCTCACCTCCGGGTCCACGACACCCGTGGGCCTCACGATCTGCTCCACGATCCGGCTCGAGTGGCCATGCTCGAACTCGCCGGGCGTGGCCGAGACGAACACGATCTGGGGCGTGCGCTGGAGGAACTCGTCGAAGGTCTGGGGCCGGTTGTCGAGCGCCGACGGCAGCCGGAAGCCGTATTCGACGAGCGTCTGCTTGCGGCTGCGGTCGCCCTCGTACATGCCGCCGATCTGGGGCACGGTCTGGTGCGACTCGTCGATGAAGCAGACGAAGTCGTCCGGGAAGAAGTCGAGCAGGCAGAAGGGGCGCTCCCCGGCCTGGCGACCGTCCAGGATGCGCGAGTAGTTCTCGATCCCGTTGCAGAAGCCGAGCTCGCGGAGCATCTCCATGTCGAACTGCGTCCTTTGCCGCAGCCTGTGCGACTCGAGGAGCTTGCCCTCGGCTTCGAGCTCCTTGGTCCTTTGCTCCAGCTCATCACGGATCTCGACGAGGGCGCGCTCGATCGTGGGCTTGTCGGTCGCGTAGTGGGTGGCCGGCCAGATCCCGGCATGCTCCAGCTCCTGGTAGATCTCGCCCGTGAGCGGGTCGAACTGCTGGACCTGCTCGATCTCGTCGCCGAAGAACACGGCGCGATAGGCGGACTCCGCGTAGGCCGGGAAGACCTCCAGCGTCTCCCCCCGCACGCGGAAGCCGCCGCGGCCGAGTGACTGGTCGTTGCGCGTGTAGTGGTTGTCGACGAGCTTCCTGAGGATCTCGTCCCGCTCGACCATCTCGCCCTTCTTGAGGAGCACGACCTGCGCGTCGTACTTCTCGGGCGATCCGAGGCCGTAGATGCAGGACACGCTGGCGACCACGATCACGTCTCGTCGGGCGAACAGCGCGGCCGTGGCGGAGTGCCGGAGCCGGTCGATCTCCTCGTTGATCGAGCTGTCCTTCTCGATGTAGAGGTCCTGCGCCGGGACGTAGGCCTCCGGCTGGTAGTAGTCGTAGTAGGAGACGAAGTACTCGACCGAGTTCTGCGGGAAGAACTCGCGGAACTCGTTGCAGAGCTGAGCCGCCAGCGTCTTGTTGTGCGCGATGACGAGCGCCGGCCGCTGAACCTGCTCGATCGTGAAGGCCATCGTGGCCGTCTTGCCCGACCCCGTGACGCCCAGCAGGGTCTGGAAGCGATCGCCGCCGTCGATGCCCGTCGAGAGCTCGGCGCGCGCCGTGGGCTGATCGGCGACGGGCGCATAGGCGGGATTGATCTTGAAGTCCGGCACGACCAGCAACGTTAGCGCCGCCCCCGGGGGGGCGAAACCGGGCAATGGATCCAGTTAGTACGGCCAGTGGCCCTACCAGATGG
>DASXBA010000034.1:0-4137 GCA_036406475.1 Thermoleophilaceae bacterium | reverse complement strand
GCCGGCGCGGCGGCGGAGTTGATCGGCACGCCTATCGCCCCGGCGCGTGCGATCGCGAGATAGCTCTCCACGAAGGGCACGCCGTTCTTCAAATAAATCGCGACGCGGTCGCCGCGAGAGACCCCCAGCCCGGCGGCGAGCCGCGCGGTGCGATCGCGAAGCTCGCCGTAGCTGACCGACCTCGACGAGTCCTTGAAGGCGAGCTTGTCCGGATCGGCCCGAGCGAGCAGCTCAGGTATCGGCCGGATCAGGTCGGTGCGGATCACCGAGCATCACCCGCTCCAGAAGTCGATCGCGGCCTCGCGGCGGCGCTCCCAGAGCTCGTTCTTCTCGGTGAACGCCTCGAGGCCGGCGCCGGGCTCGGCGTCGGGGACGGGCGGCGTGTCGCCGCGCCAGTTGACGGCCGACGTGATGACCTCGTTCATGGCCTCGAAGGCGAGGGCGGTCTGGACGTCCGCGTCGGCGTTCTTGTTGAGGACGAACTTGAGCTGGCGCATCGTCTGCTGGTTCTTGGTCAGCATCAGCTCGACGAAGGCCGACAGCTCGTCCTCGAGGTCGGCGTCGGGTACGGCGCGGTTGAAGAGGCCCCAGTCAACGGCGCGCGCGGCTGAGTGGATCGCGCCGATCATGTTGACCTCCTTGGCCCGGCGGCGGCCGATCAGCCGGATCATCCGGGTGGTGCCGCCCCAGCCGGGGGTCATGCCGCTGTCGACCTCGGGCATTCCCCACTTGCAGCTCTCGGGGGCGAGGACGAAGTCGCAGGCCATGGTGATCTCGAGCCCGCCGCCGAGCACGAAGCCCTCGGCAACGGCGATCGTGACCTTGTCGAGCTCCTCGATCGTGTTGGCGAAGCGCTGGTAGAAGCGGATCCGCCGCATCACCTGGTTGGGGTCGCCCCAGGCGCCCTCGTGCATCTCGACCAGGTCGTCGCCCACGGAGAAGTAGCCGCCCAGGCCGCGGAGCACGACCACCTTCAGCTCCTCGTCCGCGTACGCCTCCTCGACGGCGGCCACTAGCTCGTTGCTGAGCTCGACGGAGAGCGGGTTCATCTTCTTGCTCTTCCAGGTGATGACGCCCACCTGGCCGTCGTGGGTGCGCTCGAAAGACACGCCCTCGTAGCCGTTCAGGCCCTGCGGTCGCAGGGCGGGGACGGGATGCGGATCCATCTGACCTCCCTCGGTCGCTCTTCGGCTTGCCTACCCGGGTCGCGGCGAACTGACGCGAGCGGCGACGCGGCTTGTTAGCTTGCCGGGCGGCAGGGGGAGAGTTGGCGGGGATTCTCAAAAAGGGCATTGGGGCGGCGCTGTGCGCGAGCGCTCTGCTCGTCGTGCCTGCAAGCGCGCAGACGCCCGCGGACTTCGCCCGAGCCGAGGTCGCCCAGTACAAAGTCGCCGGCGGCGGCGCCGACTGCCTCGGCCCCGCCGGCGACCCCGCGCCCGGCAGCGCCGAGTGGACGGAGCGCGATCTCATCAACCAGTACTGCGCCACCGAGCGGCTCCAGGACGAGGTCGCCAGCCCGGCGTTCGCCTGGGCGTTCAACACCTACACGCCCGGTCGCTATGCCCAGCAGAACCTCGACATGCTCGAGGGGGGCCCGGGCCACATCCATGGCAGCCTCGGTCAGCTCGTGCCCGGCGGGACAACCACGGACCCGTTCCGGACGACCGACCGCTGGACCGCGGCGGGCCGCGGGCGAGTCGACAAGATCAGCTTCCCGGCGAGCGACGGGGCCACGCTGAACGGCTACATCTTCCGTCCGCCGGCCAAGGTCAAGGGCCCCTACCCGGGCGTCGTCATCACGACGGGCTCGATCCAGGGCTATCAGGAGATGTACTTCTGGGCCGCCGAGGGGCTCGCCGAGGCCGGTTACGAGGTGATGACCTACGACGTCCAGGGTCAGGGCAACTCCGACACCTTGCCGGCCAACTGCGCCGGCCCGGACGACTGCCCGGGCGTGCCCTTCCAGCAGGACTACAACTTCTTCCAGGGCGCCGAGGACTCGCTCAACTTCTTCCTGTCGGCAAAGAACCCGGGTCGCACGCAGCTCGATGCCAAGCGCATCGGGATCGCCGGCCACTCGCTGGGCGCGAGCGCGGTGAGCGTGGTCGGCCAGTGCGACCCGCGCGTCAAGGCGATCGTCGCCTGGGACAACCTCGCGGAGGCGACCGGCACCTGCAAGGACCAGGTCCCGGAGGGCCTGCCGACCACGGCGCCTGCCAAGCCCGCCCTCAAGACCCCGGCGCTCGGCATCAACTCGGAGTACTTCTTCAACCCCGAGCCGATGAGCGAGGCGCCCGACCCGCAGTCGAAGGCGGCGGCCTTCAAGCAGCTGAGCGGGGCGGGGACGGACACGATGCAGATCGCCCTCCGCAGCTCGACCCACCTCGAGTACACGTACGTGCCCTACATCCTCCCGGCCAGCCAGATCGGCGAGCGGGTGGCCTTCTACTACACGCTCGCGTGGCTCGACCGCTACGTGCGCGGCCAGAGCTCGGCGACGCAGCGGCTGACCGCGAAGACGTTCGACGACAGCGCGGACGTCCACTCGATCGGCGCGGGCACCTACGACCCCGCGAAGGCGGCGGCCAACCCGACCGATCCGACTGCCGGCAACGTCCCGTACACGATCAAGGGGCTGCCGGTGGCCGACCGCTTCTCGATCTACTACGACTCCGAGTACTCGCTGGGCAAGGGCAAGGCAAGCTGCGCGAACATGCGCGCCGGCTGCTCTCGGTAGCCTCCGAAGCACCCCTGAAATAGCGACCGAAGGAGGCGCCGTGGCTGACGTCAAGCCCATCCCCGACAACTATCCGCGGGTGACGCCGTACCTCATCGTCGGTGGCGCAGCGGACGCGATCGACTTCTACAAGAAGGTTTTCGGGGCGACTGAGCGCGGCCGGCTGCCGGGACCCGGCGACACGGTCGGGCACGCCGAGCTCGAGCTGGACGGCGGCGGGTTGATCATGCTCGCGGACGAGAACCCGGACATGAACATCCGCGGTCCGAAGACGGTCGGCGGGAGCCCGGTGACGCTGAACGTCTACGTCGAGGACGTGGACTCCACCTTCCAGAGCGCGATAGACGGAGGGGCCACGGAGCTCCGCGCCGTGGAGAACCAGTTCTACGGCGACCGCTCGGGCCAGTTCGAGGATCCCTGGGGGCACCACTGGAGCGTGGCCAGCCACGTGGAGGACATCTCGCCGGAAGAGATGGAGAAGCGCGCCGCGGAGATGATGCCGGGCTAGCCGCGACGGCGCCCGCGGCCGCCCTCCGGGCGAGGCCGCGGCGGGAAGGCGGCGCGCTCCTGCTTCGTCATCTTCCGGATCTTGAGCGTGCCGTCCTTCACCTGCTGCCGGATCTCGGCGAGCCTCTCCTTGCGGCGCTCGTCGTCTCGTTCCTTTGGCTTGGGCATCCAGCCGTGAAACTCGCGACGAGCCTCAAGGTTTCGCCGCCCGGCGGGCCTGGTCGAGCTCGCGCTTTACGACATCCGTCTGGTTGGGGATCCGCAGGCGGCGCTCGAGCACCGGGATCGCCTCGGCGGGCCGTCCGGCGAGGCGGAGCGACTTGCCCAGGTTGAACAGCGCGTAGGCGTAGTCGAGGTCGGTCGAGCCGCTCGGGAAGGCGGCCACGGCCTTGCGCAGGACAGGGACCGCCTCGGCGTAGCGGCCGGCGCTCATCAGGCGGAAGCCCTGCGAGTTGAGGCTGGCGCCGTCGGCGGGCGCCGAGGCGGTCTGCGGCGGGGGCGGGGCGGGCTTCGCAGCGGGGCCCGGCGCCGGCTTCGGATGCGGCTTCTGCGCCTGCTGCCGCGGCGCGGCCTTGTGCGGTTTGGCCGCCTGCTTCGGCTTGCTGCTACCGCCGCCGCCGCCGGCTGCGAGCGCGATGATGGCTCCGACGAGCAGGGCCGTCGCCGCGAGCGCGACCGGGACGATCAGCGAGCGCTTGCGCGGGGCCTCGGCGGGCTCTTCGCGAGGAGACACGGGCGGCGCCTGCGGCACAGGGCGCCGCGCGGGCGGCGGCACGTCGCCCTCGAGCGCCTCGGCGAGCTCGTCGGCCAGTTGGCAGGCGGTCTCCTGGCGGTCGACGCGGTCGCGCGACATCCCGCGCTTCAGCACCTCGGCCGCCGCCGGCGGGGCGTGC
>DASXBA010000033.1:0-26563 GCA_036406475.1 Thermoleophilaceae bacterium | reverse complement strand
GCCGGTCGAGCGCCTCCGTGTCCTCGGCGCGGAGGTTGTTGGTCCCGTCCTTGAGGCCCATCAGGTTGCGCGGGGTCGCCTGGCTGCGGCTGGTGGTCGAGGTGCGCCCGAAGCCGAGCTGCGACCAGCGCATCACGGCCGCGCCGCGGCCAAGCCGCGCCAGGTTGCGGACAGCGTGGAAGGCGACCTGGGGGTCGTCGGCGCACGCCTGGACGCAGAGGTCGCCGCCCGAGCGGTCGGCCTCGAGCTCGTCGCCGGGGAGCGGAGGAAGGGGGCGGAGCGCCCGGGGCATGCGCCGGCGCAGGCCGAAGCGGTCCTCGCCGCGCCGCTCGAAGACGCTGGGGCCGAGCCCGATGGTCACGGTCAGCCGGCTCGCCGGCAGGCCGAGCGCCTCGCCGGTGTCGGCGGGGGGTGAGAACTGCGCGGCGTTGGGGGTCCCGGCCACCTCACCGGCCGCCATCCGGGCGGCCGCGCGGGTCCAGTCGGCGAGCAGGTCGCGCAGCTCGCTCGCGCTGTCCAGCGTGAGATCGAAGGCGGCGAAGTGGAGCCGGTCCTGGGCCTCGGTGGCGATGCCCGCCTGGTGCTCGCCGTAGAAGGGAACGGAGCGCGCGTGGGCCGGCTCGTCGGCCTCGTTGCCTAGCGCGTAGCCCCCCGCGGCGAGTGCGGCCCCGCCAAGGACTCCCCCGGCGATCAGCCCGCGCCGGGTGACCTCGCTCATGAGCTGGTCAGCTGACCCGGCGCTTTCGATAGCGGCTCGGCGAGAGCGTCGATGGACTGCGACAGCCTCCGCGTATCCGCGCTGTCCAGGTCCGTGTAGATCACCCATCCGTCCCCGCGCCGGTAGCGGTCGAGGTCCTTCTGGGCGTCCGTGAAGCGGCCGGCGATCGTCTTCGCAAGATCGGGATCGCTCTTGTCGAGCAGGGGCCGCACCGCCTCGAACGCCACCCGCGAGCCGTCGAGGTTCGCCTGGAAGTCCCACAGGTCCGTGTGGCTGTAGCGGTCCTCCTCGCCGGTGATCTTCGACTTCGACACCTCGCCGAGGAGCTCGTTGGCTCCGTTGGCGATCTGGGCCGGCTCGAGGTCGACGGTCTTGACCTTCGACTCGAGCTGCTCGACATCGTCGAGGAGCCTGCCCGCGGTCTCGGTCTCCGCGTGCCCGAGGTTCCGCTTCTTCCACAGCGACCACTCGAGACGATGGAAGCCGGTCCACTTGGAGAAGCCGCCGTCCACGTCGTTGATCCGGGCGTCGATGGCGGGATCCAGGTCGCCGAAGGTCTCGGCCACGGGCTCGATGTTCTCGTAGGGCTCACGCGCCGTGGCGAAAAGGTCCTTTGCCCTGGCTGCGTTTCCGTCCCGGACCGCCGCAGCGAACCGGCGCGTGGCGGTCAGGAGGTCCGCCGACTGCCGCTCGAGGTACCTCCGGTAGGTGGCGACGGCCGCGTTCTGCGCCGGCGTCAGCTTCGTCTGCGAGCCGCCCCTGACGACCAGGGTCCCGCGCGAAGCGCTGTCCCCGCCCGGGCAGGAGAGGTCGTAATCGCCCTTCTTGAGGGTCAGCGAGAACGTGCCGTCGAGGCCGTCGGCGAGGTTTTCCTTCTCGCCGAGCACACGCCCGTCCTTCAGCACCTCGAACTCGGTGACCTTCGCCGTTCCCTTGTTGGTCACGTGGAAGTCGGTCGCGCCGGCCGGGAGGTTGAGCTTGGCCGGGTCGCAGCCCGCGTCGGTCAGCGCGACCTCGACCTTGCGCCCGCCGGAAGACGAGTCGCTACCGCAGCCGGCCACCAGCACGGCGATCAAGAGCAGCGAGGCGGTGACGGCGGCCGCCGGGCGCCGCGCGCGGCGGCGGCGCCGGAACCGGTCCGGCCAGAGCACGTACAGACCGACCGGCAGCGCGTACGCGAAGTAGACGATCGCCTCGCCCACGGTGGGGTAGGGCTGGAGCCCGAGCATGCCGGTGAGCAGCGCCGCGCGCACTGTGCCCGGCTCGACGATCCCGCTGAGGTCGACCGCCTGGCCCTGGAGGCTGTTGAACCAGCCCGCTTCGTGGGCCGTATGTGCCGCCGTTGCGAGCAGCCCGGCGGCCACGAACACGAGCACGGCGCCGGTGACGCGGAAGAAGCGAGCCAGGTTGATGCGGATGCCACCCTGATAGATGCCCCAGCCGATTCCGACGGCCACGATCACCCCGATCAGCGCGCCCAGGCCCGCGAGGGTCGGGTCGGATGCGCTCTGGAAGGCGGCGAGCAGGAACACCGAGGTCTCGAAGCCCTCGCGCAGCACCGCGAAGAAGGCCATCGCCACGAGCCCCGCAACCGACCCGGTCACGAGCGCCCGGCCCGCCGACTGCTCCAGGTCGTGGCGCAGCGAACGGGCGTGCCGCCGCATCCAGACGATCATGAAGGTGACGAAGGCGACGGCCAGCAGCCCGACAAGCGTCTCGAGCCCCTCCTGCTGCCGCTGCGGCAGCTCGCTGTCGACCACCTGGAGGGCCACGCCGACGCCCAGGCACAGGGTCGCCGCAAGCCCAACGCCCCACCACATCGGCCGCAGCGCGTCGCGCCGCCCCTCCTGGACGAGGAAGGCTGCGACGATGCCGACGATCAGCGAGGCCTCGAGACCCTCGCGCAGACCGATGACAAGCGTTGGTATCAAGCGGCGTCTCCGGAGGTCTTAGGGTTCCCGAACCGCACTGGCTTAGGGAACCCTAACAAGAAGAAGAAGCGGGTGTCGCGGCGCGTTCGTCCGGCAGATGACCGTCACCACACCCAGCCTCGCCTCGCCGCTCGAGCTCCCTCTGGGCTCGATCACGGCGATGATGCGTGAGAAGACGCTCCTCGGCCAGGACCACCTCCGCGTGACGACTGCCGACGGCGACCACGTCTTCGCCGGCGGCTGGGACGAGTGGAGCCGCCCGCTGCGGCGGCGGCTGGCGACCGACTACGGCCGTCTCATCGTGGAGGAGACGCCCGAGGTCTGGCGCGTCACGAGCTCCGGCCGCTTCGCCCGGCTCTAGCCGGCCACTATCGGCACGAGCGCGGGCAGCAGAGCGGGGTTGGCGGCCGCGAGGCCGTAAGGCTCGCCCGGCAGCTCCACGACCTCGCCGCCCGCCTCCTCGACGATCAGCCTGCCGGCGGCCCAGTCCCAGGCGCTCAGCCCGCGCTCGTAGTAGCCGTCGAGCCGGCCCGCGGCGAGCCAGGAGAGGTCGAGGGCCGCCGCCCCGGCCCGGCGGACGTCCCTCACCTGCGAGAGCAGGCGCTGGACCACCGCGGCCTGGCTGGCACGCCGCTCGCGGTCGTAGCTGAAGCCGGTCGCGATCAGCGCGCGCGAGAGGTCTTCCCGCTGCCGCACCCGGATGGCGGAGTCGTCCAGCGAGGCGCCGTCCCCACGGCTGGCGCGAAAGGTCTCGCCGCGGAGCGGATCGTGCACCACGCCCACCGCGCCGCCCTGCTCGTCCTGGAGCGCCACGCTCACGCACCAGGCGGGGAAGCCGTAGAGATAGTTGACGGTCCCGTCGAGGGGGTCGACCACCCAGCGACGCCCGCTGGCGGCATCCGCGCGCGAGCCCTCCTCGGCGAGCAGGCCGTCGTCGGGCCGCTCCGCCGCCAGCAGGTCGCGGATCGCCTCCTCGGCCGCGCGATCGGCGTCCGACACGGGATCGTTGACCGACGACTTGCGCTCGAGCCCCTCCACCGGGCGCCCGTAGCGTGCGAGCAGCACCTCGCCGGCCGCCCGAGCCGCGCGCTCGGCCAGCTCGACGTCCTCGGCGAAGCCGCTCAGAAGATCGCCCGCAGAATGAGCACCGCGGCGACGATCACGGCGAACGTCGCGGCCACATACAGGAGGAAGCGGAACGCCTCCTGCTCGGACCGGAGCGGGTTCAGCATTGGCTAGAGCACGTAGATCGTCGTAAAGACGATGATCCACATGACGTCGACGAAGTGCCAGTAGATGCCCGGCACCTCGACGCCCCGATGCTCCTTGGCCGAGAAGTGGCCGCGGAAGGAGCGGATCGTGGCGAACATCAGCAGGTTGAGGCCCACGAAGACGTGCGCGCCGTGGAGGCCGGTCAGGCAGTAGAAGATCGTGCCCTGGGCGCTGTCCTGAGGCGCGAAGCCGACGTGGATGTACTCGTTGATCTGCACGGTGAGGAAGGTGAGCCCGAGCAGGAAGGTCGTGACCATGCCGACCTTGAGCGCGTTTCGGTTTTCGTTGCGCGCGCCCTCGAGCGCGAAGTGCATGGTGAAGCTCGAGGAGAGCAGGATCGCCGTGTTGACGGCGGCGACGCTGACCGGGAGGCCGTGGCCGGGCGGCCAGTGGTCGTGGTTCACGACCCGGAGGAAGAAGTAGGCCGTGAAGAATGCTCCGAAGAGCATGATCTCCGAGATGATGAAAAGCAGCATCCCGAGGAACTGGGCCTCGACCCGCGAGGAGACGTTGGCCGGGGGCGGCCCGTGGTGGTGCTCGGCCTCGTGGTCGACGGCGGCGGCGCCTATGGCCTCCATCAGGAAGGCACCTCCTCGACGTCGCTGACCACGTGCTCGACCGGCGTCGACGTCGACGCCTGGACCCGGCCCACGAGGTCGGCGCGCAGCCAGCCGGAGCGGGTCTCGGGGAAGGTCGAGATGACGATCTCGTCGGGCGCGTAGAACTGGACCGCGTTCTGGATGGCGGTGAACGGGTCCGGGTGCATGACCTGCCCGATCGCCTCGAGGCCCTCGTCCTCGAGCTCCTTGAGCATGTGCGCCAGGCGCTCGTGCGCGCCGCCGGCCCCAGGCTCGCCGCTCTGGGGCGCGATGACGATGAAGCGGCGCGGCCGCTCCTCGGCCTTCTCGTGCAGCAGCTTCATCAGCGGCTCGCCGCCCACGGTCTGGTTGGCCACGACCAGCGTGCGCAGCGTCTCGTCGCGCTCGGCGTCGAGGTCGACCACCACGTGCTCGACCGGCCGCCGCGTCGCGCGCGTGAGTCGGTCGACCAGGCCCTGGCGGAGCCAGCCCGAGCGCGTCTCCGGATGGGTGGAGACGATGATCGCGTCGTAGTCCTGGTCGCCCAGCGCGTCCATCACGGCCGCGTAGGGGTCGGGGTCCATCACCTCGCCGTCGGCGTCGATCCCCTCCTCGTGCAGCAGAGCCAGCGTCATCTTCAGCCGGTTCTCCGCGGCCTCGCGGATCTGCGTGTCGTAGACCACGTAGCCGTGCTTGGGCTCGTTCTGGGGGCAGATCACGTGGACCTTCACGTCGCCCTTCTCGCCGTGCTTCTTCACGGCGTCGATGAGCGCCTGGCCTGCGACCGTCTCGTTGGCCACTACGAGGATGCGGGTCATGGCGTCTGGTACCGGTCCTCCGGTCGTCCTTGGGCGAGCGAGAACCAACCCTGGCCAGGACGCAGGGCGCAGCCAATGCCGGAGCCCATTGGCGAGCGCGAGGACGCCGCCAGGGGCAGGTTCGCAGCCGCCCAGGGGCGGGCGGAGGGCTGGTGGCGGACGCCCCTCATTCGTTAGGTGGTGGCGCTCCGCCGCCTCCCGCGGGCACCGCCGCGGGTTTCTTCTCCTTGAAGACCGCGTGCACAGCGCCGGGGACGCCGTACTCGTAGGGGCCGCCGACGACCGTCGGCACCTCGTCGAAGTTGAAGATCGGCGGGGGCGAGGACACCTGCCACTCGATCGAGTGGGCGCGCCACGGGTTGGCGGCGGCCTTGGGCCCGTGCCGCCAGCTCGAGATCATGTTGTAGACGAAGACCAGGAACGAGAGCCCGAAGATGAAGGCGCTCACCGAGATGATCGCGTTCCAGGTGGCGTACTGCTGCGCGTAGTCGGAGACGCGCCGCGGCATGCCGTCGATGCCCACGATGTGCATCGGCCCGAACGTGGCGTTGAAGAAGATGAACGAGAGCCAGAAGTGGAGCTTGCCGAGCGTCTCGTCGTACATCTTGCCCGTCATCTTCGGGAACCAGTGGTAGATCCCGGCGAAGATCGTGAACACGGAGCCGCCGAACAGCACGTAGTGGATGTGCGCCACGACGAAGTACGTGTCCGACACGTGGATGTCGAACGGGATGACCGCGAGCATGATGCCGCTGATCCCGCCGAGCGTGAACATCGTGATGAAGCCGAGCGCGAAGAGCATCGGCGTTCTCAGGTGGATCACGCCTCTCCATAAGGTCGCGAGCCAGGAGAAGATCTTGATGCCGGTCGGCACCGCGATCAGCATCGTGGTGATCATCATCGGGACGCGCAGCCAGCTGAACATCCCCGAGACGAACATGTGGTGCGCCCAGACCGTGAAGCCGAGGATCACGATCGCCACCAGCGAGAAGGCCATCATCCGGTAGCCGAAGATCGGCTTGCGGGCGTTGGCCGAGATGACCTCGCTGATGATCCCGAAGCCGGGCAGCATCATGATGTAGACGGCTGGGTGCGAGTAGAACCAGAAGACGTGCTGGTACATCAGCGTGTCGCCGCCGTTGCCGACGCTGAAGAAGTGCGTGCCGAGCGTCCGGTCGAAGAGCACGAAGAACTGCGAGCCGGCGATGAACGGCGTGGCGATCACCACGAGCAGCGAGGTGGTGAAGTTGGCCCACACGAGCAGCGGCATGCGCCAGAACGTCATCCCGGGCGCGCGCATCGTGATGATCGTGACCAGGAAGTTGAGCGCCGTTGCGATCGACGAGGCGCCCGCGAACTGGACTCCGACCGTGAAGAAGTTCTGGCCCAGCGGCGTCTCGGTGGACAGCGGGGCGTAGGCCGTCCAGCCCGTGGCGAAGGCGCCGCCGTGGGCGAAGAAGGACGACAGCATCATCACGCCCGCGATCGGCAGCATCCAGTAGGAGAGCGCGTTCAGCCGCGGGAACGCCATGTCCGGCGCGCCGATCATCAGCGGGATCACGAAGTTCGCTATCCCGGCGAACACCGGGATGATGAACAGGAAGATCATCAGCGAGGCGTGGACGGAGAAGAGCCCGTTGAACGTGTTGGCGTCGACGAACTGCGAGCCCGGCTGCGCCAGCTCCGCCCGCATCACCATCGCCATCAGCCCGGCCGCGGTGAAGAAGAAGAAGGTCGTGCAGATGTACTGGATCCCGATGACCTTGTGGTCGGTGTTGACCCGGAAGTAGTCCTTCCAGGTCTTGGCGCCGTGGCCGGAGTGGTCCTCGGGCCGGGTCGGCCCGCCGGAGATCCAGTAGAACCAGTAGTCGAAGCATCCGATCCCCACGAGGAAGCCGAGCGGGGCGGCGATCAGGGCGCCGGCGGTGATGACCGAGTTGCCGTCCCAGGCCGGGTCGAAGCCGTAGAGGGCGCGGACGAGCGTGACTATCCCGGCGCCGAAGGCGAAGCCAAGGGTTATGCCGAGCGCCGCCCGGTACCAGCCGGGCGCCCGGACCCTATGAATCGTCGCCGCCACTATTTCTTTCCTCCGCCCACGCTCAGAAGGTAGTCAACCAGCGCATCGACCTGCGCCTTCGACAGCTCCTTGCCGAATGTCGTGGGCATGACATTCTTCGGATACCCGGGGACGGTGAACGCCCGCGGGTCGCGGATCGACTCGGCCACGTACTGCTTCGCCGTCTCGTGCCGCTGCTTGCCGAACTTCGCGGCCGCCGTGGCGATGTCGTCCAGCTTGGGCCCGACGTTGGCGTTCGAGCCCGCGTCGCTGAGGGTGTGGCAGCCGCCGCAGCCGTTGGCGGCGAAGAGCTGCTTGCCGTTCGGCCCTCCACCTCCACCGCCGCCGCCGCCCTTCTGCTTGGCGAGCCAGGCGGTGAACCTGGCCTTGGGCACGACGTGGACCGGGTTGCGCATCGTTGCGTGGCCGATGCCGCAGAGCTCGGCGCAGACCACCTCGTAGTTGCCCACCCGGTTGGGCGTGACCCGGATCTGGGTCGTCAGGCCGGGCGGCGCGTCCGACTTGAGCCGGAACTGGGGCACCCAGAAGGAGTGGATCACGTCCTTGGTGTGGATCCGGAAGTGGACGGGGCGGTCGACGGGCAGGACCAGGTCGGCCGACTTCACGTGCTCCTTCGGGTACTCGAACGTCCAGGTGAACTGCTGCCCCGTGACGTTCACGAGCAGCTCGTTGGGCTCCTTGGCCTCGATGTCGTTGAGCGTGATCCAGCCGTAGATCGCCAGGCCGGTCACGAGCATGAACGGGACCGTGACCCAGATGACCTCGAGCCTGGTGTTGCCGTGGATCGGCGCGCCGTCGCGGGTGTCGCCGGGTCGGGCGCGGAAGCGCCAGACGGAGTAGATCGCCACGGTCATGACGAGCACGAAGATCGGCACCGACGCGATCAGGAGGACGTCGTAGAGGGTGTCGATCTTGTCTGCGGAGCCGGCGGCGCTCGTGGGGAACCAGGGGATCGCCAGGGCGCCCGCGGTGCCGATCACCGCGGCGACGACGCCGACGGCGATCATCTGCGCGAACGGGTGCCCCTCCTCGTGCCCGTTGTCGCCGTTCTGAGGGGTCTCCGCCACGGGCGCGCACTCTACTGAGAGTGGCTGTCGGGGCGCGAGGTCGACTCCCGCCTTGTCCTCGTCGGGTCAGTAGGCTACTTTGCGCCGATCGTTACGAGCATAGGAGGCGCTGGATGCAGGTTCGGGATGGGATGAGCAAGGTGGTGCTCACCGTGGGCCCGGGGCACTCGCTCCGGGATGCCGCGCGCGCGATGAAGGAGCGCAAGACCGGTGCCGCCGTGGTCATCGATCCCGAGCAGCCGGGGCCGGGAATCATCACCGAACGCGACCTCCTCCAGTCGATCGGCGCCGGCGAGGATCCCGACCAGGAGAAGGTCGCCGACCACCTCTCCGCCCAGCTCACGTTCGCGAGCTCGGACTGGTCGCTCGAGCGTGCGGCCGAGGCGATGGTCAAGGGCAACTTCCGCCACCTCGTGGTCATCGACGGCGGCGACATGGTCGGCGTCCTGTCGATGCGGGACATCGTCCGCTGCTGGGTCCAGGCCGGAGCGACCAGCGAGCTGCCGAGCGATCTGCAGGCGACGTCGAGCTAGTCGCCCTCGCGCTCGGCGTCCGAGCGCTCCTCCAGCTTCTCCTTCAGGTACTCGGCCTTGTCTGCCCGGCGCTCGTGCTGAGCGGTCCCCTCGTCGGTGTCGGCGCTGTCCGCGTCCTCGCGCTCGACGGCTTCGCGCTCGGCCTGCCGCTCGCGCAGCTCGCGGGTGGTGGGGTCCTCCTCCACCCGACCGAGGCTAGTGGGCGACTGCTCCGTCAGTGACCCAGCGGTAGCTCCGAGATGTCCTCGCGCGTCTCGCGGATCCAGCGCACGAGGGCGACGACGAGGATGATCACGCCGATGCCCGTCAGGGCCCAGGTGACCACTACGCCGACGAGGGCGAGCGTGATCCCGAAGGCCGTGAGCACCGGGAGGTAGGACGGCCCGGGGAGGTGGACGGCCTCGCCGGGCGGCGGGACGTTCTCGTCCGCGTGCTCCTGGGCGTCCGCCATCAGTAGATGAGGCCGGAGACCCAGGCGGCCGCGAACACCGTGAGGGCGATCGCCCCGGCGATCAGCGCCGTACGGAGGTTCTTGTAAGCGAGCTGCCTGTCCATCAAGCCCGGCAGCCTACAGCAGGCGTGCGCCCGGTCCGGCGCGGACAGTCAGGGCGTCCGGGGGCAACGACGACTCGGGCGGGAAGAGCGCCAGCACGTGGCCTCCGAAGCCGCCGCCGACCATCCGCGCGCCGAGGGCGCCGGCCTCCCCGGCGCGCTCCACGGCCGCCTCCACCTCGGGCACGGAGGCCGCGAAGTCGTCGCGCAGGCTCCGGTGGGAGGCGTCGAGCAGCCGGCCCGCCTCGCCGAGGTCGCCGGCGCCGAGAGCGGCGACCATCGCCTCGACGCGGGCGTTCTCCGACGCCACGTGGCGCACCCGACCGGCCAGGGGCTCTGACAGCCGGCCCGCGTCCTCGACACCTGCGTCGCGCAGGGACGGGACGCCGAGCTCCGCCGCCGCCCGCTCGCACTCCGCCCTCCGCTCCGCGTATCCCGACGCCGCCAGCGAGCGCGGGGCGCCGGAGTCGAGCGTGGTCAGCACGTGTCCGTCGAGCCGCAGCGCCACCGGCTCAACGGAGAGCGAGCGCATGTCCAGCCGCAGCGCGTGCTCCGGCTCGCCGTGGAGGCAGGCGAGCTGGTCGAGGAGGCCTGTCGGCTGCCCGACCCAGTCGTTCTCCACGCGCGAGCAGAGCCGGGCGAGCTCGAGCGCCGGCGGCGGCTCCGCGCCGGCCGCGGCGCAGAGCGCGAGGCAGACGGCGACGCTGTAGGCAGCCGAGGAGGCGAGGCCCGCGCGCTGGGGCAGGTCGCTCTCGATCCGCAGCCGGCAGGGCGGCAGACCCAGCTCGGCGAGCGCGCCGCGCACGAACGGATCGTCGGGCTCGGCTCCGCCGGGCTCGGCGGTGACCGTGATCCCCTGCTCGATCGCGAACGGCAGGCAGAGCCCCTCGCTGTAGTCGGTGTGCTCGCCGATCAGGTTGACGCGTCCCGGCGCGAACGCCCGGGCCCGGCCCCCGTTCTCCACCACGCATCCAGAATAGGGTTGGCGCGTGGACCCGCTGGCAGAAGAGGCAGTCGAGGCCGTCCACCAGATCGGCGGCAAGCACCCCGGCTACCGGGCGGTCCACGCCAAGGGAATCCTCTGCAAGGGCAGCTTCGAGGCCGGCCCGGAGGCCGCGGGCCTGACGCGGGCCGCTCACATGCAGGGCGAGCGGGTGCCCGTGACAGTGCGGTTCTCCAACGGCAGCGGCAATCCCCACCATCCGGACTACCGGCAGGACGGCCGCGGGATGGCGACCAAGTTCTACCTGCCCGACGGCTCGAAGACGGACATGGTGGCGCTGACCCTGCCGCGCTTCTTCGTGCGCACGCCGGAGGACTTCATCAAGTTCACGAAGGCCGGCAAGCCGCTCTTCGGCAGCCTCGCGCCGCGCCTTCCGCTGTTCCTCGCCACCCACCGCGAGGCCCTGCCCGCGGCGCGGGCCTTCCTCGGCTTGAAGCCGCCCGCCAGCTACGCGACCTGCCGCTACAACGGAATCCACAGCTTCCGGTGGCTCGACGCCGGCGGCAACGGCCGCTGGCTGCGCTACAGCTGGCTGCCGGCGGCGGGGGAGGAGACGCTCTCCGGCGGCGACGCGAAGGAGCGCGGGCGCGACTACCTGAAGGACGAGATCGCCGAGCGGCTCGCGCGCGAGCCCGTGCGCTTCACCCTCCAGGTACAGCTTGCGGACGACTCCGACCCGATCGACGACCCCACGGCCCGCTGGCCCGACGAGCGGGAGACGATCGAGGTCGGGACGCTCGAGCTCGATGGGTTCGAGGAGGGCCGCGAGCAGGGCGACGACGTGCTCGTCTTCGATCCCACCCGCGTCACGGACGGGATCGAGACGTCCGACGACCCGATCCTCCACTTCCGCTCGCGCGCGTACTCGGTGTCGATCGAGGAGCGCAGCGGCATCCCTCGCCCCGAGGGCCTGGATTCCTAGGGCAAGAAGCCGTCCTCTGCCCGCGTCAGGAGCTTGACGGCGGTGTCCGCGTCGCCCTCGGCGAAGGCCACGCCGACGCGGGGAGCGATGGTGATGGTCTCGCCGCCCACGTGGAAGGGCTCGCCCAGGCGGTCTCCGATGCGGGTCGCGAGCGACCGGGTCACGCGCGTACCGGCGGTCCGGCCGCCGCTCGTCTCGGCAAGCACCGCGAAGCGGTCGGCGGCGAGGCGACCGACGAGGTCGCCCGGCCGGACCGTCCGCAGGAGCCGTGCCTCGGCCGCCGCCACGGCGACTTCGGTCGCGCCGTCGAGCTGGATCAGCACGACGGCGCGGTCCTCGCCATGCGCGAGCGCCCGTTCCGTGGCCGCACTGAAGGCCGCGGCATCCACGATGCCCTTCGACCAGTGCGACGTCGGTGCCGGCTCTGTGTCCACGCGACCTCCTTGTCGGGGAGCGCCCTCCTGCGCTCGGCTCGAAGGTACCCCAACTTGGTTACAGGCGCCAGTCGCGTGGGCCCGGCGCCCGTGGAGGCTCGCGTCAGCGGCGCTTCTTGCCGCCCTTCAGCCGAGTGATTTCGGCATCCGCGCGGTCGCGCACGGCGCCGACGGCCTTCTCGGCGGTGTCGCGTACGGACCCGACCGCCCTCGACACGTCGCTCGACGTGCTCTTGGCGGCGCTGCGGGTGCGGCGCGCGCTCTGCTGGGCCGCGTTCCGCTTCCGGGTGGCCGCGGCCTTCTTGGCTGCTGCGCTGCGCTGTGCCTTGGTCTGAGCCATCACTTCTCCTGATCCGGGTGTACGGGACGCGTTCCCGGTCGCCGGGGCAGGAAACGGGTTCCCGCTTGCCATCATGAGCACGTGGCCCATCAGCTCCCGGACGACCTCAGGCTGGGCCCCGTGCACATCTCGGTGACCGACCTGGAGCGTTCGGTCCCCTTCTACGAGGACTCGCTGGGGCTCCGGCTCCAGCGGCGCGACAACGGCTCGGCCGCGATGGGGGCGGGCGGTGAGGACCTCGTCCTTCTGGAGGAGCACCCGGACGCGCACCGGGCCGGGCGCCACGCCGGCCTCTACCACTACGCGCTGCTTCACCCCTCGCGAGAGGAGCTGGCGCGGGCCGCCCAGAGGCTCATCGCCACCCGCACGCCGGTGAGCGGCGCGTCCGACCACGGGATCTCCGAGGCGATCTACCTGCCCGACCCCGACGACAACGGCATCGAGCTCGCCGCCGACCGCGGCCGCGAGCGCTGGGGCGACCTGAGCGATCCCAGGACCATCGGGCCCGAGCCGCTCGACATGCCCGACCTGCTCGCGCTGGTCGAGGGGCAGGACCCGCGCGAGCACGCCGATCCCGGGCTCGTGGTCGGCCACGTCCACCTGCACGTTGGCGACGTCGAGCGCGGTCTCGCGTTCTACCGCGACGTGGTCGGCTTCGACGTGATGACCCATTTCCCGACCGCCGCGTTCGTCTCGGCCGGGGGCTATCACCACCACCTGGCCTTCAACACCTGGCGCGGCGAGGGCGTGCCGCCCGCGCCGCCCGAGTCGGTGGGGCTCGAGCTGTGGACGGTGATCCTCGATCCGGATTCGCTCGCGGCGCTGCGCGGGCGGGTGGAGGACGCCGGCGTCGAGAGCGAGGAGCGCGACGATGGCCTCCTGCTGCGCGACCCGTGGAACAACGCCGTCGTGTTCCTACAGGACTGAGAAAGCCGTCGAGTCGCGCCGCCCGCAGGCGCCGACCCAGGTGAAGCCGAGGCCGCGGTAGTTCGGGTCGTCGAGCCGGGCGAGGTGGCGGTCGACCTCGTCCTCGCTCGCGGTCCCGGCGCTCAGCGCCTCGCCCGCGAGCGCCCGAACCGAGCGCTGCTCCCAGCGGGCAAGCGGCGTGGCGCCCTCGATCACGTCCACGCGGACGTCGGCGGTCGTGTCGATCAGGCCCGCTCGGCTCAGGTCGCCGAGCAGCGCGCGGCCGGACTCGAAGTCCACACCGGGCAGCGCCTCGCGCAGCGCCTCGAACAGAGCGACGCGGTCGGCGTCCGGGTCGCTCAGGGCGGCCATCCAGTCGAGCTCCTCCACCACGAGCCAGCCGCCCGGCTTGAGCCAGCCGACCATCTGCTTGAGCGCCCGCCGGCGGTTGGGCACGTGCATCAGGACGCAGCGCGTGTGGATCAGGTCGAGCGAGTCCGCCGGCCGCTCGAGCTCGACCAGGTCGTCGGACACGACCTCGACGCTGCCGCCCGGGCCGACCTGCTCGGCCAGCCAGTCGGCCACCGCGCTTCCGGGCTCGCCGAGATGCAGGCACTGCCAGCCCTCGCCGACGCCGGTCGCCTCGAGGCGGCGAACGCTCGTCGGGTCGGCGTGCTCCTCGAGTGGCTGCAGCTTCGCCGGCCGGGTAAGCGTCGACATGCGCGGATCTTCCCGGCCGCGGCCGGGACTGTCTGTGACGTGGCTCACGAGTCCGCGCTAGCGGTACTCGGGCGCGTAGCCGAGGTAGCGCGACGAGCGCAGCGAGCGCCGGAGCGCCGAGCGCGAGCGCGGATGCGATGAGAGCCGGAACTCGCGCTTGAGCAGTGCCGACTGGTAGTAGGAGATCAGCTTGACGCGCCGGTGGCCGCGGACGAACTTGAAGAAGAGCCGGATGAAGCGCGTGCTCTCGGCGCCCCAGACGCCGTACTCGCCGAATACGAACGGCTTCCGGCGCCAGAGCCGGTAGCCGTAGAAGCCGGCGATCGCCTTGACCGCGAGGTAGGGCGAGTACCAGGTGGTGCCCACCCAGTCGACGTAGCGCGATCCCGGCCACCAGTGCTTCGGGTGGTTCTTGGGGATCTCGGGGTTGCCGTAGGTGAGCGGAACCCACATGAACGCCACCCTGGGCCTGCCGAGCTCCTCCTCGCCTGTTCGAACCGCCGGCATGTGAAGGCGCGCCAGCTTCGCGTCGATGACGCCCACGTCGCCGCCCCGGATCACCAGCACCGCGCGCCGCCAGGCCCGCTTGAACTGGCCCGTCGAGTACGCCCGGCCGCGGGAGTGGCCGTGCACGTCGTAGGCCGCATAGGGGTTGTTGCCGTTGTTCATCTCCGAGAGCAGGCGGAGGTAGGTCGGGTGGCCGTGCTCGGTCGTGATCCGGTTGAGCTCGAGGAGGAAGCGGTCGCCGTCGCCGCGCGCGATCCGGGCGGGCGTGAGCCTGGTCGTCTCGGTCGAGACCGCCAGCATCACGCGCGAGCGCGCGCGGTCGCTGTTTGCGAAGAGCCCCTCGAGCCAGTGCACGTCCGAGCGGCCCGCGCGCCAGTTGACGAAGTACTGGAAGACGGCAGGGTGCTTGCCGGCCTGGCGGCCGAAGGCATCCGGCGAGCCCGGCCCGTAGCCCCCGATCCCGGAGTTGAAGACGTGGCCGGACGACGGCCCGTACGTCGCGGCGCTCGCGCCGGCGGGCAGCGCAAGCGCCAGCACGACGAGCAGCAGCAGGGCGCGCACGGAGGGAGCCACATCAGCGTGATCGGCGGCCGGCCGGCATCGATGAGCGTCAGGGCCGCGAGTTAGGCGGATGTCCCGCCGCGGCGTCGGGGCCGAGGGGTACTCTCGGGCCCGCGTGACCCGGTACGACTGGCTGCTCTTCCTGCATGTGCTGTCGGCGTTCGCGATCGTAGGCTCGGTGGTGGTCTTCACGGTCGTGCTGCTGGCTGCGCGAGGCGCCGACGGCGCCGCGGCGCTGCGGCTGGTCCCGCTCGCACGCCGGCTCTGGGACGTCGGCGGCGCCGGCACGATCGTGCTCGGCATCTGGCTCGCGATCGACCTCGACCAGTACGGGGTGTTCGACGGCTGGGTCATCGGCGCGATCGTGCTCTGGGCCGTAGCCGCTTTCGCGGGCTTCCGGCTTGGAACCAGCCTCAGCGAAGGGGACGGGGGAGGCGCCGGCCTCCCCTACGCCGTGATGACCGTGGCCGTCGCCGCCCTTCTGGTCGTGATGATCTACAAGCCGGGGGCGTGATGCTGGCCACGATCCGCGCCGACAGCGTCAACATCGCCCTCCTCGTCCACGTGCTGGGAGCGATGCTGCTGGTCGGGACCCTGGTGGCCGCGGTGGCCGCCGTCGTCCTGTCCCGGACCGGCACCGGGGCCACCCTGCAGCGGATCTCGTTCAGGGCTCTTCTCTACGGCGCGGTCCCGGCCTTCATCGTGATGCGGGTGGGGGCGGAGTGGGTCAAGAGCAAGGAGCACGCCCCGGACGACGTCGCCTGGATCGGGGTCGGCTACGGCGTCTCCGATTTCAGCCTGCTCTTCCTGATCGTGGCGACCGTGCTCGCCGGGCTCGCGCTGCGGCGCGTGAACCGCCAGCCCGACAATCCCGGCGCCCTCGGCACGGTCGCGGCGGCGATCGTGTCCCTGCTGATCCTCGGCTACGGCATCGCCATCTGGGCGATGACCACCAAGCCGACCTAGGCGCCTAGCCGGCGCTCTGGCGCAGCCCGCCCACCGCGTCGAGAAAGACCTCGGAGAAGGTGGGGAACGGCTGGATGACGTCGTCCATCAGCTCGAGGGGAACCTTGGCCCGGATGGCGACCGTGGCCTGCTGCAGCCACTCGCCCGCCTCCGGGCCGAGGGCGTGGGCGCCGGTGATCCGCTCGCCGTCGGAGACGAGCGTCATGAAGTAGGGCTTGTCGGCGTACTCGCGGATGAACGTGTAGGTGCGCGGCACCGACGACAGCGGGATCGTCACGCTCAGCTCGTCCTCGGGCTCGCCGACGGAGGCGGCCTGCGGGTCGGTGAAGACGACCCTGGGAACCGCTGAGTAGTCGGCCTCCCGCGGCTTGCCGAGGATGTTGTCCGCCGCCACCCGGCCCTGGTACTTGCCCACGTAGGTGAACGGCCAGACGCCGGTCACGTCGCCGATGGCCCAGACGCCTTCGCCCGCCTTCATCGTCCCGTCCACCTCGATCCCGCGCTTGCCGGGCTCGATCCCGACCTTGTCGAGGCCGATCCCGTCCGTGCGCGGGCTGCGACCGGTGGCCACGAGCAGGCGGTCGCCGCGCAGCGCCTCCCGCTCCGGGAACTCGACCACGTACTCCCCGTCCGCGAGCGCAACCGACGAGGCGTGCTGGCCGAAGCAGAGCTCGATGCCCTCGGCGGCGAAGGCCTCTCCGAGCTTCTCGCCCAGCTCCTTGGGCTCGCGCGGAAGGAGATGCTCCTGCCCCTCCACGACCGCGACCGAGGCTCCGTAGCGCGACACCGCCTGAGCCATCTCCACGCCCACCGGGCCGCCGCCGAGCACGACGAGGCGCTCGGGGACCTCCTTGATCCCGGTCACCTCGCGATTGGTCCACACGTCCTCGAGCTCGCGCAGGCCTTCGATCGGCGGGATGACGGGCTGCGAGCCGGTGGCGACGATGATGTCCTTCGCCGAGTGGGAGCTGCCGTCGACGGAGACCTCGCCCGGGCCGGTGATGGCGCCCTCGCCGCGGAGGATCGCGATGCCCTTGTCCTCGTACCAGCCGCTCTTCCCCGAGTCGTCGTAGTCGGAGACCATGTAGTCGCGCCAGCCGAACGCCGGCTGCGGGTGGATCTCGCCTTGCACCGCCTCGGCCGCGCCCGGCGCCTCGCGGGCGTGCTGGAGCGCCTCCACCGGGCGCAGCAGCGTCTTCGACGGCATGCAGGCCCAGTAATCGCACTCGCCCCCGAGGAGCTCGCGCTCGACGATCGCCACGCTGAGGCCGCCATCCGCCAGCCGGCCGGCGCAGTGGCCGCCGGCGGGCCCGCAGCCGAGGATGATGACGTCGTAGTCGCTGCTCATGCGGCCTCCGCTCTTCGGGTTCGGGGCAGGCTCGCATACTCGCGCGAGCCCGCGGGGCCGCTCAGAGCGCCTTAGGCGGTTGCCGTCTTCGGCCGGCGCGGCGTTCGCTTCTTGGCCTTCGGCACCAGCAACGCCGCTCCGATAGCGCCGCCGAGGTCGCCGAGCGCCGCCGGCATCACATCGGGTGGACGGTCGGAGACGAACAGGTGGGGCATCATCGCCGACTCGATCCGCTTCACGTAAGGCTTGCCGAGGCGAGTCCCAAGGCCGCCGCCGATCACGACCATCTCCACGTCGAGCAGGTTCACGGCCGACGCCACTCCGGCGCCGAGCGCCTTGATGGCCTCGTCGATCAGCTGGACCGCCATCCGGTCCTTGCGCTGGAGCGCCCGCTCCCAGATGCCGCTCTGGAGCCGGGTGCGGCCGCGCTTCTCCATGATCTCGAACAGCTCGGTGTGCCGGCCCTTGTCGACGAGCTTACGCGCGCGGATCTCCATCGACCCGCGGCCCGCATAGGCCTCCATGCAGCCGCGACGGCCGCAGGTGCAGCGCCGCCCGCCCCGTTTGACCACCACGTGGCCGATCTCGCCGGCGGCGCCGCGGCCCTCCCACATCTTGCCGTTGAGGACGATGCCGCCGCCGACGCCGGTGCCCCAGAAGACTCCGAGCAGCGACTTTGCGTCCTTGGCGGCGCCCAGCTCGAACTCCGCGTGCACGGCCACGGAGACGTCGTTGCCGATGTAGACGGGAGCGCCGAGCAGCTCGGTTAGCGCCGCGGCCATCGGGAAGGGGACGTCCCAGTCGGACAGGTTGCGGGCCTCGGCCACGGTGCCTGCCTTGGCGTCGACCGCTCCCGGAGAGCCAACGCCGATCCCGCGCAACCCGCCGGTCTCGATCGAGGCCGCCTCGGCCGCCTCGCTCATCGTGTCGGCCATCTGCGAGATCACCGCCGCCGGGCCGCCCTTGGTGGGCGTCGGCTGCCGGGCCTGGCCGACGACCTCGGAGTCGTTGTCGACCACCACCGCCTGGATCTTGGTGCCACCGAGGTCGATGCCGCCCCTCATAGCCGTTCCAGCGTACCGCCGGGCGCGCGCCGTTGCGAAAGAATGGCTGCGTGGGATCGGAGCAGCCTGTGCTCGGCGTCGACGTCGGCGGCACCAAGGTCGCCGTGGGCGCGGTCGTTGGGACCGAGGCCCGCGAGGTCGTCGAGCACCCCACGGACACGAGCAGCAGCGACCACCTTCTCGACGGGATCGAGGCCGGTGTCCGCGAGGTCGCCGAGAGGGTCGGCGAGCCCGCAGCGGTGGGCGTGGGAGTGCCGTCGCAGATCGAGTTCGCCACCGGCACCGTCCTCACGAGCGTGAACATCCCCCTCGCCGGCATCCCGCTGCGGGAGGTCCTGGGGCACCGCCTGGGGGTCCCCATCTACGTCGACAACGACGCCAACTGCGCCGGGCTGGCGGAGGCCGAGGTGCTCGAGATCAGGAATCTGGTGATGCTGACGCTCGGCACCGGCGTGGGCGGCGGCGTGGTCGTCGACGGCCGGATCTTTCGCGGCACGCACGGGCTCGGCGCCGAGCTGGGCCACGTATCGATCATCGCCGACGGCCCGCCCTGCCCGGGCAACTGCCCCAACCGCGGCTGCCTCGAGGCGCTCGTGAGCGGGACCGCGCTCGAGCGCGACGCCACCGAGCTCGGCAAGGCCCGGCCCGACACGAGGCTCGGCCGCATCTACGAGGCACAGGGGCGCGTGAGCGGCCGCGAGGTGGTGACCGCCGCCCAGGAGGGCGACTCCGAGGCGGGCCTCCTCTTCGAGCGTCTCGGCACCTGGCTGGGGGTGGGCATCGCGGGCTTCGTGAACGTCTTCGAGCCCGAGCAGATCCTCGTCGGAGGTGGACTGTCGCGTGCCGCCGGCCTGTTCATACAGCGAGCGCGGGAGGAGGCCGCGTCGCGGGCGCTGCCCGCCCTCTGGGAGCGGGTGACCGTGGACCTGGCCCGCGGCGGCGCCGACGCCGGGGTGATCGGCGCCGGCCTTCTCGCGGCCCACGAGTTGGAAAGGGATACTGCGGAGGCCACGGCGGAGCACGGATAAAGAGGGAGCTAGATGACGACCACGCAAGAGGACACGCGGACGCTCGACGAGCTCTGCATCAACACCATCCGCACGCTGTCGATGGACGCCGTGCAGAAGGCCAACTCCGGCCATCCTGGCGCTCCGATGGCGCTCGCTCCCGTCGCCTACACGCTCTACACGCGGGTCATGAAGCACAACCCGGCCGACCCGGACTGGTTCGACCGCGACCGGTTCGTCCTCTCCGCCGGCCACGCCTCGATGCTTCTCTACTCGACGCTCTACCTCGCCGGCTACGGCCTGACGCTCGACGACCTGAAGAGCTTCCGCCAGCTCGGCTCCGCTACGGCCGGCCATCCCGAGTACGGGGAGGCGGCGGGGATCGAGGCCACCACTGGCCCGCTCGGCCAGGGGATCTCGATGGCGGTCGGGATGGCGCTTGCCGAGGCGATGCTGGCCGCCCGCTACAACCGGCCCGAGCAGCAGCTGATCGATCACAACACGTACGTGATCGCGAGCGACGGCGACATCCAGGAGGGCGTTGCATCCGAGGCCTGCTCCCTGGCCGGGCACCTCGGCCTGGGCAAGCTGATCGTCTTCTACGACAACAACCACATCCAGCTCGCCGGCCCCACCTCGGACGCCTTCTCCGAGGACGTGGGCAAGCGCTTCGAGGCCTACGGCTGGGACGTGCACGACCAAGGCGAGGACCTGTCCGTGGAGGGTCTCGAGGCGGCGGTGGAGCGGGCCAAGGGCGTGGCCGACCGGCCTTCGCTCGTGGTGCTGCGAAGCCACATCGGCTACGGCGCGCCCAACCTCCAGGACACGAACAAGGCGCACGGCTCGCCGCTCGGCGAGGAGGAGGTCAAGCTCACGAAGGAGGCCTACGGCTGGCCGGCGGAGCCGGACTTCTTCGTGCCGGACGAGGCGCTCAGCCACTTCCGCGAGGCGGCCGCGGGGCGCGGGGAGGCCGAGACCGAGTGGAAGCAGCTCGCGGAGTCGTACGCCTCGCAGAACCCCGAGCTGTGGGAGGAGCTGTCGCTGGTCATCGAGCGCCGGCTGCCCGAAGGCTGGGACCAGGAAGTGCCGAAGTTCCGGCCGGAGGTCGGCCGGATCGCCACCCGGAAGGCGTCGCAGGAGGTGATCCAGTGGGCCGCGGAGCGCGTGCCGAACCTGATCAGCGGCTCGGCCGACCTCGAGCCGTCCACCCTCACGCTGATCGAGGACGGCGGCTCGGTCGAGCGGAACGACTACAGCGGTCGCAACGTCCACTACGGCGTGCGCGAGCACGGCATGGCGGCGATCGTCAACGGCCTCAACCTCCACGGGCTCCGGGCCTTCGGCTCGACCTTCTTCAACTTCCTCGACTACATGAAGGGCGCGGTGCGGCTGGCCGCGCTCATGCACCTGCCCTCGATCTTCGTCTTCACGCACGACTCGATCGGGCTCGGCGAGGACGGCCCGACGCACCAGCCGGTGGAGCAGCTCGCCACGCTCCGCGCGCAGCCCAACACCTACGCGGTGCGGCCGGCCGGCGCGAACGAGACGGCGCTCGCCTGGCGCTTCGCCATCGAGCAGACCGACGCGCCAGTTGCTCTCGTGCTCAGCCGCCAGGGGCTGCCCGTCTGGAACCCGAGCGGGGTGCCCGACGACGCGATCCATCGCGGCGCCTACGTGCTCCGTCACTCCTACAAGGAGGAGGAGCCCGACCTGATCCTGGTCGGCACCGGCTCGGAGGTGCACATCTGCAACGAGGCCGCCGACCTCCTCGAGTCCAACGGGATCGCCACACGGGTGGTCTCGGCGCCCTGCCTCGACGCGTTCGCCGAGCAGGACGAGGACTACCGCAACGAGGTCCTGCCGCCGGCCGTTCGCGCGCGGGTGAGCGTGGAGGCTGCCTCTACCCTTGGTTGGGGCACCTGGGTGACCGAGGACGGCGAGTCGATCGGTATGACCACTTTCGGGTCCTCCGCCCCCCAGATGGACCTGTACGAGCACTTCGGCTTCACGGCCGAGAACGTCGCCGAGCGCGGCAAGGCCGTGGTCGAGCGGGTGGCCGCCCGCGCCTAGAAAGGAGAAGCCATGGAAGTCAGCGCAGGTGTCAACGAGCGTCTCAGGGCGCTGACCGAGGCCGGCACCAGCGTCTGGCTAGACCAGATCCGGCGCGGCCTGATTGAGTGCGGCGAGCTCCAGCGGCTCGTCGACGAGGACTCGCTGCGGGGGGTCACCTCGAACCCGGCGATCTTCGAGAAGGCGATCCTCGGCTCCACCGACTACGACGACCAGGTCAGGGAGCTGGCCGAGAAGGGGCTCGACGCCGCCGGTATCTACGAGGAGCTGGCGATCAAGGACGTGCAGCTCGCCGCCGACGTCCTCTCGGGCGTCCACCAGGAGAGCGGCGGCAAGGACGGCTTCGTCTCGCTCGAGGTCGAGCCCTCGGTGGCCCACGACAGCGACGCGACGCTCGAGCAGGCGCGCGACTTCTGGAAGCGGGTCGACCGGCCCAACCTGATGGTCAAGATCCCCGGCACGGACGAGGGCGTGCCCGCGATCGAGGAGGCGATCTTCGAGGGGATCAACATCAACGTCACGCTGCTGTTCTCGGTCGAGTCCTACACCGCCATCGCCGAGGCGTACATCCGCGGCATGAAGCGCCGCAAGGACGCCGGAGAGTCGCTCGACGTGCACTCCGTGGCGAGCTTCTTCGTCTCCCGCGTGGATACCGAGGTCGACAAGCGCCTGGCCGAGCTCGACCGCGAGGACCTTCGCGGCGTCGCCGCCGTCGCAAACGCTCGAGCCGCCTACGAGCGCTTCAAGGAGCTCTTCCGCGGCGACTCGTTCGCCGACCTGCGAGAGGCGGGCGCCCCGGTACAGCGGCCGCTCTGGGCGTCCACCGGCGTCAAGGACCCGCAGTACCCCGAGACCAAGTACGTCGACGACCTGGTGGCCCCGGACACGGTCAACACGATGCCGATGCCCACGCTCCTGGCCGTGGCCGAGAAGTCCGAGATCAAGGGCGCCACGGCCGACCAGGACCCGACCGACGACCTCACCGCGCTGACCGACGCAGGCATCGACATGAAGGACGTCACCGACAAGCTCCTGCGCGACGGGATCGCCAAGTTCGTCGAGCCGTTCGACAAGATGGTGGCCGGGATCGAGTCGGTCCGCGAGGGGATCGTCACCGGCCGGCCGCCCACGCTCCGGTCGTCGATCCCCGACGACCTCGAGCCGCACCTCGTCGAGCTGGGCACCAAGGCCGCCAGCGAGGGCGTGGCCAAGAAGGTCTGGGGCAAGGACGAGACCCTGTGGGGCGGCCCCGGCCCCGAGATCGGCGACAGGCTCGGCTGGCTGACGATCAGCGAGAAGATGCTCGAGCACGCCGAGGACCTGCGGGACTTCGCCGAGCAGTGCTCGAACTTCAGCGACGTGGTGCTGCTGGGCATGGGCGGCTCGAGCCTCGGTCCCGAGGTGATCCGGCGCTCCTTTGGCGAGATCCCGGGCTCACCCAAGCTGCACGTGCTCGACTCCACCGACCCCGGCGCGATCCTCGAGGTGGAGGGGAGGATCGACCTCGACAACACGCTCTTCGTCGTCTCCTCCAAGTCGGGCGGGACGATCGAGACGCTGTCCCACATGAAGCACTTCTACGAGAAGACGGGACAGAACGGGAACTGCTTCGTCGCCGTCACCGACCCCGGCTCGCCACTCGTGAAGGAGGCCACGGACCGGCTCTTCCGCGGCGTGTTCGAGAACGACTCGGAGATCGGCGGCCGCTATTCGGTGCTCTCGTACTTCGGGCTGGTCCCGGCCGCGCTGGCCGGGGTGAACGTCGAGGCGATGCTCCAGCGGGCCCAGGTCGCCGAGCAGAACTGCGCCCACTTCGACGACACCGCGAGCAACTCCGGCCTCTGGCTGGGGATCGCGATGGGCGGCCTCGCGCAGCAGAAGCACGACAAGGTCACGTTCATCGTCGACGAACCGATCGCCAGCTTCGGCCTCTGGGTCGAGCAGCTGATCGCCGAGTCCACCGGCAAGGAGGGCACGGGCATCCTGCCGGTGGCCGACGAGCCCGTGGGCGACCCCGACGTCTACGGCGACGACCGTGTCTTCGCCCACCTGCGCAACGCCGACGAGCCCGATCCCGACAACGAGGCCAAGGTCGAGGCGCTGATGAAGGCCGGCCACCCGGTCGTGACCATGCCCGTGCACGGCGCGTCCGACCTGGGACGGATCTTCTTCTTCGCCGAGTTCGCCACCGCCGTGGCCGGCTGGGTGCTGGGGATCAACGCGTTCAACCAGCCGAACGTCCAGGAGGCCAAGGACAACACGGCAAAGGTGCTCGCAATGCCGGAGCCGCCGGACCTGCCGGAGGCCGACGACGACGCCCTGCGCGAGCTGCTCGGCAAGGCCGCGCCGCCCCATTACGTGGCGATCATGGGCTACGTCCAGCCGTCGGAGGAGCTCGACGAGGCGGTGGCCGAGCTGCGCACCACGATCCGCGACGCCACAAAGGCGACGACCACCTTCGGCTACGGCCCGCGCTTCCTCCACTCGACGGGCCAGTTCCACAAGGGCGGGCCCCCGGTCGGCCTGTTCCTCCAGCTCACCCACGACGCGGCCGAGGACGTCGACGTGCCGGGCGAGGACTACAGCTTCGGCCAGCTCAAGAACGCCCAGGCCGACGGCGACCTCCTGACCCTGCGCGACCACGGCCTCCCGGCCGAGCGCGTCAAGCTGGAGGGCGACCCGGCGGAGGCCCTGCGGGCGTTGACCGAGCGGATTCGCGGGCTGCTGCCCTAGGGGGCGAACGTCCCTCGCTTGCCCCTATAGGGGGTAGTGAGGGACGCTCGGATCGCCGCGGTTGCCGGCCGCCAGTTCAATCGGGTTACCCGCGCGCAGCTCCAAGGCATCGGGCTGAGCCCCCGCGCGATCAAGCACCGCGTCGACGCTGGCCGGCTCGTGATCGTGGAGCAGGGTGTGTACGCGCTGGCGCCAGTGCTCGTTGATGACTGGGGGCGCTGGATGGGCGCGACCCTGACCGCTCCAGGCAGCTTCTTGAGCCACTGGAGCGCGGGCGCCGCCTGGGGTTTCTGGGGGCTCCCGCGTGGGATCGAAACGGTCACGCGGCACGGTAGGGGCGGACCGCGTCGCCATGGTGGCGTGCTCGTGTTTCGAAGCTCGACACTCGATGGCGCGACCACCGTACGACGGGGAGTTCCGATCACCTCGGTAGTCCGGACGCTGGTCGACCTGGCGGCTCGCGTAAGCGATAGGGCGCTACGGCGCGCGCTTCGCGAAGCGATCCGGCTCGAGTTGGCAACGCTGGGCGTTATCGCCGACACACTGGGCCGCGGACTGCGCGGCAGCGCGCGGCTCGCGTCGGCTATCTCGAGCTATTCGGGGCTGCCGCTCGAGCGCGCTAGGAGTGGGGCCGAGGTCCGTGCGCTCGAGGTTCTTCGCGACGCCGGACTCCTCCTTCCCCGGCTGAACTGCGACGTGGCCGGCGAAGAGGCGGATCTGAGCTGGCCGGCGGAGCGGTTGATCATCGAGATCGATGGCGGTCCCTTCCACCTCGATGCCGGTGAGGATGCGCGCAAGCAGGCGATCTGGGAGGGCGCGGGCTGGACGGTGCGCCGGATCGACAGCGATCGCGTCTATGACAGCCCAGGTCGCCTGCTAGCTCTGGTGTTGCCCAACGTCCCTCGCTTGCCCCTATAGGGACTACTGAGGGACGCTCGGCCTCGGCCGGGCAGCCAGACGGCGGTGAGCACCGTCGATTCCCGACGCGTCAGCTGAGCTGGATCGGCCCCTCGGTCGCGCCGCTCACGAGCTGGCGAACCGTGGCGTCCTCCGAGGTGAAGATGTCGTCGGCGTCGCCCGACGCGACGATGCGGCCCTCGTGGATCACCGCCGCGTGGTCCGCGAGCCGGCGGGCCGCGTCCATGTGGTGCGTCGACAGCAGCAAGGTGGCGCCCGTGCGCAGCTGGAGCTCCTGGAGCAGCTCGCAGGTCAGGGCGAGGCGGACGCCGTCGATGCCGCTGTCGAAGTCGTCGATGATCAGGATCCGCGGCTCGACCGCCAGCGCCCGCGCAAGGGCGACCCGCTTGGTCATGCCCGCCGAGAGCTGGTTCGGCATGGCCTCGGCGCGGTCCGCCATTCCCACCTGGCCGAGGTGCTCCATGGTCACGCTGCGGATGTGCTCGTCGGACCAGTTGGTCCGGTCGCGCAGCGGGAAGGCCACGTTCTCGTAGACGCTCAGCGAGTAGAACAGCCCGCAGGTGAAGGGAAGGGTGCCCTGGAGCACCACGCCCATCTTGCGGCGCAGCTCGTTGAGTCCGTCGTCGGACATCTCGCTCAGGTCGCGCCCGTCGACGCGGACGGTGCCCTCGTCGGGCTTGAGCAGTCCCACTACGTGCTTGACCGTCACCGTCTTGCCGGCGCCGGACGGGCCGAGCAGCGTCGTGATCGCGCTCTCGGGGATGGTGAGGTCGACCCCGTCGAGCACGGTCTCGCCGTCGAAGCGCTTGACGACGCCCTCGAGCTCGATGGCGCTCACTGCCATCGACTCATGCTACGCGCGCCACAGGGCTAGCACCCAGTGCAGCCCGCAGCGTTGTACGAGCCCCAGACGTTCCCAAGCGGGTCGATGGTCTCGCTGCGAACAACCTGGTAGGGGTGGTTCTGGTCGTCGCCGTTGGCGCCGAAGACGCCCACCTCGCCTTCGTGCTCGTAGAAGGCGAGGCTGCCGTCGATATAGATGCTCCACCCCCAGGCGTAGCCCGAGTCGCTGTTGTAGTCCTCGACCGTGACGCGGTCGGACTCCTGCAGCTCTCCCAGGTCGAACGATGCGGCCTCACCGTATCCCGCGGTCCCCACCAGCGAGCCGTTGAGATAGACGTGCTGCTCGTCGTCGCCGTTCTCGAAGGAGACGAACACGCTGTGCAGGCTCACCCCCGGTGGGGGCGTGTACGGGGATGTCGACGGCGACTGGAAGGGCGGCGGTGTGTACGGCGGCTGATCGTCTCCCGGATTGTTCGGACGGGGACGCGGTGGACGGCGGCGCTTGCCGCAGAAGGTGCCGCGGAAGCCGCGTACTCGGCCGCCGTAACGACGCACCAGGGCCTTGAGGTCGGCCCGCTGCGGTCCGCAGCGATAGCGGCCCTTCGGCACGTGTCGGTTGCAACGGCGGCTACGAAGCGTCGGTGTCCCGCCCCACATCAGGCTGCACCGGGTGTG